>CAYOOC010000019.1:34576-41118 GCA_964405505.1 uncultured Thiohalophilus sp.
TTTGTCATCCCGTTGTCATACGGTTATGGTTTTATGACAATATGGAGAAAACCAACCTGACCGACCCCGATCTCTATTTCAACCGCGAACTGAGCCTGCTCCAGTTTCAGTGGCGCGTACTGGCCCAAGCCTGCGATGAGAGTGTGCCGCTGCTCGAACGGCTGCGGTTCTTGTGCATCTCCAGCACCAACCTGGACGAGTTTTTCGAAATCCGGGTGGCCGGCCTGATGCATCGTGCCGCGCTCGAATCCACCAGTGGCAGCGCCGACAGCCTGACACCGGAGCAGCTGCTGGCCCGGATCAGCGACGAGGCCCACCGCCTGGTGGACGAACAGTATCGGGTCCTGAACGAAGTTCTGATTCCCGAACTGGCCAAACAACGGATCCATTTTCTCAAACGTGCGCGCTGGAACCAGAAACAGGCCGCCTGGATCAAACGCTATTTCACCAACGAACTGTTGCCGGTGCTGAGCCCGCTGGGGCTGGATCCGGCCCATCCCTTCCCGCGGGTGCTCAATCGCAGCCTCAATTTTATTGTCGCCCTGGAAGGCAAGGACGCCTTCGGCCGTGACAGTCGTATCGCCATCGTTCAGGCACCGCGCAGTCTGCCGCGCCTGATCCGTCTGCCCTCGTCGCTTGCCAACGGCGATACTTTTGTCTTTTTGAGCTCCATCATCCACACCCATGTCAGTGAACTGTTCCCGGGCATGAACGTCACCGGCTGTTATCAGTTCCGGGTGACCCGTGACAGCGATCTGTTTGTGGACGAGGAGGAAATCGATGATCTGATGCGCGCCATCAAAGGTGAGCTCTCATCGCGCCGTTTGAGTGATGCGGTCCGTCTGGAAGTCGCCGACAACTGCAGCGACGAGATGGCCGAGTTCCTGTTACAAAAATTCAAACTCGACCGGGAAGATCTTTACCAGGTCAACGGACCGGTGAATCTCAACCGACTGCTGGAGATCCATGATCTGGTGGATCGGCCCGATCTCAAGTACCCGCCGTTCACTCCCGGTATTCCCAAACGAATCAAGAACAACGAGGACCTGTTCGAGGTAATTCGCCATGGCGATGTGCTGTTGCATCATCCCTTCGAATCCTTTGCCCCGGTCATCAGCCTGTTGAAACAGGCTGCCAGCGATCCGCAGGTACTGGCGATCAAGCAGACCCTGTACCGCACCGGTGCCGATTCGCCCCTGGTCGACGCGCTGGTGGAGGCCGCACGTACCGGCAAGGAAGTTACCGTGGTGGTGGAATTGCGCGCCCGTTTCGACGAGGCGGCCAATATCGAGCTGGCGACCCGCCTGCAGGATGCCGGCGCGCATGTGGTTTACGGTGTGGTCGGGCACAAGACCCACGCCAAGTTGTTATTGATCGTCCGTCGTGAAGGGCGCCGGATTCGCCGCTATGCACATCTGGGGACCGGCAACTACCATGCCGGCACTGCGCGCGTGTATACCGACTATGGCTTGCTGACCTGCGACAAGGCCATTGGCGATGATGTGCATCGCCTCTTCACCCAGCTGACCGGCCTGGGCAAGGCCACCAAGCTGCGCAAGTTGTGGCAATCGCCGTTTACTCTGCATAAACGGCTGATGAGCCTGATCGATCAGGAAGCGGAAACCGCGCGTGCCGGCAAGCCGGCCCGGATCATCGTCAAGATCAATTCCCTGGTGGAATCGAAGATCATCGCCAAACTTTATGAAGCCTCGCAGGCCGGGGTCAAAATTGATCTGATCGTGCGCGGGATCTGTTGCCTGCGCCCCGGCGTCGCCGGGATTTCCGACAACATTCACGTTCGCTCGGTAGTCGGCCGGTTTCTGGAACACACCCGGGTCTATTATTTTGAAAACGAGGGTGATCCGCAGGTACTCTGTTCCAGCGCCGACTGGATGGATCGTAACTTTTTCCGCCGGGTGGAAACCTGTTTCCCCATTGAGGATCCGGCACTGAAAAAACGGGTGATTAACGACGGACTGCTTACTTATCTGGCGGACAATACCCTTGCCTGGCAACTGCAGACCGATGGGACTTACCGCAAGGTCAAACAGGGCAACCAGAAACCGCGTAATGTGCAGCGCCAGCTGCTGGAAAAACTGGCCGCCGATCCAGGTACTGAGAAAAGTAACTAGTTACCAGCCGCGAGTGACCAGTGCCCTGCAATTACGGTGTGGTAATTTTCAGCTCATAATCGAGTAACTGCAGGTACTCGACCTCGCGCTCCAGATCCGCCCGCGTCAAATCATGTTGATCCAGCCACTCATCGGGAAAGCTAAGCTTGAGTTGTCGGGGCCTGGCCTTGAGACGAACATCGGGCAGGGCGTCGTGCAACCGGCTGCGTTGCAGCTTGACGGCCAGGCGTAGCAGGATCGTCAGTTTAATGGCAATCTCCCGCAGCGATTTGGGCAGGGGCTCAAATGTCTGCGGGTCCGGCTTGCGCCGATGACTGCGTACCAGGTTCGCCAGCAACTGCTGTTCCTGAACACTGAATCCGGGCAAATCCGAGTGCTCCAGCAGATAGGCCCCGTGCTTGTGATAACCGGCATGCGCAATAGCCAGACCAATCTCGTGCAGGCGGGCCGCCCAGCCCAGTACCTGGGCATATCGCGACGGGTCGAGTTGCCAGGACTCACTGACCTGATCCAGCAAGGTAAGCGCCGTTTTTTCCACTTGCCAGGCATGCTCGAGATCGATCTGATAGCGTTTTTGTAACTGCTCAACACTGTGCTCGCGCACATCTTCATGCTGATACCGACCGAGCATGTCGTACAGCAAACCTTCGCGCAGCGCCCCGTCCGAAACCAGCATCTGTTTGATATCCAGTGACTGAAACAGCGCCCACATGATCGCAAACCCGCCGACAAACACCGGTCGGCGTTCCTCATTCAACCCCTTCAGGGAAAGCCGATCAACGTGGCCGGCCGCCAGCAACGCCTTGCGCAGTTGTTTCATGGCTTTGGCTGTGATGCCTTCAGTACACCAGCCCTGCGCCTGCACCACTTTTGCCAGCGCCTTGGCGGTACCCGAGGCCCCGACCGTCTGCTCCCAGCCCAATTGATGACAGCGATGGGCAAAGCCTTCCAGCTCCAGTTGGGCCGCCATTTCGGCTGCTCGCAGGCGGATCGGGGTAATCGCGCCGTCGGGAAAAAATTCCCGGCTCATGCTCACACAACCCATATACAGGCTTTCCAGCAACAGGGGTTCGAAACGCTCGCCGATGATCACCTCGGTACTGCCACCCCCAATGTCGATCACCATGCGGCGATTACCGTCTTCGGCCAGGCTGTGGGCCACGCCCAGATAGATCAGTCGGGCCTCTTCAATCCCCGAAATGATTTCCACCGATTGGCCCAGCGCCGTTTCCGCCTGTTGTAAAAAATCCGGAGCATTGCGTGCCGCGCGCAAGGTGTTGGTGCCGACCACGCGCACTTCCCGATCCTTGAGACTTTGCAAACGCTGCCCGAAGCGTTCCAGGCAGTCCAGCGCGCGCTGCTGTGCCGCTGCGTCAAGATTGCCTGCCTCGTCCAGGCCGGCACCGAGGCGCACCATTTCGCGCAACCGATCCTGTACCTGCAAAGCTCGATCGCTGGCACGGGCCACAATCATATGAAAACTGTTGGAACCCAGATCCACCGCCGCAAGCTGACGGTGAAACTGCTCTTTTCGGGAACGTGAAAAAATCATACTATGTGGTTTATCTACTCGGCACCGGATACGATACAATACTAGCACGCTGTCCTGATGCATGTTGCATCAGGATCCGTGCGACATCCGGCGCACGATGTACACACCAGAGCAACTCACCAGCCGATGACACCAGCCTTATGAGCGACCTGTTCGATTTTCGCCGCCGCCTCGACAACTATGCCGTGATGGGCAACCCGGTTGCCCACAGCAAGTCACCGCGTATTCATGCCCTGTTTGCCGAACAGACCAGTGAGCCGGTCCACTATGAAGCGATCCAGGTCGATCCCGGCGGCTTTGCCCAGGCCGTCGGCAACTTCGACGCCAGCGGCGGCAAGGGGCTCAATATCACCGTGCCTTTCAAACAGGAAGCGTGGGCGCTGGTCAACGAACGCAGTGATCGAGCCGAACGGGCCGGCGCGGTCAATACCATCAAGTTTATCGACAAAACCCTGTTTGGCGATAACACCGACGGCATCGGCCTGGTGAATGATTTACTCAACAACCAGATCGCCATCCAGGACCAACGTATCCTGCTCATGGGTGCCGGCGGTGCCGCTCGAGGTGTTCTCGCCCCGCTGCTCGAACAGCAACCGGCACAACTGATCATCGCCAACCGTACGGCGGAAAAAGCCCGCGAACTGGCCGACACCTTCCGCGATCTGGGCCCGATCGAAGGTTGCGGTTACGAAGCATTGCAGAATAAACAGTTCGACCTGGTGATCAACGCGACCGCGGCCAGTTTACAGGGCGAACTGCCCCCGCTGCCCGACAACCTGCTGGCCGACGGCGCCGCCTGCTACGACATGATGTACGGCGCCGAACTCACGCCTTTCATGCACTGGGCCACACAACATGGCGCCACTATCGTGCTGGATGGTCTGGGCATGCTGGTAGAGCAGGCCGCCGAGTCGTTTTACATCTGGCGCGGCGTACGACCCGACACCAAACCCGTCATCGAGCAGTTACGTCGCGAGATGGTTTCCTAGATGGCATGGTGGAAGAAACGCAAAGGGTCGCTCACGGCCTCCATGCCTTCCGCGACATTAGTACATCCCTGTACGTCACGCAGAGGCGCAAAGAACGTAAACTAAATCATTATTGCTCCGGTCCTTTAAAGTATATGTTCCCGTCACTTCAACGCACTGCCAATTATTCAGTAGCACCATAAAATTACTTTTCTCTTTGCGTCCTCTGCGTCTTGGCGCACTTTGCGTTAATCCCAGTAAATTACCTACTTGTGCCGATGACGTTGGCGGTAAATCACCAGGCTGTAGATCAGCACGTTCAACACGATCAGCCCGATACCGATCATGATCTGCATCTCTGGTGTCAGTCCGGGTGGGTAAATTATCGGGATGAGATAGTGATTGATAAACCCGCCGTCATAGGTTTGCATACCGGCCAGCTGGCGAAAGGTTTTTTCCAGCGGCGTGAGGGGACAATAGCCGCCGCTGAACTGAATATAGATCCCCCAGACTAAAGCCGGCAGATGCAGCCAGGCCAGTTTCGGCCAGCGCAATACCGGCAGTCCGCCCACAGTGACAAACACGACAAACAGAAAATGCAGTAGAACCGTCAGCTCAGCCAGCAGCAGATACAGCATGGAGAACATAATCCCGTCCTTCCTGCCAACGACGTTTGGTTAAAGGATTGCTGGTGCACTGCCCGGCATGTGACTGATCGATAAAACGGTACATCAGGTGTTCATCGCGGCCTTCGGGTATACCCAGACGCGTGGTCTGAATGATCGATTCCGGCTGATAACCGACATCGTCGATATAAAAGTGCTGTTTGTCAAACTGCTGTTGATCCCAGCGATTGACTTTCAGACCCAGTGCCGCGCATAACAACGTTTGCCCGCTGCAGAGTTTTTCTTGCGGGCGTTGTTTACCCGAACCTTTGATCGGATTGAGCTCCTGCATGATCGCCAGATTGTCGCGCGGCGACTTGCGATCGAAATATGCCAGCCCCGATTTGATCAATACCGCGTTGCCTTCGCCCCGCGCACTGACATTCAGTGAATCACCGCCGCGGGCATAATACATATAAATGGTACCGGGTGGCATGAACATGGCCCGGCGTTTCTCGGTATAGCCTTGTGAGGAATGACTGCCGCGCTCGTCGAGATAATAGGCTTCGGTTTCGATAATTCGGCAGGCCAGCCAGTGTTCAGCATGGCGATGACGGAGTACCTTTCCGAGCAGGGCTTTCGCCAGCTCAGCGGGATCCTGATCGAAAAACGCCGGCGTAAGTCGTGCCATGGTCCGTCAGGACAACTGATGGCGGTTTTTCAGTCGAACGTAGTGTTGGGCGGAATAGGCAATGGACTCGCGTTCCTCGTCGGTCAGCTCACGCACCTTGCGCGCCGGACTGCCCAGCCACAGACCGCCATCCAGTTCCTTACCGGGCGTGACCAGTGAACCGGCGCCAATGATGGTATGTTCGTGCACTGTGACACCATCCATCACCGTCGCGCCCATTCCGATCAGACAGTGGTCGGCAATACTGCAGCCATGCAAAATCACGCGATGACCGACGGTGACGTTATCGCCCACGTTCAGGGCATAACCACCGGGGTTGTGCGGCCCGTCGTGGGTCACATGCAGGACCGAGTTATCCTGGATATTGGTGTTGCCGCCGATGCGAATCACATTCACATCACCCCGGATTACCGTGAACGGCCAGATAGAGCTGTCGGCCCCGATGACCACATCCCCGATCACCAGCGCCGACTCATCCACATAGGCATCGGGATGCAGGTCGGGCATGATCTCTTCAAAATCCCGGATCGCCATAATCCAATTCGCCTCATTAATGACTTTAACCACCAAGACTCAAAGACACCAAGAATAATA
>CAYOOC010000020.1:0-39100 GCA_964405505.1 uncultured Thiohalophilus sp.
GTCGCGCTGCAGGGTCTCGCCCAGGTGGCGCTGGGCCAGGGCCAGCACCGCCTGCAGCTGCACATATTTGGCCTGCCCCAGCCCGGGCAGCTGGCAGAACTGTTCCTGGCTGGCGGTTAGCAACCCGCGCAGGCCGCCGAATCGGGCCAGCACCTCGCGGGCCAGATCCACGACGGTCTTGCCGCGGGTGCCGGTGCGCAGAAAAATTGCCAGCAGTTCGGCGTCGGAGAGGGCCTCGGGGCCCCGGGCCAGAAGTTTTTCCCGCGGGCGCTCCGCCTGCGGCCAGTCGGTGAGGGGCATGACGACCTCCTTGTCGTGGTGTGCCTGCGTTATAAGAATTACGTAATTGAGCAGTCGTGCCGCTCGTTAAACTGACTGCTTGAATTATAGAGGGGCTAGGAGCCAGGGGCTAGTATCTAGGACCTAGCCCCTAGCCCCTAGCCCCTAGTACCTTATAGTTAGGACTCTGATACACTTTAATATATGACTCAGCTGGCCAACAAACATATCCTGCTCGGCGTGACCGGCAGCATCGCCGCCTACAAGGCAGCGGATCTGGTGCGTCGGCTGCGCGAGGCGGGAGCCGAGGTGCGGGTGGTGATGACCGATGGTGCCTGTGAGTTCGTTACCCCGATGACCTTCCAGGCGGTCTCCGGTCAGCCGGTGCTCCGTCATCTGCTGGATGCCGATGCCGAGGCGGCGATGGGCCATATCGAGCTGGCGCGCTGGGCCGATGCGATCCTCGTCGCGCCGGCCAGTGCCGATTTTCTGGCCCGCCTGTCCCAGGGCCGGGCCGACGATCTGCTCTCCACGGTCTGCCTGGCCTCGGAAGTCCCGCTGGCGGTGGCCCCGGCGATGAACGCCCATATGTGGGCCAATCCGGCGACGGCTGACAATATCCGTACCCTGCAAAAGCGCGGGGTCCTGCTGATCGGCCCGGACGAAGGGGGGCAGGCCTGCGGTGATGTGGGTGCCGGGCGGATGAGCAACCCGGCAACGATCGTGACGCAGGTGCAAGAACTGTTCAGTACCGGTAGTCTGACCGGCAAGATTGTGTTGATCACCGCCGGGCCAACCCGCGAGGCGATCGATCCGGTGCGCTATTTATCCAACCACAGCTCCGGGAAGATGGGGTTTGCCCTGGCCGAGGCGGCGGCGGAAGCCGGCGCGCGGGTGATCCTGGTGAGCGGGCCGGTGAGCCTGGCCACGCCCGCGCATGTGGAGCGCATTGATGTGGTCAGTGCCGAGCAGATGCACGAGTCGGTGATGGCACGCGCCGAGCAGGCGGATATTTTTATTGCCACGGCCGCCGTGGCCGATTACCGGCCTGTCCAGGCCTCGGAACAAAAAATCAAAAAAGATCCGGCGTCACTGACTCTGGAACTGGAGAAAACCCCGGATATTCTCGCGGGCGTCAAGCAGCGGCATCCGCGGCTGTTCTGTGTCGGCTTTGCCGCCGAGACAACGGATCTGGCCCGCTATGCCCGCGCCAAGTTACAGGAAAAACGGCTGGAGATGGTGGTGGCCAACCCGGTGGGGCCGGCCGCGGTCGAGACTGAGGGAACCTTCGGCAGCGATACCAATGCATTGCAGATATTCTGGCCGGACGGCAAGACCGAGCTGCCGCTGGCCGGCAAGGCGCAACTGGCGCGCCACTTGATTCCGCTGATTGCCAGTCGCTATGAAACGGGAACCCGGACTGCCGCAAGTGGCACCAACGTAGTAGAATTGAAAAAAAGCTGATTCGGCCGCGATAGTCGGCCACATAAAATAACAATAGAACAGTAACGTTTTTCCAACACAGGCGCTTTATTCATATGGCCCGTATTCAACTGAAACTGCTTGATCCCCGTCTCGGTGAAGAGATTCCCGTGCCCGATTACGCCACCGATGGTTCTGCCGGACTCGATCTGCGTGCCTGCCTGGATGAAACGCTGGTGCTCAATCCCGGTCAGACAGAACTCATTCCGACCGGCCTGTCGATTCATATCGGCGATCCGTCGCTGGCGGCGGTGATCCTGCCGCGTTCCGGGCTCGGGCATAAGCATGGCATCGTGCTCGGTAATCTGGTCGGGCTGATCGATTCGGACTACCAGGGTCAGCTGTTCGTTTCCTGTTGGAATCGTGGCAGTGATTCTTTTACTATCAATATTGGTGAGCGTATTGCCCAGCTGGTGTTTGTGCCAGTAGTCCAGGCACAGTTCGATCTCGTGGAGGAGTTTGCAGCGAGCTCGCGGGCCGAAGGCGGCTTCGGGCATACCGGTCGTGCATAACCCGGCATAATCCGAATAACAGGGGGAGAGGCAGAGTGGCCCGTCGTCGCAAACGTAAAAGCAAAAACCAGGAACAACAGCTCCGGTCCAGCGGAATCACCCTCTCCGCGGTAAGCCTGATCGCTTTCTTGCTGTTCAGTGGCATCCTTTCGGTCGCGGTATTCATCGGCCAGATGACCCCGCTCAGTGCTCTGCAAACCCAGGAGAACGCGGTTCTTGAGAATGAGGCGCGACGCACCGCCGCTGGCATTAGCGAATCGGTGGCCGATTACGCCCATGCCCTGAGCAGTATCGCCCACGATCCGCAGACCCGTGAATTGCTGCAAAGCGGCAGCCGCTCGTCGATCGCTGAACGTGAAGGTGAACTGCTCACCATATTTGATAACGCCCTGCGGGTGCGCTTGCTGCCGCCAAAGATTTATTCCCCCGATAAAACCAGTGAGCCGCATCTGGGGTTTGCCTGTCTGGACCTGCAGCGTCAGGCGGAAGAACTCAAGGCACGGCCGCCTGTGGAAGTGCACGCGCTCGAAACACCACAGGAACATATCGATATCGTCGAGCCGGTGCTGGATCGCCGTGGTGAGAAGGTGATCGGTCATGTGCAGCTGGCGCTGGATGTCGGATTGCTAAAGCGGTGGATCAATAAGGCAGCCGGCGACGGCTACGTTGAACTCCATCAGAAGATTACGGAGCAGAGCAGTGTTCTGCTGGGCAAGGCCGGCGAAGTGCGACATCAGACGCTGGCCGACTCGACCCATGTGGATATTCCCAACACGGCCTGGCGGTTGTCGGCCTGGATGCCGCAGGTGGAACGGGTCTCGGCCTTTAATGTGAACCTGTTGACCGTTCTGGCGATCAGTATCGTTCTGACCGGGATCGTGACCTTGTTGCTTTACCAGGCGATGAGCCGCTCCATCTCCGCCGATCTGGAAAACTTCATGCTGCTCGAAGCCAGCGTACTGCGCGGTAACAAGCGCCATGAGTATTTCCTCAAGATGAAAGAGTTCAAGGAAATGGCCAAACGGTTGCAGGATTTACCGGCCGCTCCGATCATGCGGCGCGAGCACGATGACGAGGACAATTCACTGAACATGGCCAGCCTGGATGGCTCATCCGACCGGATCTTTATGGACAGCAGCGCCATGTCGGTGGAAGAGCTGGATAGTGACGAGGATCGGGCCCGTTTCGAAAGCCGGGAGCCCGAGTCGCCAAAAAAACCTGAAGCTGCCCCAACTGCTACGGCCAGTAACGCGCCGGCGCCGGCCATGCCTCCGGCGGAGATCTTCAAAGCCTATGATATTCGAGGCATCGTCGGGCGGACTCTGACTCCCCAGCATGCGCTATTGATTGGACAGGCACTGGGCAGCGAGGCCCGCCAGCGGGGACTGACCAAAATCGCCTTCGGGCGCGATGGACGCAAATCCGGTCCGGAACTGGGTGGTGCGCTGGTGCGCGGGCTGCAGGCCGCCGGCCTGCAGGTGATCGATGTCGGCATGGTACCGACTCCGGTCCTGTACTATGCGGCGCACCAGCTGGCTGATGGATCCGGCGTGATGCTCACCGGCAGTCACAACCCGCCCGACTATAACGGCTTCAAGATGGTGCTGGGCGGTGAAACGCTCTCGGGCGACGCGATCCAGGGCTTGCGTCAGCGTATCGAGAACAAGGATTTTGCCCAGGGCAAGGGCAGCTATGGCACGCACAGCATTACCAATGACTATATCCAACAGATTGTTTCCGATATCAAGCTGGCGCGTCCGCTCAAGGTGGTGGTCGACTGCGGTAACGGCGTCGCCGGGGCGGTGGCGCCGGCGTTGTTCCGCGGACTGGGTGTCGAGTTGATCGACATTTACAGCGAAGTGGATGGCAACTTCCCCAATCATCATCCCGATCCCAGCCAGCCCGAGAACCTGCGTGATGTCATCGAACTGGTGCGGGCCCAGAATGCCGATCTGGGGATTGCCTTCGATGGTGATGGCGATCGTATTGGCGTGGTCAGTCCCGATGGTAATATTATCTGGCCGGATCGGCTGATGATGTTGTATGCCGCCGATATCCTGACGCGTAATCATGGCGCGCAGATTATTTACGATATCAAATGCTCCAGTAATCTCACCAAAGTAATCTGGGAGAAAGGCGGCGAGCCGATCATGTGGAAGACCGGTCATTCGCTGATTAAAGCCAAAATGAAACAATCCGGGGCACTGCTGGCGGGTGAGATGAGTGGACATATCTTTTTCCAGGAACGCTGGTTCGGCTTTGATGATGCTCTGTATGCTGCCGCGCGCTTGCTGGAAATCCTGGCCAAGGACAAGCGCAAGCCGCAGGCAGTCTTTGCCAGTTTGCCGGATATGCTCAACACGCCCGAACTGCGCGTCGATCTGGCCGAGGGCGAACAGCACCAGTTTATGGATGAGCTGATGAGCCGGGCCGAATTCGACAATGCCAATGTCATCATGATCGATGGCATACGGGCCGATTTTGAGGATGGCTGGGGACTGGTGCGGGCGTCCAATACGACACCGAGCCTGATCATGCGGTTTGAAGCTAAAGACAAGGAAGCCCTGCAACGCATTCAGCAACAGTTCCGCGAATTACTGCAATCGGTCAAGCCCGATCTCAGCCTGCCTTTCTAGGCAAAGGCACTTCCTCGCGCATCAACCGGATAAAAAAACATTTGTATGAGCATTAACGCCAAATCCGCACTGAATATCGCCAAGGTCCTGACCGAAGCGCTGCCCTATATTCAGCGCTTTTCGGGCAAGACGATAGTGATTAAATATGGCGGTAACGCCATGGTCGACGAGAATCTCAAGCAGGGATTCGCGCGCGATATCGTGCTGATGAAACTGGTGGGCATGAACCCGGTCGTCGTGCATGGTGGCGGTCCGCAGATCGGTAACGTACTCAAGCAGATTGGCAAGGAGAGCGAGTTTATCGAGGGCATGCGGGTGACCGATTCCGAGACCATGGATGTAGTATTGATGGTGCTCGGTGGCCTGGTGAACAAGGAGATCGTCAATCTGATCAATCAGGCCGGAGGCCATGCTGTCGGGCTGACCGGCAAGGATGGCGGGTTAATCCGGGCGCGCAAGATGACCTTCGAGCGTCAGAATCCACAAATGAATACGCCCGAGATTATTGATATCGGTCATGTGGGGGATGTGCAGAGTATCGACCCTTCCGTGATCAATATGCTGATCAAACAAGGGGATTTCATTCCGGTTATCGCGCCTATCGGTGTTGGCGAGGATGGCCAATCCTATAATATCAATGCCGATCTGGTGGCCGGCAAGCTGGCCATTACCCTGGGGGCGGAAAAACTGATCCTGCTGACCAATACGCCGGGCGTAATGGATAATGACGGCGGACTGTTGACCGGTCTCAAGGCAAAGGAAGTGGAAGGTTTGATCGAAGATGGCACGATCCACGGGGGAATGTTGCCCAAAATTCGCTGTGCCCTGGATGCCGTGCACTCCGGCGTCGGCACCGCGCAGATCATCGATGGGCGGGTCGAGCACGCCGTCCTGCTGGAAGTGTTAACCGACGAAGGTGTCGGTACCTTGATTCGGAATTAAAAGATTTAAAATCAAGGGATTCGAAATTGAAGGACCATAACTGAAGACAGGCGCTATGAACCAGAAGCAATCGGACAAGCCGTCACGCCGCCAGCAGATACTCGAGGTACTGGCCGGTGAACTGGAGAACAGTCCCGGCGAGCGGATTACCACCGCCGGTCTGGCCCGCGCCGTCGGGGTTTCCGAGGCCGCGCTGTATCGCCATTTCCCCAGCAAGGCGCGCATGTTCGAGGGACTGATCGAGTTTATCGAGGAGTCCATCTTCGGTCTGATCAACCGGATTCTGGAGGATCAGAAATCCGCCATTCGGCGCAGCGAACACATCATGACGCTGGTACTCGGCTTCGCGGCCAAAAACGCCGGCATTACCCGACTGCTGGCCGGCGATGTGCTGGTCGGTGAGACAGAACGGCTGCGCAGCCGAATCGATCAGTTCTATGACAGACTGGAAACCCAGCTCAAGCAGGTGTTGCGCGAAGGCGAAATGAACGGCGAGTTGTCTCCGGGGTTGCCGGTCGGACCGAGTGCGAACCTGTTGTTGTCGATCATCGAGGGGCGCATTAACCAGTACGTGCGCAGCGGTTTTCGACATTCACCGCAGGAGATGTGGGAAGATCAGTGGGGCCTGCTGGAGGCTTTGCTGCAGGCTCGCGATTGAGGGGCTAAATACGGGTTTCGAATACTTGTCCATTTACTGAGTAGCCTGGATCAAGGAGCAACGCGACGGATCCAGGTTTTGCTGGGTTCAGGTGCTTCCGCTTCGCTTGTTGAACCACCCGAGGTGGAGTGCTCGGGTATTGAGAACTTTTATTTAGCGTGAAGGTTGGGCCGATTTCAGTTTACGAAAACGTGCCAGCTCCGCCTCGAACTGCTTCTGTAAACTATCCAGTTCCTGTGCTTTTTCGGCCATAAAAATCTTGTTGTTCGCAATCCGGCGTTTGACCTGCTCCATCCTATCGAGGAGGTCTTCGGAAAGTTCCTTGCCCCGGCGCTCCTGATTGGCGGCCTGTTTCTGCAGATCAACGAGTTTTTCCCGCAGTGCTTCGTTACTGGCCCGGGTAAGGTCGATCAGGCTTTGAAGAGCTGCGGTTTTGTCCTGGTAATAAAGTTTCAGGTCACGCTCGGTCGTAAATGTATTTAACAGTATCCGATCACGACGTTGTTGTTCCGCCTCCTGCTGTTTTTCCAGGCGACGTTGATCGGCGGCCCGTTTTTCCGCCTCAAGCTGTTCGGGGGTCTTGGCCGGCTCCTCGACATCGATGACGACACCCTGATCGTTCAGGATTTCAATCCGCTGTTGTGAATATTCAGGCGGAACGCTCTGGCCGCACTCGCGCACGCCTTCATCATTGGTCCAACATTTATATCGGCCCGCCACTGCGGGGTTGGCAAGCGCGAGAATCAGCGCCGCGAGGCCGAGGCGAACTGGTAAACGAAATCCGGTTATCATTACAGAGCCCTTGGTTTCAGGAACCCCATTGTAGGAAATTTTTCACCTATGGAATACATCCTGTTATTTATTATTTCCCTGCTGGCCAATGCCTTTTCCGCTTTTGCCGGCGGCGGGGCCGGTTTGTTGCAGCTGCCGGTCCTGATCTTTCTCGGTTTGCCGTTCAGTGTGGCGCTGGCAACCCACAAGCTGGCCAGTGTTGCCCTGGGTATCGGCGCCTCCGCCCGCCACTTTAGAGAAAAGAACCTGGATGGGCAATTTGCCCTGATTATGCTCCTGGCCGGGGTGCCCGGCGTGGTGCTGGGGGCCAGTGTCATCCTGAATGTGCCCGACCGCTGGGCCGAACTGGCGTTGGGAATACTGACCATGGGGCTGGGGATTTATTCCTGGCGCAGCCCCGATCTCGGTCAGGTGGCTACGCGTAGCCACCGGGATCGCAGTGGGCTGATCGTCGGCGGTTTAGTGTTGTTCGGTATCGGTTTTCTCAACGGGTCGCTGACGTCCGGGACCGGTCTGTTTGTCACCCTGTGGCTGATTCGCTGGTTCGGGCTCGATTACAGGCGTGCCGTCGCCCACACGCTGGTGATGGTGGGATTGTTCTGGAATGGCAGTGGCGCCCTGACGCTGGGCCTGCTGGGCTCGATTCGCTGGGACTGGTTGCCGGTATTGTTGCTGGGTTCCCTGCTGGGCGGCTATATCGGCGCCCACTATTCGATCATCAAGGGTAACCGGGCCATCAAGCGGGCATTCGAGATCGTGACTATTCTGGTGGGAATAAAACTGATTATCGGCTGATTGGCGTATGCCAGTGTTTAATCTGCTTCAGGCTACACGGATGCGGACGACCGTCATGATTTCCATCTCCATGCCGCCGACATTGAGTTTGTCGGGATAATAGGTCAGGTTGACGCGGGCGCCGGTGAGATCCTTGTACTTTTTCTTGCGCTTGTAGCGAAACGGAACATCCACGTCCTCGATCATCACTGTATTGATAAACCATTCACCTTCCTCGCGCTGTACATGGGAGGTGACTTTGACATTGTCGCTATGCACGAGTTTGTCATGCTGTTTGGTTAATTTATCCGGATCTGACACAGGGCGCTCGCTTTAATTCTCGATATTTTACCAATCCATTGTAACACCAAAGCCGCAGGTGGAGCAGCAAAGCGGCAAGTTCACGGTTTTACAGCAAAAAACAGGCAAACTACTCCGGTAACTGTCCCTCGGCCAACTGCCCCTGCAACTGCTGCCAGTAACCCGCGTCTAGCAGCTCCGGGTGCAGGCGGGTGAAAAGTTCGCGTTGGTGTGGAACGGTGAAGAGAAATACGGCAAATTCTTCGGGGAAAATATCATTGGGCCCCACGGAGTACCAGGGCTCGGCCGCCAGTTCGTCCTCGGGATAACGCGGCGGTGGAATATGCCGAAAATGACATTCGTCCATCGGCATAATCTCGTCATAATCATAAAAAATGACCCGCCCGTAACTGGTAATGCCGAAGTTCTTGGTCAGCAGATCGCCGGGAAATATCCCGGCGGCGGCAATGTCATGAATAGCATCCCCGTAATCCTGTAGGGCTTGGTGTATGCCCTCCTCATCGGCCCGCTCCAGATACAGGTTCAGCGGTTCGAGACGCCGCTCGATAAATAAATGTTTGATGATCAGCTGATGGCCCTCGAACGAAACTTGCGAGGCGGCTTCGGTTTTCAGTTCCTCAAGCAGGTCATCGGTAAACCGATCCACGGGGAAAGCGGTGTAGGAAAACTCCCAGGCGTCGGACAGCCGTCCGACCCGATCGTGTTGCTTGACCATATGATAACGGTCGATAACTTTCTGCCGGGTGGTGTTCTTCGGGGCTGGGAACCGGTCGCGGATCAATTTGAAGACGTAAGGATAGGAGGGCAGGGTGAAAACCACCATGACCATCCCTTTGCTGCCCGGCGCGGTTTCAATCGCATCCGATGAACGTTGCAGATGATCGAGAAAATCACGATAAAATTCGGCCTTGCCCTGCTTGTGAAAACCGATCTGGGTATACAGGTCCGCCGCGGTTTTCTCCGGCAGAAAATCGAGCAGGAAGCGGATGACTGCCGAGGGAATCTCGGTATCCACCAGAAAATAGGCGCGTGCCGAAGTGAACAGATTGGCAACATCGTTACGTTCGCTGATCAGCCGATCCAGATAGGCGCTGCCGTCCGGGTTGCGGCGGATACGCAGGATAAACGGATAGCGGTCCGGGCCGTTGATAACCCGCCCCACCAGATAGACCGAGCGATTGCGGTAAAAAGGCTGGCGCAGCATCTGGATCTGAAAATGCTGCGCTAGCCGGCGTGGCAGATTGGTATGCCGGCGAATGGCCGCCGTGATACAGCGCACATCTTGGCGCGGATCGCCGAAAGACAGACCAATATTGGAGGTGGAGAGAATCTTCTGGAGCGTGGCACGCCAGCCCTCGCGCAGGGGATAAAAGCTTTGATACACTGGGTCGTCACTGTCCAACCGTTCGGTGGACATGGAGGGGCGCACGAAAATGAAATCATTGTTATAGAAGTGGCGTTCGAACAGGCCGACAAAAACCGAGTTATAAAACGTTTCGGCCAGTTCCGGTTGCCGATGTCGATACAGCAGGCCCATGTATTGAAACTTGACCTGTTGCCAGGGCGCGGCGTGAAGTGTTTTATGGTCGAATCGTTCGCGCAATTCCTGGATGGTTTCGCGAACCCGATCGTCGTACAGGCTGATACGCCGGATCGCCGCCTGGCGGCTGGCTATCCAGTCACCCCGGATAAAATTGTCATGCGCTTCACGGGTTATCTCGCGAAACAGCGTAAAGTGCCTGCTGAAGCCGGCCAGGATCATGGCAGCCAGTTCGCCGACCACGCCCTGTTCCGAGGGGGCCGGGGAGAAAGTGGGCAAGCTGGAGGGTTGGCGGGGATCGACACTCATGTCTTTACCTTCGGATCGTTTATGTGTCGTCGAACTGCCCTTCCTCGGTGGAACCGGTCAGGGCGGTTACCGAAGAAAAACCACCCTGTATGGTGGAGGTGACATCATCGAAATAGCCGGCCCCGACCTCCTGCTGATGGGAGACGAAGGTATAGCCTTTTTCCCGCGCGGCAAATTCGGGTTGCTGCACTTTTTCTACATAATGTTTCATGCCCTCGCCGTGGGCATAATCATAGGAGAGGTCGAACATGTTGAACCACATGCTGTGAATCCCCGCGAGAGTAATGAACTGGTATTTATAGCCCAGTTCGGCCAGATCATCCTGGAAGCGGGCGATGGTTTTGTCATCGAGGTTTTTCTTCCAGTTAAATGATGGCGAACAGTTATAGGCCAGCAACTTGTTCGGATTTTTTTCCAGCACTGCCTCGGCGAATTCGCGGGCGAAGCCGAGATCCGGTGTACCGGTTTCGCACCAGACCAGATCGGCGTACGGGGCATAGGCGACACCCCGGGAGATCGCCTGTTCGAGACCATTTTTTACCCGATAAAAACCTTCATCAGTGCGCTCACCGGTCATAAACGGTTTGTCGTTCGGATCGAAGTCTGCGGTCAACAGGTTGGCCGCTTCGGCATCGGTGCGGGCCAGCAACAGGGTTGGGACATTGCAGACATCGGAGGCCAGACGCGCGGCGATCAGTTTGTGCACCGCCTCCTGGGTTGGCACCAGAACCTTGCCGCCCATATGGCCACATTTTTTGACCGCCGCCAGCTGATCCTCGTAATGCACCCCGGCGGCGCCGGCGGCAATCATGTTCTTCATCAGTTCAAAGGCATTGAGTACGCCGCCAAAGCCGGCCTCGGCATCGGCCACGATCGGCAGAAAGTGATCGATATAGCCTGCATCGCCCGGGTTGTCACCACGCGCCCACTGGATCTCGTCGGCGCGTTTGAAGGCGTTGTTGATGCGCCGCACCATCGCCGGGACCGAGTCATAGGCATACAGAGACTGATCGGGGTACATGGTTTCCGAGGTATTGCCATCGGCCGCCACCTGCCAGCCGGACAGGTAGATCGCCTCGATTCCGGCCTTGGCCTGTTGCAGGGCCTGGCCGCCGGTAATGGCCCCCATGGCATTGATATAGCCCTTTCTGGCCTGGCCGTGCAGCAGCGACCAGAGTTTCTCGGCGCCCTGGCGGGCCAGGGTATACTCCGGCTGCAGCGAGCCTCGCAGGCGAACCACGTCGGCGGCCGAATAGCCCCGTTTGACATCACGCCAGCGGGGGTTCTGCGCCCATTCCTGCTCGAGTTCCCGGATTTGCTCGTCGCGTGACTTCATGCTGCTGTCCTCCTGCGGGTTATGGCACCAGTTATTTCATTGCGACGGGACCGGCCATGGTGGCCGATAACCCCAATAATGATCACCCTTTACAGAGATAACTTGTTTTAATGTGCTGTATTAAAGATAGATGATGGGCAGCGAAGCTGCCACAACCGCAGGGGAGATAAAATGTGTACTCGGAGAGTGCGATGCCAGTAATCCTGGTCGATGGATCACGCGTTCAGGACGAAGCGGCAGATGGTATTGCCCGGGGATAAGCGGTGAAGCGAACAAAAAGTTAAAAAAACCGTTCCTCTCGCAGAGACGCCAAGGCGCTGAGAAAAACAAGTATATTATTGACTTCGCGGGCTCTGCGTCTTGGCGAGAGACTTATTTCTCAGGGTTCTGCCCGGATCTGTCTGTAAAAAATCAGACCTCGATGTCGTAATCGATGGTCAGGGGCGCGTGGTCGGAAAACCACTTGTTTTTGTACACCGAGGCTTTTTTGACCGTGCCCTTGAGACCCGGTGTGATGATCTGGTAGTCGATACGCCACCCGACGTTGTTCTCGCGGGCATTGCCGCGGTTGGACCACCAGGTGTATTGATCCGGTTTCTGGTTGATCTCGCGAAAGGCATCGATGAAGCCGATGTTGTCGAACAGGTTATCCAGCCAGGCACGCTCCACCGGGGTAACGCCGGAGGTCTTCTGGTTGGACTTCCAGTTCTTGATGTCGATCTCTTTATGCACGGTGTTGAAATCGCCGCAGATGATGTAATCGCGGCGCCGGCGGCGCATGGCCTTGAGATCCTCGGCGAAACGGTCCATGAAGATCAGCTTGTTGTTATGGCGCTCCTCGCTGGAGGCGCCCGAGGGCAGGTAGAGGGAGGCGATGGTCAGCTTGCCGATCTCGATTTCGATCCAGCGTCCCTCGGTGTCGACATGATCCCAGCCCAACCCGATGGAGACCTTGTCCGGCCGGTGGCGGCTCATGATGGCCACGCCGCTGTAGCCCTTTTTCTGGGCGTCAAAATAATAGGTGTGATAGCCCTTCGGGTAGAAAATCGCGTTATCCAGCTGGTGCTCCTGGGCCTTGGTCTCCTGGATGCAAATCACATCGGCCTTCTGGCGCTTCATCCATTCGAAGAACCCCTTGCGCTGAGCGGCGCGAATGCCGTTGAGGTTGGCGGTAATCACTCTGAACATCATACTTATCCGGTTACGACCAAAAGGTGTATGATACACAACCTGAGCAACGAAATCCCCAGCCACACAATCCGGAATTTATCCCATGCGTGATTATCAACAGGAATTTATCGAGTTCGCCCTGCAGCGCGACGTGCTGCGCTTTGGTGAATTTACCCTCAAGTCGGGGCGGGTCAGTCCCTATTTTTTCAACGCCGGCCTGTTCAACAGCGGCAGGGCCCTGGCGCGGCTGGGGCGCTATTACGCGCAGACGATTGTTGACGCCGGTGTAGAGTTCGACGTGCTGTTCGGCCCCGCCTACAAGGGCATACCGCTGGCCGCGGCGACGGCCGTGGCACTGGCCGAGCAACATGATGTCGATGTGCCCTATGCCTTTAATCGTAAGGAAGCCAAGGCCCACGGGGAGGGCGGCAACATCGTCGGCGCGCCACTGCAGGGCAAGGTGCTGATTATCGATGATGTCATCACTGCCGGCACCGCCATCGGTGAGGCGATGGAGATCATCGAGGCCAACGGCGCGACCCCGGCGGGCGTGGTCATCGCGCTGGATCGTCAGGAAAAAGGCAAGGGCGAACTGTCCGCCATCCAGGAAGTGGAAAACAACTATCACATTCCTGTGCACAGCATCATCCAGCTCGAACTGCTGATCGAATATCTGTCCAAGCAAACCGGGATGGAAGACAAACTCGAAGCCGTCAAGGCCTACCGTAACCAGTACGGTATCAAGTGAGACAATCAAAAGATAAACCACCAAGACGCCAAGACACCAAGGCGTTTTTTTAATTAACGAGTTTTCTTGGTGTCTTTGTGTCTTGGTGGTTAAGCACTTATTCGTTGAAGTTTGGCATGTCCTGTTGCATCCACTTGCGGAAGGCCTCGCGTTCAGCTTCATCCGCCATCAGCCACCAGAACTTGAGCCGCTTGACGGCGTTTTCCTTCACCGCCTGGTCGGCGTCGGGTAGCGCGCCACTGGCCTGGGTCTGGGCCGGGGCTGGTGTTTCAGGGACCACAGGTTCGGCATTGGTTATCCCCGAGGGATATTCATCCGAGGGTGTGGCGGCAATACGCTGACCGCTGCCCCGTTCCACCAGGGTGGCCTGGAAATCACTGGCCATGGTGAACGCCTCATCTTCCGACTCCGGTTTGTCATAGCGCAGTTCATATACCTGCCCGGCCCTGAAATTGGCCTGAACCTCGGTGGGGCTGGATTTAATCATCATACCGCTGTCGGACGAGCCCCAGTAGAGTTCGTACTTGAAACTCAGGGTATGCCGGCCGGGTGACAGATGGAGTTCGTAAAAGCCTTCTTCTTTGGACGGGGCACGGATATCGCGGCCGTCAATAGCCAGGGTGGTAATCGGGCCGGGTACCCTGACCAGCGCAATTTCACTCATGGGTTTCTCGGGGCCGTTATAAAATTTAACCGGCCCGGTTGGCGCGCAGGCCGTCAGTAGCAGAGAGGCCAGTCCCAGAGATAACAGTGTTCGCCAGTTCATGAAGTTCCTCATCAGGTTGCATCCAAGCAGTGTCGTGGGGCGTCGGCTCGCAGCCCTGCCATACGCTAGCGGCCAATTCTGACAGAATTACGACACTGCAGGTAGACCGGGCCGGCAGTTTCGTCCTCCAACGGCCCGGGCCGGCAGCAGAGGCGTTGCCGCCATGCCCTGTCGGCTGTCACCTCGTACGCTCTGATCATGCTAGAGTAACCGCGTCTGATTCTGGCCACCACAAGACGGAATACGATTTGTCTTTACCTTCCCTGGCGAGCTGGCGCAAGGCGCTCGAGGTGTATCGCCAACCTCAGGCGATTGCAATGCTGTTTCTCGGCTTCTCCGCCGGGTTGCCGTTGCTGCTGATTTTCTCGTCACTCTCGCTGTGGCTGCGCGAGGCCGGCGTGGAACGCGGCGCGGTCACCTATTTCAGCTGGGCGGCACTGGCCTACTCGTTCAAGTTTGTCTGGGCACCGTTGATCGACAAGTTGCCGCTGCCCGGCCTGTACACGCTGCTGGGCCGACGGCGCAGCTGGTTGCTGGTGGCGCAGCTGCTGATTATGGGCTCCATCATTCTGATGGGCATGACCGACCCCGTGGACAACCTGCCGATGATGGCGCTGGCCACGGTTCTGCTCGGTCTGTCGGCAGCCACCCAGGATATCGTCATTGATGCCTATCGTATCGAGTCGGCCGGTGACCGGCTGCAGGCGGCGCTGGCTGCCATGTACATCGCCGGTTACCGGGTGGGTATGCTCGCCTCCGGGGCCGGGGCACTGTACCTGGCAAGCTGGCTGGGCAGTGATGAAACCTACAATTATCAGGCCTGGCGCCTGACTTACCTGTGCATGGCCATGCTGATGCTGGTCGGCCTGATAACGACCCTGCTGATCCGGGAACCGGTCCCGAACCGGCAACGGGAAGCCTATCTGCACAGCAGTTTCGATTATTTCCGCTTTGTAGTGCTATTTGTGACAGTTACTGGTGTCTTTATTCTGGCGTTTTTGCAACTGGGCGTCGCGGAAACGGTAAAAGTTTCGCTGCGGGGAAGTCTCGGGTTCAACGGGGTACTGGCGGCCTTCATCGGCCAGACGGTCCAGATCGGCGTGGCGCTGCTGCTGGCTGTTGCCACGGCCCGGGCACTGATACTGGTGCACGCGGTGAATCGCGATATGGTGCGCACGACCTATGTGGAGCCGGTCATCGATTTTTTCCGGCGCTACGCCAAACTGGCGTTGTGGATTCTGCTGCTGGTCGGTTTTTACCGCATCTCGGATATTGTGCTCGGGGTGATCTCCAATGTGTTTTATTTTGACATGGGGTATTCCAAGGAGCAGATCGCTTCGATCAACAAGGTGCTGGGTTTGATCATGGCGCTGCTGGGAGGCTTTGTCGGCGGGCTGCTCACGACTCGTTTCGGTATTATGCGTATGTTGCTGACCGGCGCGATCCTGGCGGCCGGGACCAACCTGCTGTTCATGTTGCTGGCGATGATGGAGCCCAATGTGCCGATGCTCGCGCTGGTCATCTCGAGCGATAATCTGTGTGCCGGACTGGCCAGCGCGGCCTTTGTCGCTTATCTGTCGAGTCTGACCAGTATCTCCTTCACCGCCGTGCAGTATGCGATCTTCAGCTCGCTGATGACCCTGTTCCCCAAGGTGTTGGGCGGTTACTCCGGGGGTATGGTGGAACAGCTGGGGTATCCCGGGTTTTTCCTGCTGACCGCCTTGCTCGGGGTGCCGGTGATTCTGTTAATTCTGTATCTGATGCGTCGGGACGCAACGCGGGTGGAGGGCTAGGCTATGAGCGCGGAATTTTCCCTGCTGGCGGCATTCATCGTGGGGCTGATGGGCGGCGTGCATTGCGTCGGCATGTGCGGGGGGATCGTCGGCGCACTGACCTTTGGCCTGCCGCAGCCGCAGTCGCGCACACGGCTGGTCGGCTTTCAGCTGAGCTACAACATCGGGCGCATCGCCAGCTATACCCTGGGCGGCGCGCTGCTGGGCGGGCTCAGTGCGCTGGCCGATAATCTGCTGGTGATTCACCAGTACCAGACCATCCTGCAGGTGATCGCCGGCCTGTTCATGCTGGCGATGGGATTGTATATCGCCGGCTGGTGGACCGGGCTGCGATATGTCGAAAGCGGCGGACGGGTGCTGTGGCGCCACATCGAGCCGCTGGGCAGACGTCTGATGCCGGTGACCCGGCCGGGGCAGGCCCTGTTGCTGGGGATGTTGTGGGGCTGGCTGCCCTGCGGGCTGGTCTACAGCGTCCTGATCTGGTCCATCTCGACCGGCAGCGCCGTGGAAGGGGGACTGCTGATGCTGAGTTTTGGTCTGGGTACCCTGCCCAACCTGTTGTTGATGGGCATGTTCGCCGCGAGCCTGCAGCGTTTTGTGCGCTACCCGCCGGTACGCTATCTGGCGGGCGTACTGGTCATGGCGTTTGGCCTGGTGACCCTGTACCTGGCCTGGCAGCCGCTGCCGGTCTGAGCGTCCGTCACCTCCCTGTGCTAAGCGGGCGCAGAGTTCGGGCTATTCGGTGAAAAACTGTTTTTCGAATTCAAACCTGTGGCTCTGCCGGCTGCCCTCGGGCTTGACGCGGACGGCAAAGTTGAGCGTGTCGCGATGGGCGACCGGAAAGTCACTGACATAGTAGATGGCATCACCTTCGCGGATCTTGCGCATCGTCAGATCCTGCTTGTGGCCGGTCAGCATGCCGCTGGTGACCGTTAGATCGGCGGGGACCGCCTGGTTATCACTTTGCCGGATGACCGAAATATTGATCATCGCCCGGCTGCGGCTGCGCTGGATGTCGTATTCCCGTGCCACATCGGGATTGAGCATGTCGGTGGTCAGAGTGTTGTAATGCACGATATAGTCACCGAAGCGCTTGGCCTGTTCCGCACTGGCCGTTACCGGGTGAAAACTGCAGACCAGCAGCAGGGATGTGAGTGACCATTTAAGCAGCGATCCCATTATGCGCCTCCTCGTTGTTGTGTCGTTCTTTGTCTAAATATAGACGAGAAAACGGGTTGTCACCGTCTTGACAAGCGATTTTAAGCAGGTACCGCCCGGGCGGGGCGCTGCTACTGGCGGTTCTGTAATCGGTAGAGCGCCACTTCGCCCATGAGGTTGGGTAACATCCGGGCGGTGACACTGGGTTTGTGATCCCGGTCGACGACAATGCGCTGTACCACCCGCAGGTTCATATCCTGACACAACTGTTGGAAGTCATTAATGGTGCACATGTGGATATTGGGCGTGTTGTACCAGGTATCCGGCAGTGATGGCGTAACCGGCATGCGTCCGTAGAACAGTTCCATCCGGCAACGCCAGTGGCCGAAGTTGGGGAACGTGATAATAGCCTCGGAACCGATGCGCAGCATCTCGTCGATCAATTTGTCCGGATAGCGTACCGCCTGCAGCGTTTCACTCATAACCACATAATCGAAGGAATCGGATTCGATCTCCGACAGGCCGGCGTCCAGGTCGGTCTGAATGACATTGATGTTGTTGGCGATGGCCTTGACGATCTTGTCCTGATCAATTTCCAGACCGTAACCGGTTGCCTGGCGCTGTTCGTGCAGGTGTCGCAACAGGGTCCCGTCGCCACAACCGAGATCCAGGACGTGGGAACCGGGACGGATCCAGTCGGCGATCATGCGCAGCTCGGAACGTAATGGTTTCATTGGTCGTTCCCCTGTTCCACCCGGTTCATATAGGTGCGTAGCGCATCCATATAGTCATCGATGGGCATCAGGAATGCATCGTGACCATGATGAGCCTTGATTTCCGAATAACTGACGTTCTTGCGGTCCTTGACCAGGGCCTTGACGATCTCGCGCGAGCGCTCCGGGGCGAAGCGCCAGTCACCGGTAAAGGAGGCGACGAAAAACTCGGCCTTGCTGTTGACCAGGGCGGCGGCCAGGTCATCGTCGTAGTCCTTGGCCGGATCAAAATAATCGAGCACTTTGGTCATCAGCAGGTAGGTATTGGCGTCGAACTTTTCGACGAACGATTTACCCTGGTAACGCAGGTAGCTTTCCACCTGGAACTCGACATCGAAACCGAAGTTGATGGTCCCCTCGCGCAGCTCGCGGCCGAACTTGGCGCGCATGGAGAGATCGGACAAATAGGTAATATGGCCGAGCATACGGGCTATCATCAGCCCGCGGCGCGGGATGGTGTTGTAATCGTAATAACGGCCTTCGTGAAAATCGGGGTCGGACATGATGGCCTGGCGGGCAATTTCGTTAAAGCCGATATTCTGGGCCGAAAGCTTGGGTGCGCCGGCAATCACAATGCTGTGACGCAGACGATCGGGATAGTCGATGGCCCATTGCAGGGCCTGCATGCCGCCCAGGCTGCCGCCGGCCACCGCCGCCCACTGTTCGATACCGAGATGGTCGGCCAGCAGCGCCTGGCTACGGACCCAGTCACTGACGGTCACAATCGGAAAATCGGGTCCGTAGGCCTTGCCGGTGTCCGGGTTGGTGCTCATGGGACCGGTGGTGCCCTTGCAGCCGCCCAGGTTGTTGGGGGCGACCACGAAGAATCGATTGGTATCGATGGGCTTGCCCGGACCGATGCAGGTGTCCCACCAGCCCGGTTTGCGCTCTTCCATGCTGTGATAGCCGGCGGCATGGTGATCGCCGCTCAGGGCGTGACAGATCAGAATGGCATTATTCTTCTGCGCGTTGAGCTGCCCGTAGGTTTCATACACCATTTCGAAGCCGGGCAGCGACCGACCGCAATCGAGATCGATGGGGGCGTCGTAGACCAGCTTTTGCGGGGTGACCAGACCGACGGAATCGGCGGGGATTGTATCGGGCATCGGCTAACTGTCGTCGTGACCTGATTGATCAACAAGACAGCAAGTCTAAGTGACAGGTCGCCATCGGTGCAAGCGGCGGGGCCGGCCCGCTGTCAGGCGACCTGGGCGGTGTCCTGCTCCATAAAGGCTTCCAGCGGCCGGTTCAGGGTCTCCATCAGCAGATTGATATCCGCCAGCTGGACATTGAGCGCCTCGGCGGTTTTTTCCAGCTCCTGAATCCGGTTTTGCAGGGTATCGCGGGATTCGTTGATCTTGCGCAGGCTCTCCAGCCGTTTTTCCATCTGGTTTTTGTGTTCCTTGATGCGCACGACCAGCGGCGCCATGGCATTTTTGCCCCAGGCTTCCACATCCTGATGGGCCTGGAATAGAATATTGCGGGCGTGACTGACCATGGAAATAAAGAACTTTTTCACCACGAAGGCCTGTTCGGTGACGGTCAGTTTGGCGCTGTTACGATATCCTTCGGCTTCGTGATACAGCCGGTCCAGCTCGCGCTTGTATTTGCCCATGCTGATCAGACGGGGTTTGACGTCGGTCAGGCCATGATCCTTGTTGAACTGGCGATAGATAGTCTGCAGCAGCATGTTGATCTGATCGGTCTGCTTGCCGGCGGTGTCCATGGTCTCCTGAATGATGTCGAAAAATTCCTTCATTGATCCTTTCAGGGTCATGGTGAATTTGCTGCCGGTCATTTCCTTGCGGGTTTTGGACATCAGCTTGTCCAGCCGGGTCAGGCTCAGTGTGTTGAGCAGCTCGGTGTGCTTTTCGTTGAAGGTTTTGCGATTGGCCTGAAAGCTCTCCACGCTCTTGTGATAGGTGGACTGTTCCTCGCGGGTTTTTTTCATCAGATGCATGATGACATCTTCGTTTTTGCCGCTGAGGCTTTTCAGTTCGTTCAGCTGTTTGTTGGTATCGGCCAGACGCGAGGCGATCAGATCGCGGGAGCTCTGCGCCATCCCGCCGATTTCCCCGACGATACTTTCGCGCACCAGGTGTTGTTTGCGCGGTAGAATATCCTTGGCCAGGATCGATTCCAGAGCCAGAATGTTGCTGCGCTGCAGCAGTTCGTCGTCGGTGCGGATCTTGGCCAGCAGGCCTTTTTGCGCCGACACAGGAAAGACGTTGGCGGCCTCGATCTCCAGCATCTTGGCGGCGCTTTTGCACTGCTGGGTGACGCTGTTGTCGACTTCATCGTCACTTTTGAGCTCGTCCCACAGGGTATCGACCTTGTTCAGTACGATGATCCGCCCGTGACGGGCATCGCCGCCCAGCGGTTTGACGTGCTGGTTCCACATCTGCATGTCGGACTTGGTGACGCCGGTATCGGCGGCCAGGACGAAGACCACCGCCTGGGAGCTGGGCAGCATGTTAAGGGTCAGTTCCGGCTCGTTGCCGATGGCGTTGAGTCCCGGCGTATCCAGAATGGTCAGGCCTTCCTTGAGCAGCGGATGCGGGAAACTGATCAGGCCATGGCGCCACATGGGGATCTCCACCATGTCGGTTTCGGCATGTACGTCCGGATCCACCAGCCCCAGTTTTTCGGCCACCGGCGCCGGGACGCGCTTGGTGCGGATGACCTCGCGAAAGGCCTCGGCCATTTTCTCCGAGGAGTTGGTGTCCAGCTCGATGGTGGTCCAGTTGATGGGGTTTTTCTTGTGCTCCTGGATGCTCATCTCTTCCAGACGGGTTTCGATGGGCAGCAGACGGATATAGCTCATGTCCGCATCCGAGTCGTAGAACAGCTCGGTGGGGCACATGGTGGTGCGTCCGGCCTCGGAGGGCAGCAGACGCCGGTCGTATTCGGAGAAGAAGATCGCGTTGATCAGTTCGGTCTTGCCGCGCGCGAACTCGGCCACAAAGGCGATCGTCAGCCGGTCAGACTTGAGCGCCTCGAGCAGCTCGAAGATCCGCAATTCGGTCTCCGGGTTACTCATGTTATTGGCGTTCAGCCATTGCTGGTATTTTTCGATCGCGGTATTGAGGTCGCTGCGCCAGCGTCCGTAGGCCTGCATCTGATCGGTGAAACGGTCTGTCGCCATCGTGAGTCCGGTTAGCTGGTTGCTGTCAGAAAAAAGTCACTTACTGTGCAATATAGCGGCACACATTTCGCGGCCACAATGGACAAACTGTGACCTGTGCCTCACTTCGTCACCCCGTCGGGCAAGCTCGTGTCAGGGGTTAACGGCCCGTCGAGGAATAAGTTTAACAACTCCCTGTAACTATAGCGAAATCAGGGAAAAATGCCGAATTTTGTCCGGTTTAGCCCGGGCGTGAAATGGGTGTCGGCAGGTGTTGCGGTCGGTGGATACGCCACAGCTTGATACGACTGCCCTGGCCGCGTTGCAGGCTCACGGCGCCCGGCGAGACACCGAACTGTTCGGCGAGAAACGCCTGCAACTTGCGATTGGCCTTGCCCTCTACCGGCGGGGCGGTGACGCGGATCTTGAGCGCCTCGCCGTGCGGCTCGACGATTTCATCGCGACTGGCGCGCGGCTGCAGATAGACGCGCAGTAACAGGTCCTCGTCCTGCCAGCTATAGAAGCCGGGCACGGCAGTAGGTGCTGTTGAACAGGCTCAGGCCGCAGATGGCGTCCTGCAGCGGGGCGATGACCAGCAGCATTACCAGCCACAGGGCGACCAGGGCGATCAGCGGGGTCAGGTCCAGCCCGCCCATCGGCGGCAGCAGGCGGCGGAAGGGCCGCAGCACCGGCTCGGTGAGCTGGTGCAACAGGGCCGCCACCGGGTTATAGGTGCCGGGCGAGATCCAGCTGAGCACCGCCATGATGATGATGGCGAAGATAAAAACATTGAGCAGCAGCTTGAGCAGCTCGACCACGGCCAGTGCCACGGTGCCACCGATATCCAGCGGCGGGAATTCGGGAAACAGGCTGATCAGGCCGATTTCCACCAGCTTGAGGATCAGCAACAGGACCACGGCCGCGAAGTCGATCCCGCCGAAACCGGGGATGAAACGGCGCAGGGGACGCAGCGGCGCGGAGGTGGCCTTGACCAGGAACTGGGAGATGGGGTTATAGAAATCGGCTCGCACCAGCTGCAGCAGCAGCCGCAGCATCACCACGATGGCGTACAGCCCGAAAATCGTCTGGATCAGGAAAACCCCGGCGTTACTGACGTAGTTCATGCTTATTGTCCCAGTTCATCGGCCAGCTCGCGGGCCCGATCCCGGGCGGCCTGCAGGGCCTGTTCAAAAATGGCTTCCAGCTGACGATCCTGCAGAGCCAGAATCGCCTGTTCGGTGGTCCCGCCAGGGGAGGTGACATTACGCCGCAGGCGGGCCGGCTCCTCCTCGATCTCCAGTGCCAGTTTGGCGGCCCCGAAAGCGGTCTGCAGGGTCAGCAGCCGGGCGGTCTCCTCGGGCAGCCCCAGTTTGACCCCGGCCTGCTCCATCGCCTCCATGACCAGGAAAAAATAGGCCGGGCCGCTGCCGGAGACGGCGGTCACCGCATCCATCTGCGCCTCCTCCTCGACCCAGACCGTCAGGCCCACGGCGCGCAGAATCGACTCGGCCAGATCTTTTTGTTGGCGACTGACATGCCGGTTGGCGAACAGCCCGGTGGCACCCGACTGAACCAGCGCCGGGGTGTTGGGCATGGCGCGTACGATGGCCCGCTTGCCCCCCAGCCACTTTTCAATAGCATCGGTGCGAATCCCGGCGGCGATGGTCAGATAGAGCTTGCCATCGTCCGTGGCCGGCTGTAGCTGTTGAATTACCTCTTTGAGGGCCTGCGGCTTGACCGCCAGCACCACCACCTCGCAGGCGTCGACCACCGCCTGATTGTCGCCATGCACCGCGATGCCAAAGTCATTATGCAGCGCCTGGCGCCGCTCCTCGTCCGGTTCGGAAACATGCACCGAAGCCGGCGGCAGGCCGCTTTGACACAGCCCGCCGATAAGACTGCGGGCCATATTCCCGCCGCCGATAAAACCGATCGTTGCGTTTTTCATGGCGTCATACGTTAACCGCACGGGCCCGTTTGCTCAAGGTTTTGCTGATACCGGTTTTGTGCCTTCGCGTTGTGCCGTGCGGTCATCGAGATTCCCAGGGACGAGGTACGAGGGACGAGTGACGAAGTGGGATTGTCAGGGCTGAAATTTTATCACCCCTCCCCCGCATCAAGTGCGGGGCAGGTTCTGGCCTCCCCTGGAAGGGGAGGGGATGGTTGCTAATAGCAAGGATTTGGTCCCCCTCCCACAGGGAGGGGCCAGGGGGAGGGGATATGAAATTCCTCGTCACTCGTCCCTCGTACCTCGTCCCTGTGTTTTGGCGCGAGCGCCAAATATGGCCGTGCCGATCCGCACCAGGGTACTGCCTTCGGCAATGGCGGCTTCCATGTCGCCGGTCATACCCATCGACAGGGTATCCAGCGCGAGCCCCTCGGCGTTGAGCTGCTCGAACAGTTCGCGCAGCTGTCGGAAGGGCCGGCGTTGCTGCTCGTAATCCTTGCCTGGCGCGGGGATCGTCATCAGCCCGCGCAGGTGCAGGCGAGGCAGTTCGGCGATGGCTCGGGCCAGTTCGAGGGCTTCATCCGGGGCAATGCCGGATTTGCTGGCTTCGCCGGAGGTGTTGATCTGCAGGCAGACGTTGAGCGGTGGGCGGTCCACCGGGCGCTGTTCGCTCAGGCGCCGGGCGATCTTGAGCCGATCCACGCTGTGTACCCAGGCGAAGTGCTCGGCGATCTCGCGGGTCTTGTTGGACTGGATGGGGCCGATGTAGTGCCACTCAACGGGCTCATCGGCCAGTGCGGCGATCTTGGGCAGGGCATCCTGCAGGTAATTCTCGCCGAAACAGGTCTGCCCGGCCCCAAGCGCCGCGCGCAGATCGTCGATGGGGCGGGTTTTGCTCACCGCCAGCAACCGGACCGAGCCGGGAGCTCGTCCGGCCTGTTGTTCGGCTTGTGTGATTTGTGCCCGAACCTGTTCGAGCCGTTGCGCTATGCTGTTCATCTTGCCTCGCGGGCAGTGCGGCGGTAGGTTAGTCGTCTGTACTGAATTCAGGATATTCAGGATCAAGAATTCGGGCGGACTACCGATAACCGGAAATGTCTGCTATCAAAGTTCGACCTGTATCATAACAACGATTTATTAAAGAGTGACTGCCTGATGGACATAACCGAACTGCTGGCCTTTGGCGTGAAAAACGGCGCCTCGGATCTTCACCTGTCCGCCGGACTGCCGCCCATGATTCGCGTCGACGGGGACGTGCGGCGCATCAATATCCCGGCCATGGAACACAAGACCGTGCACTCGCTGGTGTACGACATCATGAACGACAAGCAGCGCAAGGATTTCGAGGAATTTCTGGAAACTGATTTTTCCTTTGAAATCCAGGGCCTGGCCCGTTTTCGTGTCAACGCCTTCAACCACAATCGCGGCGCAGCGGCGGTGTTCCGGACCATCCCCTCCAAGATCATGACCCTCGAAGATCTCAACTGCCCCGCCGTATTCAAGGACGTCTCCGACAACGCGCGCGGCATCGTGCTGGTCACCGGGCCGACCGGTTCCGGTAAATCCACCACCCTGGCAGGGATGGTCGATTACAAGAACGAGAACGACTATGGTCATATTCTGACCATCGAGGATCCGATCGAATTCGTGCATGAATCCAAAAAGTGCCTGGTCAACCAGCGCGAGGTGCATCGCGACACCCTCGGTTTCAGCGAGGCGTTGCGTTCCGCGCTGCGTGAGGATCCGGACATCATCCTGGTCGGCGAGCTGCGCGATCTGGAAACCATTCGCCTGGCCCTGACCGCGGCGGAAACCGGCCATCTGGTGTTCGGCACCCTGCATACCAGTTCCGCGGCCAAGACCATCGACCGTATTATCGATGTGTTCCCGGCGGCGGAAAAAGGCATGGTCCGCTCCATGCTCTCCGAATCGCTGCGCGCGGTTATCGCCCAGACCCTGCTGAAGAAAATCGGCGGCGGCCGGGTAGCGGCTCACGAGATTATGATCGGCACCTCGGCCATTCGTAACCTGATTCGCGAGGACAAGGTGGCGCAGATGTACTCCGCCATCCAGACCGGCCAGCAGTACGGCATGCAGACACTCGATCAGAACCTGCAGGACCTGGTCCAGCGCGGGGTGGTCAGCAAGCAGGAAGCGCGCGTCAAGGCGGCCAACAAGGATACTTTCGAGTAAACTGGGGAGTATCTGCGAGTCATTCCGGTGGACGCCGGAATCCAGTAACTCGCTAATGGAGCTGGACCCCGGCTTTTGCCGGGGTGACGAAAAAGAGACTTGTTCAGGGCTTCCCTGAATACCATCCGGTAGCCCCGGAAGACTGACACGAGGTCGGCGTCATGGATTTTGAATCGTTACTGAAACTGATGGTGCATAAAAACGCCTCGGACCTGTTTATTACCGCAGGCGTGGCACCGAGTATGAAGGTCAATGGCAAGATCATGCCCGTGACCCAGGCGACCCTGACGCCTGGCCAGGCCGAGGAGCTGGTCATGGGGATCATGAGCGAGGCGCAGAAACAGGAGTTTAAAGAGCACAACGAGTGTAACTTCGCCATCTCGGCTTCCGGTATCGGCCGCTTTCGCGTCAGCTCCTTTCGTCAGCGCAACCACGCCGGCATGGTGTTGCGTAAAATCGAGGTCAACATCCCGAGCTTCGAGGAGCTGAAACTGCCGCCAATTTTGCGCGACATCGCCATGACCAAGCGCGGCCTGGTCATCTTCGTCGGCGGAACCGGTTCCGGTAAATCCAGTTCGCTGGCGGCCATGGTCGGTTATCGCAACAAGAACAGCACCGGCCATATCATCACCATCGAGGATCCGATCGAGTTTATCCATCACCACCAGGGCTGTATCGTCACTCAGCGTGAGGTGGGCCTGGATACCGAAAGTTTCGAAGTCGCCCTGAAGAACACCCTGCGTCAGGCGCCGGATGTGATTCTGATCGGCGAGATTCGTTCGCGCGAGACCATGGAACACGCGATCGCCTTCGCCGAAACCGGTCACCTGTGCCTGGCCACCCTGCATGCCAACAATGCCAACCAGGCGATGGATCGTATCGTCAACTTCTTCCCCGAGGACCGCTTCAATCAGCTCTATCTGGATCTGTCGCTCAACCTCAAGTCGATGATCGCTCAGCAGTTGATCCCGACCCCGGACGGTAACGGCCGCGTACTGTGCGCCGAGATCCTGATCAACACCCCGTTGATGGCCGATCACATCCGCAAGGGTGAAATCTCCAAGATGAAAGAGCTGATGAGCAAATCCACCCAGGCAGGCATGCAGACCTTCGACCAGGCGCTCTATCATCTGTACAAGGAAGGCAGCATCACCTACGAAGACGCCATCAACCACGCCGACTCCGCCAACGAACTGCGCCTGATGATCAAACTGGGCGAGACCAAGGGCGAAGACGTGGATGCCATGACCGGTGCGCTGGACGGGATTACCATTCAGGAAACCTGAGAATCATTTATTAATCCATCTGGAAATAAACGCAGAGGACGCAAAGACGCAAAGGACGCGGAGAAGTGATTTTGTGGGAGGCGGTTGACATACAGGGATGTACTACCCCGGCTCTGTTCCTGACAGAGCGCGGGATACACACCGTCCCTGGCGATAATGTCGCGAGAGGCATGGATGCCGGGAGTGACGCGTCGGCGACTCTCGCCGTAACCGCCCGTTTATCTAAATGATCGCCCTCCGGGTGCCCTGCAATTTTAAAAGCGGGATATTGTGGGAGGCGATTTAATCGGCGACTCTCGCCGTACCTACCTGTTTATCTAATTCGGGCCCCTTGATCTTGAAAGCGGGCTCTCGCGCCCGCGCACTTCGTCATTCCGGCCTTGAGCCGGAATCCAGTCTCTATAAGAGGAACGCCCTGCGGGCGAGCTGAATCTCGAAAGCGCTGACCCGCCAGCGCGCCTCGGGTTCATCTGACGAAGGCCATCCCTGGCCTTCGCACTTCGTGCAGCCTTCGGCTGCCCAAATTCGTTCCCGACGAATTTGTCTTTGTCACGCGACAACGAAACGAACCAAAGAAAACGCGCCCGAAAGACGCCGTCGCTCCAGCCATTTCCAATGGCTGAACCGGTCCCCTGCGCTTCTCGCTCCAGTCGGGCTCGCCAGACGGCACGTCAGTGTGCCGACTGTCGAGTGCGCGCTTCCCTGCGCGCACCCTTCGGGCTGCTCCCCCTTCCACTGCGATGCTCGGCGGCGTCTAACGGGAACAATATCCCATAGCGATAGGGTGCGTCCCATGCACCGTCAACCATGTCAGTATGCCCCGGATAAATACAGAGTTTACAGAGCTGCAGAGAAAATCACCCTTGACCTCGTCCCTCGTCCCTCGTCCCTGTTTATGATGCTCGGCGGTGTCTAACGGGACAAAAGCACACTAGATGGGGTGCGGAGATCGCGTAGTAGTGAGAGTGGGTGAAGATTGGTAATAGTGGAAATCGAGAGTATGGGTGCTAGGATTATGGGTATCTGTATTATCAGGACCCGGGTCCAGAATAGGCAGACGTCTGCCTAATACCGTATAAGACAGATATCTGTCTAAATCACTGTTAAGTCTATAAGGAGTTTGTGACATTAAATGGACGAACTAAAACAGAAAATTGCACTATTTATAGATGCTGATAATGCACCCGCAGGAAAATTTGAAGATGTGCTTAACGAAGTAGCAAATTATGGTGTGGTGACGATTCGTAAAGCTTATGGTAATTGGAAGTCGCCTACACTAAAAGCCTGGGAAGAGCTTTTACATGAATATGCCATTCAGCCTATTCAGCAATTTGATTTAACCAAGGGAAAGAATGCTTCGGATATAGCCATGGTAATTGATGCTATGGACGTAATGTATACAAAGCAAATTGATGTCATGTGTTTTGTATCATCTGATGCCGATTTCACGCCAATGGTAACTAGAGCCCTGGCTGAAGGTAAGGTTGTATTAGGGTTTGGAGAAAGAAAAACCCCGTCACCATTCACAAATGCGTGTTCTAAGTTTCTTTTTTTGGACCAAGAAAAAGAAGAAACAAAAGAAAATGTTAATCCTAAAAGCATTAAGTCAGATACTAAATTAATAAATTTGCTACGACAGGCGATTGAGGCAACAGAAGATGAGGATGGATGGGCTGCTCTTGGTCCTGTGGGGGCAAATATCTCTAACAAGACGTCATTTGATGCAAGAAATTATGGCTTCAAGAATTTAAGCAGCCTGTTTAAAGCGATAGATTTGTTTGAGTTAAAGCGTGGGCAAGGAAACTCTTATTTAGTGCGAGATGTTCGGAAGAAGCAGGACTTAACAAGTGAGACAGGTTGACGCATTACGCGGCGCTTCACTCTGCTTTATGTGAAACTCACACAAATGTTGTGCATAAAAACAAAAAATGATCTCCGAATCAGACTGAAAGAGGTTTAAGAAAATAAAAGAAGCGTCATCAGAGCGATTCTGAGGAGCTATATTACAATATGTTTCAGAGGGATTGGCCAGTAGATATATCCCGACAAGCCATGGGGTATCTATATAAATTAATTGAGAGCTATGATAAGCAGGTTGCTTTGCTTTTTGATGGCCGCAGCAGGTCAAAATCTACAATACAACTTATGATGCTACGACAGGAAGGATTGGTTGATAAGTCTGGCATTCAGGGGTTATCTGAGGGACTCAAAGAATACACAAATCCTAAGAATGATGCATGATCCAAATGGCAAGCTCAAGTCTTGCCTTTTGCTCTGGGTTAAGAAAAGGTCAATGTTAGGCGCCACGGCTATTTAATCAAGCATATACATATATTTTGGCCAAAGTCATTTTATTTCTGGCCTGATATTCATGCTATTTCACAAGGGTAAGGAAAACCTGTTATGCCGATACTTAAAAAGCTCGCAGCGAGGTTGCCGGATAGATGGCAAAACGAATTAAAGCGCCTTTACTTTGCCAGGCAAATTAAAAATGACAAGTTTTACACGAATGAGCCGGAGTACAGACGGCTGCAGGATTTTATCCAGCCGGGCGACTGGGTGATCGATATCGGGGCGAATGTCGGGCATTACACAAAACGTTTGTCGGAACTGGCTGGTCCGCAGGGGCGGGTTATTGCTTTTGAGCCAATCCCGGTGACCTTTTCCTTGTTGTCGTCAAATGTGCAGTTATTTCCGGATGCAAATGTGTCGTTGATAAACGCGGCGGTGTCGGACAGGCTGGATATGGTTGGCATGTCTTTCCCGGAGTTTACGACCGGGCTGAAAAACTATTATGAAGCACATCTGTTGTCGTCCGGCGAGGGTGCGCTGTCTGTTCTGACTGTCCCGCTCGATTCACTGTCTATCGAACGCAAGGTCGCACTGGTTAAAATCGATACAGAAGGACACGAGGCCTCGGTCCTGGCGGGAATGCGCAGGCTGATAGAAGCCTCGCACCCTGTCCTGATAGTGGAGACGGGATCCAGCGAGGTCATCGCCGATCTGGAAAAGATGGGCTATACCTCCAAACGATTGGAGAAATCCCCGAATGTCTTGTTTACGCCAGAGGCCAATATACAGAATAAGGTGACAGATTTATTTTTCGATAATTAAGTGGATTCTTCTCTCCACATGGAGGTGTCAAATTTTACCTCATCACAGTGATGACCTCATGAAGGACAGGAAATGGACGAGATAGAGTATGGCGGTTTCTGGATAAGAGTGGGTGCAGCACTGATTGATTCGGTGCTGGTGATGATTATCATCGTGCCAATTTTAAATGCTGTTTATGGGCCAGGTTACTGGGTGAGCGAAAAGCTGGTGCATGGTGGCTGGGATGTGTTGCTGAATTATATCTTCCCGGCGGTCGCTGTGATTGTTTTCTGGGTCTACAGATCTGCAACCCCGGGGAAGATGGCGTTGCGATTGAAGATCGTTGATGCCAGGACGGGTGGGAAACCGACGATGGGGCAGTTTATCGGGCGTTATCTGGGCTATTACGTTTCGACCATTCCCTTGTTGCTCGGATTGATCTGGGTGGGAATTGACCGAAGAAAGCAGGGTTGGCACGACAAGCTGGCCGGGACGGTGGTGATCCGGGATAACCGGAAGGAGTCGGTCAGATTTGAGGGGTAGATCCGGAATTCAACGGGCAGAAGCCTTTGATTTGAGTAAAAGAGGATAAAGGGATAAATAATGAAAGGGATTGAACTTTTGCGCTGGTCTGACTCGACTGCTCGGGGTGGCATTCCAGGCTGTTTCTCTCGATATGATTCAGGTGCTCGAGAATGATTAGTCGATGGGTCGTTGGGGTTGTGCTGTTATTCGGGGTGCTGTTACTTATGCTGCCGAAGTCGGATGAGGAGTCGCTCTCAAGAATTGCCTCGGCCGCGATGCTCAAATGCACGCAGGATTATCGCGAACAGGTGGCGCAACAGGTTCTCGGGCAGGATGTTGTCGATATAGAGTTCGACAACAAATGTCCGGAGCTGATCGGTTCGCTGGAGGTTGACGCGCAGGGCGGGATGGTGATTACTGGCGAGGCGTACTCGCTCAGGATGAATTTGACCCCGGTGGTGGAGGGTGAAACGGTACGCTGGTCTTGTCGTGGTGAACCCGCGGCGGCAGTGACCAGGCTATGCAAGCCGTAATTACTATAATATTTATCAGGAGATGAGCATGGCAAAGGGCTCGACTTCGACAGGCAAGATTCTGGGGCTGGCACTGATTGTGATGGGTATCGGGCTGGCGATCTGGGGTTATCAGTTATCCCAGTCGGTCAGCTCGCAAATTACCGAGGCGCTGAACGGGGCGGAAAATGATCGGGTGATGCTGTTTTATATCGGCGGCGCGGCCAGTTTTGTGGTGGGGCTCTATCTGGCGATGAAAGATTAGTCTACGGAGGAGTCATGGATATTTCAGGTCTGATTGTCTTTTTACTGATCGGCGCCCTGGCGGGCTGGATTGCCGGCAAGGTCATCACGGGGCGCGGGTTTGGCGTACTCGGTAATATCGTGGTCGGGATCGTCGGCGCGGTACTCGGCGGTGTGATGTTCCGGGTCATCGGTCTGACGGCGACCGGGCTGATCGGCGAGATCGTGACCGCGACGGTGGGGGCGATCGTGTTGCTGTATATCGTCTTGTTGTTCAAGAAAGTCTGAACCGTGTCCGCGTTATCCGTGCGCCGGCAGTTCGCCGGTCTGATAATCTGGCTGTTACTGACCTTTATCGCCGCCGGGCTGGGTGCCTGGGCCTCGATCGAAGCCGGTTCGTTCTATCAGCAGCTCGAACGTCCGTCCTGGGCGCCGCCGGGGTCGGTGTTCTCGCCGGTATGGACAACCCTGTTTGTGCTGATGGCCATTGCCGCCTGGCAGGTCTGGCGCGTCGATGGCGTTGTCGGCGCGCGCACCGCGCTGCTGCTGTACCTCGTCCAGCTGGTATTCAACGTGCTGTGGAGCTGGCTGTTCTTCGGCTGGCAGCTGGGTGGCTGGGCATTGGTCGAGGTAATCCTGCTGTGGGGGCTGATCCTGGCCACGCTGATCGCATTCTGGCGCACCAGTCGCCTGGCCGGGATGTTACTTGTGCCCTATCTGCTGTGGGTCGGGTTTGCTATTGCCCTGAATTTTTCAGTCTGGCAGCTTAATCCACGGTTGTTGGGTTAACATGATCTTCCGGCAGATGATGACGGGGTAGTCTTATGCCAGAGGCGGAAATTCTGCTGGTCTATGATAAACAGTGCCCGCTGTGTGACGCGTATTGCCGTCTGGTCAGGATCCGCCGGGATGTGGGCCAGCTGAGGATTGTCGATGCGCGCGAGAACAGTGAAATCCTGCGCGAGATCACTGACAACCGGCTCGATATCGATCAGGGCATGGTGCTGAAAATGGGTGACCGGTTGTACTACGGTACTGACGCCATCCATGCGCTGGCGCTGATCAGCTCCCGTTCCGGTTTGTTCAACCGGTTTAATTACTGGATGTTCAGATCCCGGCGGGTCTCCGCCTGGTTATATCCGGTATTTCGTTTTTTCCGTAATTTGCTGTTGAAAGGATTGGGCAAAACAAAGATCAACAATCTCGGCCTCCCGGATAACGAGAAGTTCTGAACGGCGCTATTACAAATGCAACGCTTGTGAAGTAAAGCGGAAATTTTTGATGGGTGGTTTTGTTTCTTGCTCTGGAAATTAACGCAGAGTTCGAAAGACGCAAAGGACGCAGAGCATTAATGTTAATGTGTTTGGGTTGGAAGGCCCGATATTGCGCAGAGGTGATATGACAGTATTGCTCGCAATCGCTGTCCAAGACTCCACTGCACGATCATACACCAGTACAGAGTTATTCAACCCCGCGTTCTCCGTGCCTTTGCGTCCTCCGCGTTTATTTCCCAGTGACCTGGAAAAGAGCGCCCTTCGATGGGGGATACGATTTTAAAAGACAGTGTAGGCGTCGAATACCGGCCCATCCACGCAGACGCGCTTCATGGCCGGGCCCTGTTCAGTCTGGACCTGCACCACGCAGCCGGCGCAGCCGCCGACGGCGCAGGCCATGAATTCTTCCAGCGAGACCTGGCAGGGGAGGTCGTACTCTTTCGCGAGTTGCGCAACGGCCTCCAGCATGGGATGCGGGCCGCAGCTGAAGATTTCCACTTCACTGCGTTCTTTGTCCGACAGCGCATCGAGCCAGTGGCGGGCGAGATCAGTGACGTAACCGTCATGGCAACCGGGATAGCCCCGGGTGCTGGTCAATCGTGAGGGGATGTTCCACTGTTCGATCAGCGGCATGGCCGCGATAACCCCTTCGGGCATGCCGGGGACGATAAATTCCGAGGGTTGGCTTTCGAAGGGGAACGGCACCTCCGAACCCAGGATCATGAACGGTTGATAGGTTTTATCGTTGCGCAAGGCGTCGGCGCAGAAGATCATCGGCGGCATGCCGACCCCGCCGCCGATCAATAAAGGACGCTTTTTGCCGGCATGAAACCCGAACGGTTTACCGATCGGGCCCAGCAGGTTGAGCGTGTCGCCAATCCTGTTCTGCGCAAGCAGCGCGGTGCCTTCGCCGAACACTTTATACAGCAGATCGACGTAACCCTTTTGCGCATCGACCCGCATGATGGAGATGGGGCGGCGCATGGGGCGCTGGGCGTTGACGGTCAGGTGTACGAAGCTGCCGGGCAGGGCGTGGGCGGCAATCTGTGGCGCCTGCAGGCGCAGGGTGTATTGATCGCCGGCGTGGGTGTCGTGCGCGAGGATCTCGGCCTGTTCGACAAAAATGGTGTCGCGATGGGCTTTGACGGCAGTCACTGGTTCACCTGATAAACGGATTGGCCGGCCAGCAGGGTTTGGCTGACCCGGCCCTGCATTTCCCAGCCGAGAAACGGCGTGTTTTTTCCGCAGCTGGCGAGCGTATTGTAGTCCACGGTCCAGCGCTCATTCGGATCGAAGATGCAGACATCGGCGCGATCGCCAACCCCGAGACGCCCGCCATCGATGCCGAGAATCCGGGCCGGCTCGCTGGTGATGCGGGCGATGGCATCGGACAGCGACATGATCTTTTCCTCGCTCAGGCGCAGGGTCAGTGGCAGCAGGGTCTCCAGCGCCGAGATGCCCGGTTCGGTTTCGCAAAACGGCGCCAGTTTGGCGTCGGCATCGTGCGGCTGATGGGCCGAGCTGATGGCGTTGATGGTGCCGCTGCCGAGCCCGGCGCGCAGGCCGTCCTTGTCCCGCTGGGTGCGCAGCGGCGGGATGACGTGACAGGCGCTGTTGAAATCGCCGAGATCCATCTCGGTGAGATAGAGCTGATGGGCCGCCACATCGATGGAGACCGGCAGGTTGTCGTGCCGGGCGCGGGCGATCTTCTGGATTGACTGGGCACAGCTGAGATGCATGAAGTGAGCGCGCACGCCGGTCTGCTCGATCAGCATCAGGTCCCGGGCCACGGCGACCGTTTCGGCCGATTCGGGAACCCCCGGCAGGCCCAGGCGGGTGCTGATGGCGCCTTCATGGGCGCAGCCCTTGTTGCTCAGCCAGGGGTCGTTGGCATAAATAAACACGGTCAGATCGTAGTTGGCGGCATATTCCAGCGCGCGACGATAGACCAGGGTGTTGTTCAGCGGGTTCAGGGCATTGCTGACGGCAATGCAGCCGCCTTCGCGAATCAGCTCTTCCATCTCGCTGAGGTGCTCGCCCTGCAGTTGCAGCGTCAACGCCCCCAGGGTCACCACCCGGGCAAAGCCGGCCTGGCGGGCGCGGTGATGGATCAACTCGGCCACCGCCGGGGTATCGATGATGGGATCGGTATCCGGCTGCACGCACAACGTGGTGATGCCGCCGGCCGCCGCGGCGCGGGTCTCGCTGGCGATGGTGGCCTTGTGTTCCTCGCCCGGTTCGCGCAGGCGGGCATTGAGATCCACCAGTCCGGGGATGACGATCTGATCACTGGCGTCGATCACCTGATCGGCGCCGAAGCCGTCGGGCGTCTGGTCAATGGCCACCACTTCGCCGTCGGCGATATACAGATCATGCTGGCCGTCGATGCCATTGGCCGGGTCGATGAGGCGGCCGCCCTGGATATGAATGCGCATCACGGTTCGCCCTCCTCACCGGATGGTTTGCGTCCCAGTACCACTGACATGATGGCCATGCGTACCGCGATGCCGTTGCTGACCTGTTCCAGGATCACCGATTGCGGACCGTCGGCCACGCTGGATTCGATCTCCACGCCGCGGTTGATCGGCCCCGGATGCATGACCAGCGCATCGGGTTTGGCCAGCGCCAGTTTCTCCTGGGTCAGGCCGTAGGTCTGAAAGTATTCGAGTTCACTGGGCAGCAAGGCGCCGTCCATGCGTTCGCGTTGCAGACGCAGCATGATTACCACGTCCACGTCTTTTATCCCCTCGCGCAGATTGTGATAGACGTGCACGCCCATCTGTTCCAGATAGGGCGGGATCAGGGTGCGCGGGCCGATGGCGCGAATCTCCGGCACGCCCAAGGTGTTGAGCGCGTGGATTTGCGAGCGGGCCACCCGCGAGTGCATCAGGTCGCCGACAATGGCTACCCGCAGCGCGGTGAAGTCGGGCTTGTGCTTGCGAATAGTGAATACATCCAGCATCGCCTGGGTGGGATGCGCATGGCGTCCGTCACCGGCGTTGATAATACTGATATGCGGCGCCACGTGCTGAGCGATGAAGTGGGCCGCGCCGCTCTGCTCGTGACGAACCACGAACATGTCGCAATGCATCGACTCCAGGTTATGCAGCATATCCAGCAGGCTTTCGCCCTTGCTGGTGGAGGAGGTACTGATGTTGATATTGAGCACGTCGGCCGACAGGCGCTTGGCGGCCAGTTCAAAGGTGGTGCGGGTGCGGGTGCTGGATTCGAAGAACAGGTTAACGATGGTCTTGCCGCGCAACAGCGGGACTTTTTTGACCGGCTGGTTGCCGACGGTGACAAAGTTTTCGGCGGTATCGAGGATCTGGGTGAGGGTCTCGCGTTTGTGCCCCTCAATGGTCAGAAAATGGCGCAGCTGGCCCTGACTGTCGCATTGAATATCCTGCCGCTTCATTTGCTCTCCTGTATTAACAGCTCCAGCGGATCCGGCCCGGTCAGTTTGACATGCTGATGGGCCTCGAGGCTCAGGCGCTCGCCGGCCACGTCGGCGCAGATAGGCAGCTCACGGCCGCTGCGTTCCACCAGGGTGGCCAGGATGATCGAGGCGGGCCGGCCGTAGTCGAAGATTTCGTTCATGGCGGCGCGGATGGTGCGCCCGGTGTGCAGCACGTCGTCGATCAGGACGATGTGCCGGTCATCGACCGAAAACGGCAGGTTGGACGGTTCCACCTGCGGATGCAGGCCGATGCGGGTGAAATCGTCGCGATAGAAGGTAATGTTGAGCGTGCCCAGCGGCTGTTCGGGCTGCAGTTGCTGATGAATCTGCTCGGCGATCCAGGCGCCGCCGGTATGGATACCGATAATGGCGGGATCGGTGATATGCCGTGAGTTAAGCAGGGATTGCAGATCGCTGGCCATCTGGCTCAGCAGGGTCTGGACGTCACGGCGTTCGCTCATGTTGTTCCGGGGTCAATTGCTGGTCGAACCAGCTTTGCAGTATCAGTTGCGCGGCCACCTGATCGATATCCTCGGGATCATTGCGGCCGGCTCCATTGTGCGAGCGTTCTTCGAGCAGTTGTTCGGCCTCGTAGGAGGTCAGGCGCTCGTCGACCATCTCGACGGGCAGATTGTAACGCCCTTTGAGCTGATTACCAAAGCGTCTTGCGCGTTGGGTCATGTCCTGGTCTTTCCCTTCCAGGGTCAGGGGCAGGCCGACAATGAGCAAATCGGGCTGCCACTCGTCGATCAGCCGGGTAATGGCGTCCCAGTCGGGTTTGTCGGTCTTGCGGCTGAGGGTGGTGAGCGGAGCCACGCTGCGGGTGACTTCCTGGCCGATGGCCACGCCGATGCGCCGCAGGCCGTAGTCGAACCCCAGGAGGGTTCTGGGTCGGGGGCGGTTCACGCGTGGCCCACGTCCGTCGACAGGGTGGCGATGTCCACGCCGAGTCCCGCCGCGGCGGCGCTCCAGCGTTTTTCCACCGGATACTCGAAAATGATCCGGCTGTCGGCCGGACCGCTCAGCCAGCTGTTGGCGGCCAGCTCCTCTTCCAGCTGGCCCTCGCCCCAGCCGGCATAACCCAGGGCGATCAGAAATTGCTCGGGCCCCACGCCGCCGGCGATGGCATCGATGATGTCCTGGGACATGGTCAGCCCTACCTCGTCGGTGATCTCCAGGGTGCTGTCCCATTCGCCCAGCGGCGTGTGCAGGACGAAGCCACGCTCCAGCTGGACCGGGCCGCCCTGGTAGATCGGCGTGTCAGCCAGCTCCGGCTCGGTCACCTCGATATCGAGCTGCTCGGCCAGATCGGTGAGGGTCAGGTCGGTGGGCCGGTTGATGATGACGCCCAGCGCGCCCTGCGGGTTGTGCTCGCACAGATAGGTGACCGTGTGCTCGAAGTTGGGATCCGCCAGGGTCGGCATGGCGATGAGAAAGTGGTTACTCAGTTGGGCGATGTAACTCATAAGGCAAGTATCAGTCAGTGTTGTGAGTCAGGCAAGGTGTGGCTAACGACTTAGCCCCAGATTTGATCCGCTTTTAAACTGCCAGACGCGGGGAATGTGCAACACGTCGGTATCTTCCAGAATCTCCTCGGTCAACGGCGGGAACGGTGCCGCCAGCCGGACGATGTTTTGTGCCGCCTCATCCAGTACCTCGTGGCCGGAGGAGCGCAGCACCCGCACCGACTTGAGTGTGCCGTCCGGGTTGATCGCCACATCCAGTAACAGATCGCCGGTGGTATTGTTGCGTACCGCCTCTTCAGGGTAGTTGAGATTACCGATGCGCTCGACCTTGGCGCGCCAGGCATCGAGATAGGCGGCAAAGCGGTGTTCGCGGGCCTTGGCGCCGCGCACGTAGGTTTCGCGCGGGGTGATCTGATAGGCCTTTTTCATGTCGTCGATTTCGGCGCTGAGCCGGGCGATCTGCTGACTGCGCTCATAGAGCTGGGCGGCGGTGACTTCCTCGGGGATCGGCGGCTCTTTTTGCGGCTGGCGTTCGCTGGCGATCTTCTGTGGCGCCCGGTTGGCGCTCATCACTTCCTGTGGCGTGTCCTGTTGTTCGCGCGGCGGCGGGGCCAGGGCCTGGCGACTGTCGGGGGCCAGGCCGGATTCCTCGGTGGGGACGGGGTTGGAGAAGGGGCTGCTGTCGCGCACTTTCTCCTGCACATTGCCGCCACCTTCCTGACTGGCCTGGGCCAGATACTCGGCATCCTCCGGCTCGTCCTCGGATTCGTTGTGTACCAGGGTGATTTCCATAGTGGTAATGGCGTCATTGTTCGCGAGATCGCTGAGATTGAAGCCGACCCCGAGGATCACGATGGCGTGCACCGCCAGCGCTATGAACAGCGTCATGCCAAGCCGGTCGGCGGCGCCTGCCGCCGCCAGGGAGTTGTTGCCAGTTACGTCAGCCATGCAGATGTTTTACCACTTTGTGCGTGATTATACCGTTGACCAGTCCCAGCAACACGGCAAAGCTCAATAAAACCGGAAACAGTTTCCAGATTCCCGCGTGCGGGACAAACCACGCCCAGGCCAGTACAAACTGGCCACTGATGTGCGCCAGGGCCGCCGCCACGCTGTAACCGACCGCGCCGAAGCCGTGCCCGGGCAGACGGGTCATGGGCCAGAGGATCAGCAGCGACGCCAGCGCCCCGGACAGGGACAGCATGAAGGTGGGCGATAAAAACGTCCCCAGCAGCAGACTGCCCACCAGCACCCGCAGCAAACTGACCCAGGCCGCCGTCGACCAGCCGTACAGGCACAGCACGCAGATGGTAATAATATTGGCGAACCCCGGCTTCAACCCCGGCAGCGGACTGGGCAACAGCGCCTCCAGAATATGGATCGACACCGCCGCCGCCGCCAGCCAGGCAATGCGTTGATCTTCGACAGTGGGTTGCAGTTCCAGTTTCAATGGATTGTCCGGCCCGGATGGTTTGTTTAATCCGCAAATGAACGCGAATGGACGCAAATACTATGGCAATGAGTTGTTGCAGGTAATTGTAACCATTCGCGTTAATTTGCGTGCATTCGCGGATTGTTTATAGGCCTGGGTTATGCCGGATGTTTCAAGCGTAAGCGGGCCCACGTTTTCTTGCAAGATGCCTCGCCAGATGATTTGCACCTGTTCAAAATAAAGCTTGAACCACAGAGGACACAAAGGTCGTGGAGAAAATTATATCTCTGTGTTTTCGAACACTTCTGTGGTGAATTATTTCTTGCTTGCACCCAAACAACGGGCATAGGCGTCTTTGCGGTGAAACATAATATCAAAAGGCCAGCGCGTCGAAGCGGCTTTCGCCGCCCTGGATCTGGATGTGGATGCCGTTGGGCAGGCAGGCGATGACATCGCCGGATTGTTGTTGCCAGCCGGCGTGTACGCAGAACTGGCTGGTGCAGGGCGAGGATTGAAAGCGGGCGCGGCCGTGGTCGATTTCGATCACACTGTCGCCGA
>CAYOOC010000021.1:0-6075 GCA_964405505.1 uncultured Thiohalophilus sp.
CGCAGAAACACGGGATAGCCGCCCGGCGAGCCCAGCACGTGGGTGGAGATCAGCTCCTTGACCTGCTTGAGGTACTGCTCGTCGCGGCAATTGGGGTTGAGCGAGATCGTCGCCTCGCCCTTGTCGGACAGGCCATAGACGATCATCTTCGATTCATCGATACGGATCGCCTGCAGATCCTGGTTGAGTAGTACATTCAGGCGCAGTGCGTCTTCGTTGGACAGTTCCATGGGACCTATTGTATCAATTCAGGGTGTATCAGTTCAGCTGGATACGCTGGCCCCAGGGCACCGGTGTCTTGCCCTTGACCAGCCAGATCACCGGAAAGCCCGGCTCATATTTGGGGAATTGCCCCTCGGCATCGGTGAAATAGATCAGCAGTTCCGGATAGCGATCCTGGCGTTCAGCCCATTCGAACACCGGCACGAACGAGGTCCCGCCGCCGCCTTTGATCGACACCGGTTTGGTGAACTCATCCCACGGCTCATAGATCCAGGGCCCCTCCCCGGACAACTCGGCATCGCAGGCGATCAGGGTGATGCGGGCACGCATCTGGCCCTTGATGGCATCAATTTCCGAGATGAACTCCTGGATCTCGGCATCGGTGACCGATCCGCTGGTATCGATCGCCACCACGATATCCACCTGCTGACTGCGCAGGCTGGGATAGATCGCCGGATCACCGCGCCGCGGGTTGGGCCGGGTATAACTGTAATCATCGCGCGCCACCGAACTCATGTAGCGTGCCAGCAACGAGCGCCAGGGCAATTCCGGCTGGAGCAGAAAATCCACCAGCCGGGCCATGTCCTCGCCCAGCTTGCCGGCCTGCATCGCGGTCTGGGCGGCGCCGGCCAGGCGCTGCTTCCACTGTACACTGAGCGCCTCGCGCTCACTGTGTGACAGCGGCGCGGGCTGGGGCGCCCCATCGGGAGCTTCGGATTCATCGGGCTCCGGGCTCGAACCGCCGCCCTTGATTTCGTCCTCGTCGAGCTGTGAGCGGGTGCCGCTGCCATTGTCGGCTTCGTTGTCGTCGTTATCTTCGTCGCTGTCACCGCCCTGACCCTGATTGGGCTGGGAATCGGGTTCCTGGTCATCGTTATCGCCGCCCTGCTCGCTCGGCTGGTCCTGCGGCGACGACGGGGTTTCGGTGGGCGGTTCCATGTCGCCCTGCGGATCCTCACCCTCCGAGTCGGATTCGTCGTAGACATGCTGATCCTGCGGCGTCTCGTTCTCGAAATCATCCAGCATGGGATAGATTTCTTCGGCGCTCATGCCATCAAAGGTCGGTTGGTAAAGCGCATTGGGCGGCGGGGTCAGGCCGTCCTTGAGCAGGATCGGGTTAACCGCGAAATCGCAGGCCAGGTCCCAGCGATGACGCACCCGGTGCTGACGCCGGGCGAAATGGGACAGCGCGCAGTGCAGCGCCTCATGCGCGAGAACGAACTGGGTCTGGGCCAGACTCAGATCGTTGATGTATTCGGCGTTGTAGTAGAACTTGCGCGCATCGGTGGCCGTGGTCTTGCACCATTTGGGATCGCCCTTGACCATCGGCAGACGCAACACCAGCGCGCCGAGAAACGGCTTGTCGATGATCAGCCGGGTCCGCGCGGCGGCCAGCTTGGTGTCCAGATCCTGCTCGCTCATGTCGACTCGTCGATCCGGCTCAGTTATACAGCATCACATCGGCGACTTCGTTGGACCATCGGGCGAACTGTGGCACGCTGAAGAGTTCCTGGCCGATGGCCCGGTGCATGTCGGAGACCAGCATCACGCCCATCTCCTTTTGCGGGAAGACACTGGCGTATTCAAGAATGTTGCCGTGTACCTGTTGCGCCTCGGCGCTCTCCTTCGCCTTGATCGCGCGACCCACCAGCGACGCGGCCACCGCGTACTGCAGATCGATCTCTTTGGGTGCCGAGACCGGCTCACCACGTACGATGGCGTCGATATCCGGCAGCTGATCCAGGTTATTGATAAAGGCGTTCAGCTCGATGCCGGCAGCCGGGCCGACACAGGCCTGCAACGTCCCCAGACGAATGTCATTGTGGTGTTCGAACTTGTGCAGGGCCCGACTGGCGAACTCCCACGAGCGCGGCGAGGGAAACGCCATCGGATTGTGCGCCGGGTCGAATTCAAACAGCAGTTCGGGGCGAAAACGGACGAAGGCGATGACTCGTTCATCCACGCCGTGCCGATAGGCCCAGGCCACCCAGTCGTCCAGGTTGACCTCGAACTCGAAATGCGAAAACCGGTTGGCCAGCGGTGCGGGCATGGTATAGGTCACTCCGCGATCGCCCTGGCGGTTACCGGCGGCGAAGATCGCCCAGCCATCAGGGATCTCGTATTCCCCCAGACGCCGATCCAGAATCAACTGATAGGCCGCCGCCGAAACACTCGGCGTGGCCGAGGTAATTTCGTCCAGAAACAGAATGCCCTGGGGACCATGGCGTTCGGCATCAGGTAAGATCGCCGGTACCGCCCACTCCACCGTCTCGCCGTTGCGAAACGGAATCCCGCGCAGATCGCTGGGCTCCATCTGCGACAGGCGAATATCGATCAACGGCACCTGATGCTGCTCGGCAATCTGGGCGATGATCTGTGACTTGCCCACCCCGGGCGGGCCCCAGATCATCACCGGCGTATGCTGCCCCTCGCGGGCGCTTAAAAATTCCTTGTCGAGTACGGATACCAAATGGGCTGGACGCATAAACTAAACTTCCACTTTTAAAATTAACTGCCAATAACGCAAAGTAATGTAATTTTGAATTCTGAATTTTGAATGTTGAATTGATGGTAAATGACTAATTCAAAATTCAACATTCATCATTCAACATTGCCTTCAAAAGCCGGCTTTGGCGTACCATTCTTTGGCTTTTTCGGCGTCCTGCGGGACGCCCTTGCCCTCTTCGTACATCAGCGCCAGGGTGGTCATGGAGCCGGCCAGGCCCTGCTCGGCGGCCTTGCGGAACCACTCCACGGCCTGGGCCTCGTCCTTGTCGACGCACTCGCCTTCCATATACATGAAACCCAGTCCGTGCTGGGCCATGGCGTGACCCTGCTCGGCCGCCGCGCGCATCCATTTGACGGCCTCTTCATCGTTGCGCACGACACCCAGGCCATTCTGGTACATGATGGCCACGCGGTGCTGGGCTTCGGCCTCGCCTTTTTCGGCAAACGGCATCAGCATCGGCATGGCGCGCGAGAAGTGTTTGGCCTCGAAGGCCGACATGGCGCTGGAAAATTCCACTTCTTCGGTGCTGTTAAAGTCGGACATGTGCAATGCTCTCCATCCGGTTTTGTATACGTGAATCTGCGAGTATATCCTGATTTACTTAACCTAGTCACGTACTGGGTTATTATTCCCTTTGATACAAGGGCCTCCCTCTATGGGGATATACGTGATAAATCAGGGTTTTTGTACACTACTGGCACGCCGGCGTCTGTCTGGTTGTCACTGGCAATTTCAGTCAGAGACAAACCACCGCTTGTCGGCGGAAAAACGGGATCTACGCGCCAGACTCTGGTATATTTCGCGGCCATTGAGCACGGCAAGCCGGACAGGCGCAGCGCGCGACAGCGTGTCGCTGATTAAATTTCGCTCTGGCCCTCGACGGTTGAAAGCCCCGTGGGCTGGAAGCTACGGGTATTACTGAACTTGCGATAATCTGCTGAACATAGAGGAGACTCTCATGAAACAAGAATATTATGACACCGTCACCAAAATGGAAGAAATGGGCGTTGACCCCGAGTACATCCAGGGCTGGCAAGGCGGCTACCTGCACAACCCCGAGCGGGAAGAGCAGCGGGTAACCGAAGCCTACAGCGCCGGTTTTGAAGACGGCAAGGCCCAGAACACCGAAAACTTTTCCAAGTGGGTCAAAAAATAACCACAACTGAAAAGTGACAAAAAAAGCGGGCTTCGGCCCGCTTTTTTTGTGCCCAATTATCCCGCAGACGGATCATTTAACGCGGAGCGCCAGGCCAGCTTGATTTACGTTTGCCAGTCCGCAAATGCACGCGAATAAACGCAAATCAATTCTTGCCCTGAATCTTTATTGTATTGGCGTTTATTTGCGTTTATTAGCGGACTGAATAATCGCTTGTTTTGCTTCTATTCGACAAAACGCTTTGAATAACAGCCATAACGATAACTATTTGTTATGTGAACAGGTTCGGCATCGCCCGGCGCAGATGTTTGACGATTTCGGGCACTTCGGCATCGATGATCTGCTGGCCGATCCATTGCTTGTCCTTCTCGTTGAGGACCTCCTTGATGAAGTCGCTGAAGATGCGCTTCATGCCGAAACTCGGACCATTCTCGGCGGAGTAGTCACACTCGGCGTATTCGGCCATGCGGTGATTGACCAGATCGATGAACGCCTGGCGATAGTCCCCGCCGCCCATGATATCGCGCATGTTGTCTTCATAATGCTTGGCGCATTTGCTGACCAGCTCGGTCATAAAGGCCTGGCGCTCGTTCTCGTCGAACTGCTCGTAGGTCATGCGATCGGCCAGATGGACGCTGAAGGCCAGATACTCGGCGATGATTTCCATCCGGTGCTTCAGGGTGTTGGTTTCGAAATCGGCCTTTTCCAGGTTCAGGACGCCGTTCATGGCGATTTTCCAGATGTTGTAGGCCAGGGCCCCGGCGATCTGATCGAAACTGTGGGTCGCTTCCTTGTTGTGCCAGCGGGTCTTTAAACGCACCATGATTGCCTTACCTTCTGTTGTCGGGGGCGCCGGGGCGCCAGGTTTGCTCTGTAACCGGATGAAAAACCCAGTATAACTAATTGATTATTAATGGGTAGCAGCATTGATTTCAACGTGCTAATCTGTATACCATAGTATTTTACTAAGTTACTTACCGGAAAAACAAGATTATACTCCGGTTTGGCCGATAATGAGGAACGCATTCGATGAGTCGTGAGATGCAACAGCTGCAAGAGACGGTGCAGCGCAACTGCCACATTGCCGATGCCAGTCATGCCGGGGATTACACCCTCTGCATCTATCTGATGAAAATGCGCGAATTCTTCCGCTGGGAAGCCGGCGAGACGTTTTCCGCCTCGCTCGATAACAAACAGGTGGGCAGCTGGCTGCGCGAGCGGGAGGCCCTGTGGGACAGCCTGCAGACCGAGGGCTTCAATCCGATGCAGATCGGTGACGCGCAATATGACCCGTTCGAGTCCGGCCCCATTAATGAAGAGTTACGGGACGCCGGGCTGGTCTATAGCGGCGGTCTGGGCATTAACAACAAACCCCATTTTTTCCTCGCCCGGCTGGAACGCCATGATCAGTACAACGGTTACAGCCTGTATGTGGCCGACAAGGAGCTGGCCCGGGATCTCACCTCGCCGCCCGCCATGGCCCAGGGCAATAACATCTATATCCGTCGCGAATCCCTCAAACGGATGTTGTGGGAGAAGCTGGAAAGCTGGAACTGGAACCAGCCCGACAACGCCATGGGCAAGGCCCTGGCCTATTACGACTTCAAATCGGATGTCGATCGCGCCCTGGAAGCGATGACCGACAACGAACTGGAAACCATTCTGCTACATGAAATCGGCGAGATCCGCGCCGGTGAGCGCCTCGGCCAGAAATGGGAAGAGCTGCTGATCACCCTGCCCTATACCAAAGCCGAACTGATGCTTCGGGCGGTACGCGATCATCTGGCCGACGCCATCTCCACCCTGCCCGCGTTGCTGGAAAAGGAGAACGAACCGTCCCTGCATTTTTATTTCGGCAACCTGACCCACATGCGCAAACACCTGTCGCCGTCACTGATGGACGCCTATCGACACTGGCAGGAAACCGGCAACCGTGGCCGGCTCGAGGAAATGGCCGATCGCAACGAGGAACACTGGTCACAACTGACTGAGGAGATCCTCAAAATCGAACCCGATCCCGAGCGCCAGTACGTGACAGCCATACAGGACCTGATCGAAAACAACCGGTTATAATTTATTTACCACCGGTAACACCTGTTGCCGATTCTCAGTCCGCAAATGCACGCGAATTACCGCGAATAAATACATGATCTGATATTTCTTATATTTGCGTTGATTTGCGTTCATT
>CAYOOC010000021.1:6175-38920 GCA_964405505.1 uncultured Thiohalophilus sp.
TGGCAATAGCTAATCGAAAACAACCGGTTCTAATTTATTTGCCGCCGGTAACACCGGTTGTCGATTTTTCAGTCCGCAAATGCACGCGAATGAACGCGAATAAATACATGATCTGATATTTCTTATATTTGCGTTGATTTGCGTTCATTCGCGGATTTACATATATTTGCTGGCAATAGCTAATCGAAAACAACCGGTTCTAATTTATTTGCCGCCGGTAACACCTGTTGTCGATTTTTCTGTCCGCAAATGCACGCGAATTAATGCGAATAAATACATGATCTGATATTTCTTATATTTGCGTTGATTTGCGTTGATTCGCGGATTTACATATATTTTTCTGCCAATTTACCCATAGCACAGGTTTTGCGATGTCCGCCAAGATGGAATTCACCCCGCCGCCGCTGAAAACGATCCGCGAGTTGCAGCCCAACAGTTTTATTTTCGAGCAGCAAAATGCGCTGCCGGCTGAACTGTGCCGGGAGATGGTCACGCGCTTCGAGCAGCATACCGAGGAGCAGTATCCGGGGCGGATCGGCCAGACGGTGGATGAGAACAGCGGGATAAAAAAGACCACCGATCTGGTGGTCAGCGGCAAGGAACACTGGAAGGATATCGATCAGGCTCTATTTCAATCGCTGAAAACCGCCCTGCTCGAATTTCGCGAAACCTTTCCCTATTTCAAGGGACCGTTCAAGGACATGGGCTACGGCCTGCAGCGCTATCAGCCCGGCGAGTATTATCACTGGCATATCGATGGCGGCAGTCACGACTTTGCCATGCGCCAGCTGGTGGCCCTGTGGTATCTCAACGATGTCGACGCCGGCGGCGAAACCGAATTTTTATATCAGAATCTCAAGGTCAAACCCGAAACCGGCAAGCTTGTGCTGTTCCCGCCCTTCTGGACCCATGAACACCGCGCCTGCGTCCTCGAACAGGGCATCAAGTACATCGCCACCACCTGGGTGGTGTTTGCCTGACATCCCTGGCAACCATGCAGATTATCACGCCGCAAACCCCGGCACAGTTCGACGCCTATTACGAACTGCGCTGGCAGGTGCTGCGCGCGCCGTGGCAACAGCCCCGTGGCAGTGAACGCGATGAGCACGAGGCCAGTGCCACCCACCGGATGGTCATCGACAACACCCTGCAGGTCCGCGCCGTCGGCCGCCTGCATAGCCTGGATGCCGATACCGGACAGTTACGCTACATGGCCGTGGATCCCGATTACCGCGGGCAGGGCCTGGGAAAACAGATACTCTTGGCGCTGGAAGACGCAGCACGCACACAGGGACTGCAAAATCTGGTATTGCACGCCCGGGAGCCGGTGGTGGAATTTTATCGCCGGCAGGGTTATGAACTACTGGGCCGGAGTCACACCCTGTTCGGCGAGATCCCCCATTACAAAATGCACAAAACCCTCTCCGCCCATCCCGGGTAGGCCGGACATAGCGATAGCGGTGTCCGGCACCTGGAGATTGCCCAATACCGTATCGCTCAATCGAACCTGCCTGACAACGAAGATGAAATGAAATAAAGAGCTCACCACCAAGACACAAAGACACTAAGTTTTACAACGTTATTTTCTTGGTGCCTTGGCGTCTTGGTGGTCACTCTTTATACTTCCCTCTTAACCCGTCCCCCGTTCCTGTCCGATTAATCCTTGGCCCAGAACTGATCCACCAGGGATTCCATGTTTTTGGCCGTTTGCAGTAATGTCTGACAGGACTCTTGCATCTGCTGCATGCCGGTGCTGTTGTCGTTGGCCAGGTCATTGATATTGACCATGTTGTGGTTAATCTCTTCAATCACACTGGACTGCTCTTCGACCGCCTTGGCGATCTGGCTGTTCATGTCATTAATCGAACGCACCGATGTATCGATCTCGCTCAGGGCCTCGCCCGCCTCGCCGGTCTGTTCGACACTGCGTTCGGTCTCTGCCTGGCTTTTGTCCATGACCTCAACCGCCTGACGGGCACGGCCCTGTAGCTGTTCGATCATGCCCTGGATTTCCTGGGTCGCTTCCTGACTGCGCTGGGCCAGCATGCGCACCTCGTCCGCCACGACGGCAAAGCCGCGTCCCTGTTCCCCGGCCCGGGCCGCTTCGATCGCGGCATTGAGCGCCAGCAGATTGGTCTGTTCCGCCACGCCGTTAATCATATCGATGATTTTGCTGATATTGTCCGTGTCGCTGCCGAGCGCGCGCACGGTCTCGCTGGCATTGTTCAGCTCCTGCGATAAACCGCGGATGGTGGTGATGCTTTGCTCCACCACCCCCTTGCCGCGTGTCACCGCGGTCGCCGCCTGACTGGCGGCCTCTTCGGCCTGGCTGGCGCTGCTGGCCACCTCCTGGGAGGAGGCGTTGAGTTCATTGATGGCGGTGGCGATCTGTTCGGTCTCGGCCGACTGCTGCTCCACGGCGCCGGAACTCTGCTGCATGGCGCAGGTGACATTACCCGACATATCATGCAGTTGATTGGTGGAATCGGCGATCCGGCCGACCATGCCCACCACTTCCTGTTGCAGGAATTTAAACGCCAGTTGCAGCGCGCCGGCCTCATCCCGGCGTCCGGTATAGATCGCCTGCATCAGGGGCTTGTCGATAATCTCCCGGGCCTGACGGACTGCCCTGCGCAGCGGTGCGGTTACGAACTGATTGAGCGCTGCCGCGATGATCAGCGCCAGCAGCAGGGAACCCAGCTGCCAGGCCAGGGAGTCGCTCCAGAGCAGGGCCGCCAGCACCGGCAGCAGCGACACACCGGTCACGGCCAGTAATCGACTGCGCAAACCAAAATGCGTGCGGGTCGCCTGGCGCGGCATTTTGCCTTTGTTCAACGCCGCATAATGGCGCTCGGCGCGGCGGACCTGATCGCGCCCGGGTTTGACCCGCACGGACTGGTATTCAACCACCTCGCCATCGCGCATAATCGGGGTCACGTAGGCATCGACCCAGTAGTGATCGCCGTTTTTGCAGCGGTTTTTCACCAGCCCCATCCAGCGCTGGCCCGATTTGATGGTCTGCCACAAATCCTCGAAGGCCGCGGGCGGCATCTCCGGATGGCGCACCATGTTGTGGCTTTTTTTCAGCAACTCCTCGGAGGTGAACCCGCTGACATCACAAAAGTCGGGGTTCACATAGGTGATAACGCCTTTTGGATTGGTGGTGGACAGGATATTCAGATGGGCCGGATAATCCCGCTCCTGGCCGGTAATCGGATAGTTTTTTTTCATGACGCCGGACTCCCCTGTGCCGTGCAAACAAGTTGTTCACTATCGCGCCGAGACCTCGCACCTTCCACACGACGCCGTTGTTATACCTTAGCGTTTATACCACTATATTCTTTAGGTTAATAGAAAAAAAGTCTCAGGATTTCAAGGAGATGCAGTCAAATCGACTCAGGGTTACCCCTGAGAGAACTAAGGGTTTACCCTAATTAGAGGGCAAGGGAATGGGAGAAACAGGGCGGAAAAACCGGATCGGCGAGCGCGCGATCCGGCGAACAATTACATGAAATGGGTTTCGGTCAGTTCACCGTTGGTGTCGATCACCACAGTTTCGACATGCGGGGCCTTGCTGAGAATATAGGCAGCCATCATTTGCGCCATATTGCGATTGTCCGTTTCCAGCGCGGTCAGTAACTTGTCGGCGGCGATCTGACAGCGTTGTTCCGGACCCGGATTCTCCAGCCAGTCCCGGCCCATCTGCCAGCCGTTATCCATGTCGGCATCCATCTTGTCGAACATCGGCCTGGCTTCATTCAGCATGTTATCCGGTACTTCCAGCGGAATACTTTGTCCATCCGCCATTACAGTCAGTATCATCGCGTGCTCCTGTTTGCCGGCGCGTCAACCGGCATGAATTTGATACTATTGTAACGAATCCCTTCCACAGAGACACCACGTAATGCTTGTGACAATACCCGATGTGCTTGATCAACAGCGTCTCGACTATATCCGTTCCGTGCTGGACAACGCTCCGTTCGTCGACGGCAAACTCTCCGCCGGGATGGCCGCCAAACGGGTCAAACAGAACGAGGAGCTGGCCGCCGATGCCCAACAACTCGAGCAGTTGAATAATCTGGTGATGGGGAATCTGGTACAACATCCCCGCTATCAGGCCGCCGCCCTGGCGGCGAAAATCGCCGCGCCCTATTACGCGCGTTATCAACCGGGCATGGCCTATGGCGATCATGTGGATGACGCGATTATGGGACCGGCCCAGGGGCGCTATCGATCGGATGTGTCTGTCACGGTGTTTCTCAATGCGCCTGAAGAGTACGACGGCGGGGAACTGGTGATTCACACCAGTTTTGGCAGCCAGTCGATCAAACTGCCGGCCGGCCAGGCCGTGGTCTACCCCTCCTCCAGCCTGCATCACGTGGCCGAAGTCACCCGCGGCAGCCGACTGGTGGCCGTCTCCTGGGCGCAGAGCATGATCCGCGACCCGGCCCAGCGGGAGCTGCTCTACGGCCTCAACCAGGCCCGGGAGAGCCTGCTGCAGCAGCGCCCGGATGAGGCGGAAACCAAACAGGTGGATATCGCCTATTCAAACCTGTTCCGCATGTGGGCCGAGATCTAATAGTCAGGTCTGTGGAAGGAACGCAAAGATCGCAAAGGCGCGGAGAACGCAAAGATATAATTTTTGAACGTTAAATAATAAATTTTGAATTACCGCATTCCAGGTGATTCAACACCCTCAACATTATTAGCTTTCCTTTGCGAACTTTGCGTCTCCGCGTTCTTTGCGTTATTTCCAGTGCGGTGAAAAGAGGGCATAAAGTTAGAATTTAAATGAAAAACGGGGCGCAAGGCCCCGTTTTTACTAGCTATTTTCGCTATAAAGAGCGATTAGCTGAAGGCTTTGGAACCGACCTGCTTGTGAGCTTCTTCCAGGACGTCCATGGCCAGATCACGGTACTGCTGACGGTAGCCGTCCAGGGTATGGCCGGATTCCGGCGCGTAGTAATCCTTGGGATCAACGCCGTGGGTCTGTTCGTATTCAATGAACTTTTTCTGCATTTCGATCAATTTGGCGATTTTTTCTGCCTTTGAGCTCATAGCGGGTACCTCGCTGTCTCTTCTATATAAATAGTAGGGTCTGAATTCGTGATTGTGGCTCAATGTAGCAGGCCGAACCTGCCACGCCTATATCACTTTTGGTCTATGCCGGAATTAATAACCGCCCTTGCGTCGGCTTTCCGGCAGGCCGGCGACCTTGCCACCCTGCTTGGAGGGCATTTTGGGAAACAGGGCAAAGGTGTCCTTCTGGCCGATTTTGGCACCCCACTTTTCGCCCATTGCCTTGAGGATGGTCCGCTCGTTGGGCTGGTTACCGGCGTTATTGATGTATTCATCCCGCAGGTAATGGATGATATCCCAATGCTTGTCGGTCAGCTCGCCGAGGCCTTCCTCGTTGGCGATGATCTGGGCCAGCTCCTCGTTCCAGTCGTTATGATCGAGCAGGTAGCCATTTTCGTTCGTCTCAATGGTCTTGCCGTTCAGTTCGTAAGCCATTTTTCTTTGTCCCCTGTAATATCAAGTCAGTATCAATAAACCGTATCGAAAATTACAATTGCCGAATATTAAAGGGCGCTTATTAAACCAAAAAAAGCGTGCAGGGTGAATACTTTTCGTGAATTTTCGACCAGATTGGCCGCGATTCAGACCGCCTTGATGCCTTTTTGCGGCACAAACAGGCCACAACCCAGCTTGCGGTGCGGTCCCAGCCCGGTTTCCTGCAGGCGCACCGAATCCTCCGGCTTGAGATCGGCCAGCATCAGGCCGCGGGTATGCAGCGGACCGTCCGGGGTGCGGATATCGCGCTCGATACTGGCCATCATTTTCTTGACCTGCACATCCAGCTCGCGCAGCTCCTCGGCAACCCGGGCCAGAAAGTCGTCCTCGCTCAGCCCCGATTCGGTGGCCACATTGCGCGCAAACAGGGTCGGCAAATCACTTAACGGGCGGGTTTTAGCTTCGCCCACCGTCAGGCTGTAACCGTCGATCTCGAGCGTTTGCCCGGACAACTGCAGGGCGTCGTCGATTCGCTCGTACGGGACGCGCAGGGTCATCTTCTGCCGACGGGAGAGATAAATCGGCGCATCGGGATCCTCCGGGCGTTGCCAGCCATTGCCGCTATCCGCACCGTAAATCGGATGCACGCCGACCCGCTCCTCGTCGTAGAGCCAGGGCAGCGCGTCATGCAGGGCTTGCGACAGGGGATAGGCGTGCTCGGCCGGCAGGCTGGGGCAGTCCTTCACGGCAAAGACCACATCCAGCACATTCTCCGGGATGACAAATTGTTCCTGTTCGTCGTTCTCTTCACTCCAGAACACGTATTACACCTCGCGTCTCGTTCAGGTCCGGGCGGTAAATACCGCTTCCAGACGTTCTTCCCAGTTTTCCGGGGTATCCTGAAATGGCGGTTTCACATCCATCCGGAAAAACATTTCCCCTTCCTGGGCCTTTTCCACGATCACTTTTTCCAGCTGTTCGAAACTCTCCAGATCGTGGTTTTGCAATAATACTTCACTTAACCAGAGCATAGTTGCCATCCTGTTATTACTATTGATTTATCCCGGCTTGTTCAGCCCATCACCGAAACACCGAAGTCACCGAACTCACTGAAATTGAGTGAATGCGATAAATCACTTCGGTGATTTCAGTGCATTCAGTGTGTTCAGTGGCTCCCAATGTCATTTATGTCTCGCTGATGCGATCATAATAGCGCGCCCGGTACAGCAACCGCGGCTGCGCCGGATCGTCATCGAAACCGCTGCGACTGTGCAGCACATTGTTACAGATAACGCCTTCTCCCGGGGCCAGGCGATAGCGAAAGATATACGGCGAATCGCTGGCCAGAAATTCACGCAAACAGGCGACCGCCTCGCGGGTCAGGCTGTCGGCTTTCCACTCGATGTTGCGTTGGCGATGGGTATAGCGCATATGCAGCGCGCCGGTTGCCTCATCGACGGAAAATACCGGTCCGCTCACCGCCCCGCGTATCTCGACCCCCTGCTCCACATTGGGCGGAATGGTCATCGCATCGGTCGCCATCAGAGCCGAGATATAGGCGGGATCGGTATCTCTCAAGTGGATATAGGCCATTTCATGGTCCAGCAGGGCATTCTCGCCGCCGCTGGCGGCCGGGCGCACGCAATGCAGCAGCATGGCCCGAATCATTTGCTCGCCCTTATTATAGTATCCATCCGTATGCCAGCTCAGCGGCAGGTTACTGTAGGGGATATAGCCCCGCTGGCGCCCGTCGGGGATCACCTGCAGCGCGGTAATACTGTCCTCGTCGGCGCACAGGTTGCCGTCCAGGCGCTCGAGTCCCAGCTGTCGCCCCAGCGCCCGGACCGCCTCGCGGTCGGTCGCCGGATCGGCCTGATAAATCGCCATATTGCAGCGGCGCACCTGCTCGCGCAGGTTGCTCTGTTCGCGCTCGCTCAGGCTGGCGGGATCGGCCAGCGGCACGCGCAATTGCGCGGCACCGGCCGGATAGTTGGCCAGACGCTGATCCCGCCACTGCCGATAGGCGCGATCGTTGTTCAGGTCAAAGGCGGCAACCGCCGCGGCCCTGTTTTTTATCGGTGCATTAATGATTTGCATTCTGGCCATTCATCAGTAGAATACGCCCACATTTTACGGGGTATCCCCGACGCTTTTAGTCGGGAATTTTCGCCGGCAAACCGGTGCCCCTCTGCTATATAGAGTGACGCTTGCGCGGAATCGGGAGGTCACGGCGCGGACCACAAAACCGATTAGAGCATACCGCGCCAGACAGACGAATACCCAGCTGGTAATACGCCCAAACAGGCAAACCGGCCGGTATTGTCACGGAGTGAATGACGTTTGTGTATCGGGTGGACGAGAGCCCCTACATGTAGTGGCCTGGTGGTATACCCCATTGGAGATAACCCGGGGGCCCCAATTCACCCCATCAGTATGATACTCGTCACAAAAGTTGCGGCATAGACTTCGGGCAACTTGTAAAAGATGTGTTTAATCCCACGGCTTGGTGGGGTTTAAAGGTAAAACGTACAACGGCTTATTTGGGTAACCCCTTAAGGAGAACACCATGGCTGCAAAGAAACTGTATGACACTCCGATGCTGGATGAGCTGGAAAAAGGCCCCTGGCCCAGCTTTATTTCCGGCTTTAAGCGTCTGCGCGACGACCATCCCGACGAACGAATCAATGAAATGGCCAGTTCCCTGCTGGGGCAGCTGGAGCACTCTTACGAAACCCGCAAGGGTTACTGGAAAGGCGGTACGGTTTCCGTATTCGGTTATGGCGGCGGTATCATTCCGCGCTTCTCCGAAGTTGGCGATGCCTTCCCCGCGTCTCGCGAATTCCACACCCTGCGCGTTCAACCGCCGGCAGGTAACTATTACACCACTGACATGCTGAACCAGCTCGGCGACAGCTGGGAAAAACACGGTTCAGGCCTGGTCACCTTCCACGGTCAGACCGGTAACATCATGTTCATCGGCACCAACACCGCCGGTACCCAGCACTTCTTCGACGAAATCAACGAATACGGCTGGGACCTCGGTGGTGCCGGTCCGTGCGTACGTACCGCCATGTCCTGTGTCGGTTCCGCGCGTTGCGAACAGTCCTGCGCCAATGAGCACGGTATTCAGCGCTGGCTGGTCAACAACTTCACCGACGACGTGCATCGTCCGGCCCTGCCCTACAAGTTCAAGTTCAAGGTCTCCGGCTGCCCGAACGACTGCGTGAACGCTATCGAGCGTGCTGACTTCGCCATCATCGGTACCTGGCGCGACGACATGAAAGTCGACCAGGAAGAAGTCAAGAACTTCGTCAAGGCTAAAGGCCGTGAATACGTGATCGACAACGTCATCACCCGTTGCCCGACCCAGGCACTGAGCCTGAAAGACGACGACACGCTGGAAGTGGACAACCACAACTGCGTACGTTGCATGCACTGCCTGAACGTCATGAACAAGGCACTGTCTCCCGGCGACGACCGCGGTATCACCCTGCTGATCGGTGGTAAGCGTACGCTGAAGATCGGTGACCTGATGGGTACTGTTATTGTGCCGTTCATGAAGCTGGAAACCGAAGAAGATTACGAGCGCCTGGTGGAAATCGCCGAGGAAACCATCGACTTCTTCGCCGAGAACGCGCTTGAGCATGAGCGTACCGGTGAAATGATCGAACGTATCGGTCTGGTGAACTTCCTGGAAGGCATCGGCATCGACGTCGATCCGCACATGGTCAATAACCCGCGTCAGTCTTCTTATGTACGGACTGACGGCTGGGACGAGGAAGCCGAAAAATGGTTTGCCCGCAAAGCTGAAGAAGCTTCCGCGTAAACCACCAAGGTTGACAGATTAAAGATTAACTCAATTAGGAGATAATGATGTCATTTGAAGATATGCGTCAGCCTATTGAATCTGGTTGTCCTGACGGCTTCCAGTACATGCATCCGGTGATGCGCAAGAACTTCGGCCTGTGGAAATTCCACGAACACCCGAAACCGGGTGTTCTGCGCCACGTCGCTCATAGCGGCGACGAAATCTGGACCGTCAAGGCCGGTACCCAGCGTATTCTGGACGTTTACTCACTGCGCAAGCTGACTGAAATCGGCGAAAAGTATGGTGACGGTTATGTCCGTTTCACCATCCGCAGTAATATCGAATACATGGTTTCCGATGCGGCCAAGGTTGATCCGTTGATCACCGCCCTGACCGACGCCGGCTTCATCGTTGGCGGTACCGGTAACTCGGTTGCGATGATCTCGCATACCCAGGGCTGGTTGCACTGCGACATCCCGGGCACCGACGCCTCGGGTGTTGTTAAAGCCATGATGGATGAGCTCATCGAAGAGTTCCAGAACTGCAACATGCCCAACCGTGTGCATATCACCACTTCTTGCTGCCAGATCAACTGTGGTGGCCAGGGTGATATCGCTATCAACGTTCAGCACACCAAGCCGCCGCGCATCAACCATGACCTGGTTGCCAATGTGTGCGAACGTCCGTCGGTTGTTGCTCGTTGCCCGGTTGCCGCGATTCGTCCTGCCATGGTTAACGGCAAGGCTTCCCTCGAAGTCGATGAGAAGAAGTGCATCTGCTGTGGTGCCTGCTTCCCGCCCTGCCCGCCGATGCAGATCAACGATCCGGAACACACCAAGCTGGCTATCTGGGTGGGTGGTAACCACTCCAACGCTCGTAGCAAGCCAACCTTCCAGAAGCTGGTTGCTTCCGGTATTCCAAACAATCCGCCGCGTTGGCCTGAAGCGACTGCCATCGTCAAGCGCATCCTGAAGGAATACAAGGAAGGTGCAAAAGACTGGGAGCGCATCAACGACTGGATCGACCGTATCGGTTGGCCGCGTTTCTTCGAAGTTACCGGTCTGCCGTTCACCAAGTACCACATCGATAACTGGCGTGGTGCCCGTAACAGTCTGAACGCTTCAACCCACATCCGCTTCTAAACCAAGGGGACGTTAATCAGATGAAGTATGTTATTCAGGTTAACGAAGGCCCTTACAATCATGAAGCTTCCACCTCGGCCCTGAATTTTGTCAGGGCCGCGCTGGATGCGGGTCATGAGGTCTTTCGTGTATTTTTCTATCATGATGGCGTAAATAACGGTACGCGTTACACAACACCGCCGCAGGATGATCTGAACATTGTGAACACCTGGTCTGAATTGGCCAGTAAACACGAACTGGATCTGGTGGTATGTGTCGCCGCTGCTCAACGCCGCGGTATTGTTGATGAAGGCGAACAAAGTCGAAACGGCAAGGATGGCAATAACATTGCCCCCGGGTTCCGTATCTCCGGTCTGGGGCAGCTGGTAGAAGGCTGTATTCAGGCTGATCGTCTGGTTGTATTTGGTGACTGATTAGAGGTGCCTCATGTCTGATATTAAGAATTTTTTATATCTGAACCGTCGGGCGCCCTACGGTACGGTCTATGCCTGGGAATCCCTGGAAGTCGTACTGATCGGTGCCGCATTCGAACAGGATGTATCACTGGCATTCGTTGATGATGGCGTTTACCAGATCATGAAAGGTCAGGATACCTCCGAGCTCGGCATCAAGAATTTCTCGCCGACCTACTCGGCCCTGGGCGATTATGACGTTCAGAAAATTTATGTCGAAAAAGAATCGCTCGACGCACGTGGTCTGACCGTCGACGATTTGCTCGATCTGAAATATGAAGATGAAGACGACGACTGGGCGGAAAAAGACTCCATCAAGGTCGTATCCGCCAAGGAACTCGCCAAGATTGTTGACGATTCCGACGTCGTTCTGAGCTTCTAAAGTATAAGGTGGGAAAAATGCCGATTTTACACACTGTAAATAAATCACCTTATGAGCGTAACTCTCTCGATAGCGCTATAAGTCACGCTCTCAAGGGTAGCTCCGTCATTCTGTATGAAGACGGGGTTTATGGTGCGATGAAGGGCACAGCACATGCTGACAAGGTATCGGGCGCGATGAAAGATGTTTCTTTCTACGTTCTGGGTCCTGACCTTAAAGCCCGAGGCATCGACGAAAACAAGCTGATCGACGGCGTCAAGGTTGTCGACTACAGCGGTTTCGTTCAGCTGACTGTCGATAACGACAAAGTCGGCGCATGGACTTAATGAGTAAATCCACACACAGTATCTTACTGAGGAGATAAACGATGGGTACTATCAACGTAGGTGGCAAAGAGCTGGAAGTCGACGAAGAAGGTTATCTGTCAAACCTGGCCGACTGGACTCCGGAAGTTGCCGAATATATGGCCAAAGACGAAGGCCAGGATCTGACTGAAAACCACTGGGAAGTTATCAACTTTCTGCGCGAGTACTATGAAGAGTATCAGATCGCGCCGGCTGTACGTGTACTGACCAAGGCTATCGGCAAGAAGCTGGGCAAGGAAAAAGGTAACAGCAAGTACCTGTACGAACTGTTCCCCTATGGCCCCGGCAAGCAGGCATGTAAATATGCCGGTCTGCCCAAGCCGACTGGCTGCGTCTGAACACCGACGCTGCGGAATTCGAGGGGAGTATTACTCCCCTCCTTCCACCTGATTTGATCTAAACCGATAATTACAACGAGTTAACGTAGAGGGAACAGTAGCATGTCGGCGCTGTCCGTGACTTACGCAATATTATTTTATGCGGCAACCCTGCTGCTGGTTGTTGGTTTGGTGCGCAAGATTGCCTTGTATGCACGTACGCCGGCACCATTAAAGATTCCCACGACACCGGCTCCCGTGAGTCGTTCCGGTGTTGTACTGCGAATGGTACGCGAAGTTGTACTGTTCACCAGCCTGTTCAAGGCGACCAAGTGGACCTGGCTGTTTGGCTGGTTGTTCCATCTGGGCCTGTTACTCGTATTACTGCGACATCTGCGTTATTTCCAGGCGGATACCTGGTTCTGGGTTGATCTGATTCAACCGTTTGGTAAATACGCTTCTTTTGCCATGGTCATCGGCCTGCTCGGCCTGTTTGCCCGGCGAATTTTTGTGGATCGGGTGCGTTACATTTCCTCACCCTCCGACTATCTGATGCTGTTACTGCTGATTGCCATCGGCGTCAGCGGTATGCTGATGACTTTTGTCGCGCATACCGACATTGTCATGGTTAAAGCCTTTTTCCTTGGCCTGTTGCGTTTCACGATCGAACCGCTGCCAAGTGACGCATTTTTACTGGTTCATCTGACACTGGTTGCCCTGCTGATGATTATCTTCCCCATCAGCAAATTGCTGCACGCACCGGGTGTGTTCTTCAGCCCGAGTCGTAACCAGGTCGACAACCCGCGGGAAAAACGCCATCTGGCACCGTGGGCCGCCGAACTCGAAAAGTAAATACACTGGAAAGTCGCTAGAGGATTATTGACGTGGCAGACTTCGATACACCGGAATTGCACGAATACCCGCTCATCCCCAAGCTCAAAGAAGGGGTGATGGCGCACAGCAAACCGTATGTGGCCAAGGCACAGTTCCAGGAAGCCCTGGGCTTTCCCGGCGAGCTGGTGGAAAACTGGGAAGAAAAGGCGCTGGAAAAACTCGATGATCTGCGCGGCCGCTACCGCTCCTTGCAGGTTTATCTGGATTCCTGCGTCAAATGCGGCGCCTGTACCGACAAGTGCCACTATTATCTGGGCACCACCGACCCGAAAAACATGCCGGTGGCACGCCAGGATCTGCTGCGCCAGGTCTATCGTCGCTATCGCACCTTTGCCGGCAAGTATTTCCCCAAGCTGGTCGGCGCGAAAGACCTGACCAAGGACGTCCTCGACGACTGGTACAGCTACTTCCATCAGTGCTCCCAGTGCCGGCGCTGTTCCGTGTACTGCCCCTACGGCATTGATACCGCCGAAATCTCCATGGCCGCCCGTGAAATCATGGACGCCATCGGTGTCGGACAGAAATACTGCAACGAAATCATTGGTAAGGCCGCCACCGTCGGTAATAACCTGGGTCTGCCCGAGCCGGCCCTGGCCGATACGTTGGAAGGCCTGGAAGAAGAAGTCGAGGAAGATACCGGTGTCCCGGTCAAGTTCCCGCTGGATCAAAAAGGCGCGGAAATCCTGCTGGTCACCCCGTCCGCCGACTTCTTCGCCGAGCCGCATGTGGATGGCCTGATCGGTTACGCCAAGGTCTTCCATGAAGCCGGGGTAAGCTGGACGATGAGTTCCTACGCATCCGAGGCGGCCAACTTTGGCATGTTCATCGGCAGTTATGAAAATATGCGTGACCTGTCCCTGCGAGTTCGCAAGGCCGCAGAGGATCTTGGCGTCAAGCGTATTGTATTTGGTGAATGCGGCCATGCCTGGCGTGTTGCCTACAGCTTCCTGAATACACTGGCCGGTCCGTTCGATTTCCTGGATCCCAATTATCCGGTACCGCAGCACATCTGCGAATTCACCTACGATCTGATCCAGAAGAACAAACTGAAATTCGACAAGTCGGAAAACGACCACATGACGCTCACCTTCCACGATTCGTGTAACGTGGCACGTGCCTCACGCATGGGTGACAAGCCCGGTGGTCAGTTCGATATTCCCCGCGCGATCATTCGGGCGGTCTGTAACAACTATGTCGACATGCCCGCCGACTACATCAAGGAAGCCACTTTCTGCTGCGGTGGTGGTGGCGGTCTGTTGACCGACGATCTCATGGAGTTGCGCGTCAAAGGCGCCCAGCCCCGCATGGAAGCCTACAAACGCGTCGTGGACGATAACGGCGTAACCAACGTGGCGGCGATTTGCGCGATTTGCAAGAGCCAATTTACCAAGGTCCTACCCTACTACGGGTTCGGTATGACTGACATTGTCAGCGTCCATCAGCTGGTCAGCGAGGCACTCATTCTGAGTGATGCCCCGAGTGACGAAGAAGATGAGGCAACTGAAACTGAATCAGAAGCTTAAACTTTTACGATTTGACGGTATTAACCGACATCGCATAGGAGAACAGGCATGGCTACTTCCCAAGACGATATGAACACCAAACTAACTTTCCGCAAGTTCAAGGAAGGTGAAACCAATGAGGACTGGGCTTCCTGGTCGGATAAGATCTTCAAAGAGGACACTTCCCACAAGTGCCCGACCTACGTCCATCGTACTCCGCCGTGCCAGGGTAGCTGTCCATCCGGCGAGGACATTCGTGGCTGGCTGGATATCGTTCGTGGTATCGAAAATCCGCCCGAAGGGATGGATTGGGAAGAATATGCATTCCGCCGTTCCACCGACGCCAACCCGTTCCCCTCCGTGATGGGCCGTGTCTGTCCCGCGCCTTGCCAGGACGGTTGCAACCGTAACGAAGTGGAAGACTATGTCGGCATCAATGCGGTAGAACAGTTCATTGGTGATACCGCCCTGTCCAACAAGTACACGTTTGAAGCCGCCAAAGAAGACAATGGCAAGAAAATCGCCGTCGTCGGCGGTGGTCCCGCCGGCCTGGCCGCGGCTTATCAGCTGCGTCGCAAGGGTTATGGCGCCACCGTTTTTGATAACCACGCCACACTGGGCGGGATGATGAAATACGGCATCCCCGGTTATCGTACGCCGCGTGACGTACTGGACGGTGAAATCAACCGCATCATCGACATGGGTGTCGAAGTCAAACTCAATACCTGGGTTGGCAAGGACATCACCGTCGAACAGCTGGAAAAAGACTACGATGCCATTCTGTGGGCCGTTGGTACCTGGACCGGCCGCAAGCTGCCGATCCCCGGTGCCGACAAGGCGCAAAATGTGCTGACCGGTGTCGACTTCCTGGAAGCCTTTAACGACGGCCGTCTGCAACTGGTCTCCGAGCGGGTTATCGTAGTCGGCGGTGGTGACACTTCCATCGACGTGGCCTCCGTTGCCCGTCGTCTGGGTCACATCACCGAAATTAACGAAAAGGACCGCCCGGAAAACATCGTTCTGGGCCATACCGCGCATGATGTCGCCTCTTCCGCCACCCGCCAGGGCGCCAAGGTCACCCTGCTCTCCCGTTCGCCGATCAAGAGCATGGCCGCGGCAGAGCACGAAGTGAACGACGCCCTGCGCGAAGGTGTTGAGATCATCGACTGTGTTAATCCGGTAGAAGTCCTCATCGACGAAAAAGGCCGTGCCAAGGCACTGCGTGTCCAAAAGCTCGAAGAAGACGGCAAGACACCGATCGAAGGCTCCGAGTACGACATCGACATGGATCTGCTGGTCAGCGCCATCGGTCAGGGCGGCAAGCTGGAAGGCTTTGAAGACCTGGGTAACGACCGCGGCTTTATCGATGCGGACCAGCATTACCAGGTCCCGGGCAAGCCGGGTCACTTCGTTGCCGGCGATATCGTTCGCCCGCATCTGCTGACCACCGCCATCGGTCAGGCCTCGATTGCCGTCGAAAGTATCGACCACTATCTGAAGGCCGAGAACCTGGGCAAACGTCCCAAGGTCGACAAGCATCACTTCAACCTGCTGAACAAGCTGCGTGAAACCGGTCTGGAACCCAAAGATTATACCCATGAATCTGAATGGGGCACTGCCGCCGCGGAATGGGCCGTGCATAATTATGAAGACCGTTCGGCACATGAAATTATCCCCGCGGATGAACTGTTCCTCGGCCACTTCAGCTACACCGCGCGTCTCAAACGTCCGGAAGATGTACCTTCCGCCGATGATGTACTGGGACACTTCCAGGAGCGCATGAAAGGCCTGTCGACTGAACAGGCCCGTGAGGAAGCCGATCGTTGCATGAGCTGCGGTATGTGCTTCGAGTGCGATAACTGTGTTATCTACTGCCCGCAGGATGCGGTTTATCGTGTGCCGAAGAACCAGCACACCATGGGCCGTTATGTTGCGACCGATTACGCACGTTGTATCGGTTGCCACATCTGCGCCGATGTTTGCCCGACCGGCTACATCGACATGGCAATGGGTGAATAATAACGAATAGAGGTAGTAACGGTGTCACTACGACAGTTGATACAAACAACAATAATGGCAGGGCTTATCGCCCTGCCCTTTACTGTGCAGGCAGGGGATGCACCAACCCCTGAAATTCCCAAAGCCAAAGAAAAGGCAACGGAAGAATATGGTTGTGTTGCGCCGACAGACTATATGCGCAAAAACCATATGGATGATCTCATGCATAAGCGTGACGATACCTTGCGCGAAGGCATCCGCACCAGCAAGTTCAGCCTGGCGGAATGTATCAACTGTCATGTGACTCCCGATGAAGACGGCCAATTTGCCAGCTTTGGTGAGGATGAGCATTTTTGCAGCAGTTGCCACAATTATGCTTCGGTCAGTGTGGATTGCTTCAGCTGTCACCGCGATACGCCGGAACAGACTGATTACCAGCATACCTTTAACACCGGCGACAATCCGCATCACGGCAAGATTGCCCTGAAAGGGAAAAAACTCTCCGTCGAAACCTTGCAGGTATTGACTGAAGGAGATCAGCAATAATGAGCAACAAGACTTACAACGCAGATCTGTCGCGCCGGCATTTTTTCAGTAAAGCCGCCGCCGCGGCGGGGATGGCGGTTGCACCGGGCGTTTTCCTGCGCCAGGTCCATGCCCGCCCGGCGGAACAGGCCGCGACCAGCGAACAGCGCTGGGGCATCCTGATCGATACCAACAAATGCGCCAAAGGCTGTGACAGTTGCGTCACTGCCTGCATGGATGAAAACGGCTGGGGTCGGGCCGATGCCAGTGAAGACAAGTCCGGTCCGCACCAAAAGGCGCAGTGGATTCGCAAGGTAACCATCAAGGACAAACAGACCGGCCATGTCCAGTCCCTGCCCCTGATGTGCCAGCATTGTGAAAATCCGCCCTGTGTCGATGTTTGCCCAACTGGTGCTTCCATGAAACGGGCCGACGGTATCGTCCTGGTCGACAAGCACATTTGTATCGGCTGCCGCTATTGCATGATGGCCTGCCCCTACAAGGCCCGTTCGTTCGTCCACGAAGATCTGGAAGACCAGAAAGTCGTTGCCCCGCGTGGCAAGGGGACTGTCGAATCCTGCACCATGTGCGTACACCGGGTCGACAAGGACGGTACCCCCGCCTGCGTCGAGGCCTGCAATGCCGACAATCACAACGCCATGTACTTCGGTGATCTGAAAGATCCGAACAGTGAAATTTCCCGTCAGCTGAAAGAATACGGTGGCGAGCAATTACGCGCTGATCTTGGCCTGAACACCGGCGTTCGCTATCAGGGTCTATAACAAATATACCAATCAGGTTGTCAGTCGAAATGAAAAACGTACAGTTCATGGAAATTGAAGGCCGAAGCTTCGGCTACCTTGCCCTTCTCGGCATCCTCGGCGCGATCATTCTGGTCGGGCTGGGTGCCTGGTATGTCATGGAACATCACGGCCATTATGTCACCGGCATGAATAACGCCGTTGTCTGGGGCACGCCGCATATTTTCGCGATTTTTCTGATCGTCGCGGCCTCCGGGGCGCTCAACGTCGCTTCAATCTCATCCGTATTTAATAAAACGGCGTACAAGCCACTGGCCAGACTCTCCGGATTGCTGGCCATCGCCCTGCTCGCCGGCGGCCTGATGATTCTGGTACTCGATCTGGGCCGTCCCGATCGGCTGATCATCGCCATGACTTACTATAACTTCAAATCAATCTTTGCCTGGAACATTATCCTCTACAACGGCTTCTTCGCGATTGTCGCCGTTTACCTGTGGATGATGATGCAGCAGAGCATGAACAAATACAGCAAGCCGGTCGGTGTTGCTGCGTTCCTCTGGCGTCTGATCCTGACCACCGGTACCGGCTCCATCTTCGGTTTCCTGGTCGCCCGCCAGGGCTACGATGCTGCCATCATGGCGCCGCTGTTCATTGCCATGTCCTTCTCTTTTGGTCTGGCGATCTTCCTGCTGGTTCTGATGGCCGCCTATAAATGGACCAACCGGCCACTGGGCGATGCCATTTTCCGGCGTCTGAAAAACCTGCTGGGTGTTTTCGTGGCCGGCGTGCTCTATTTTGTTCTGGCCTACCATCTGACCAACCTGTATGCCACTGAACATCACGGGATTGAGGCCTTCATTCTGCGCGATGGCGGCATTTACACCCAGCTGTTCTGGATTGGCCAGATCGTGATCGGCTCCCTGCTGCCGCTGCTGCTGTTCTATCACCCGAGCACCGGCAAAAACCGGACCCTGGTCGGACTGGGTGCCCTGCTGGTCATCATTGGTGGCATGATCCAGCTGTATGTGCTGATTATCGGCGGCCAGGCCTATCCGCTGGAAATCTTCCCCGGCAAGGAAGTGATCGAAAGCAGCTTCTTCGATGGTCAGGTGGCACACTATGCCCCGAGCCTCTGGGAGGTTCTGCTGGGACTGGCTGGCGTGGCCGTGGCCCTGATCATGGTCGCCCTGGCGGTCAAGATCCTGCGTTTTATGCCCTCCAGTCTGGCCGACGAGGATGTCGATCCGCACCACAGTGCCTGATTGATTTTTCACTCATCAATACCAATATCTAAGGGGGACCCGGTTACGACTGCGTCCCCCTTATTTTTACCGGTAAGAGAATTGATCACCGATGACACCGAAATCGCCGAAAACACCGAATATGTATTATGTTGATAGCTCAGTGAGTTCAGTGGTTTACTGCTCATACCGTGCTCACTGACAATCAACTCGGCAAAAGACACTCCCTTTCAAATCATGAACCGTCTGCTGATCTCCGCTGCGCACAAATCCTCGGGCAAAACGACTCTGTCGATCGGGCTGTGCGCGGCGTTTCGGCAACAGGGTTCGGTGGTGCAGCCGTTCAAGAAAGGCCCGGATTATATCGACCCCATGTGGCTGGGCCAGGCCGCCGGGCGCCCCTGCCATAATCTCGATTTCTATACCATGGCGCACGCCGAGATCCTGCGCACCCTCCACCAGCAGGCTTCTGGCGCCGATCTGGCCCTGATCGAAGGGAACAAGGGGTTGTATGACGGGCTGGATATCGAAGGCAGCAACAGCAACGCGGCGCTGGCGCGGCTCACCTCGACCCCGGTCATTCTGGTGATCGATGTACAGGGCATGACCCGCGGTATCGCGCCCCTGATTCTGGGCTACCAGGCCTTCGATCCCGAACTGCATATTGCCGGGGTCATCTTCAATCAGATCCGCGGCGATCGGCACGAGGCCAAACTGCGCGCCGTGGTCGAGCATTACACCGACGTCCCGGTCGTGGGCGCGGTGCATCACGAAGCCCGTCTGGCGATCACCGAGCGCCACCTGGGGCTGATCCCCAGCAACGAGAATCGCGAGGCCGTCGACAAGATCGACGCCATCGGCCAGCGGATTGCCGAGCAGGTGGATCTGGATCGGCTGCGGGACATCGCCCGGCTGGCGCCGGCTCTCACAGGCGATGATACGCTGACGCCGACCACCGCCCGCGCCCCGGACGTGCGTATCGGTATTGCCCGCGACGAAGCCTTCGGCTTTTATTACCCGGGCGACCTTGACGCCCTGCAGGCCGCCGGTGCCGAGCTGGTGCCTTTCGACACGCTGCACGACCGGCAGCTACCGCCGGTCGACGGGATATTTATCGGCGGCGGGTTCCCCGAATCGCGCCTGGCCGAACTGGCCGCCAACCTGCCCCTGCGGGAGGCCATTCACGCTGCCATTGAGGCCGGTCTGCCGACCTATGCCGAATGTGGCGGTCTGATGTACCTGTGCCGGCAGATCAGCTGGCAGAACGAGACTCAGCCCATGGTTGGTGTGATCCAGGCCGATGTCGTGATGCACCCTCGCCCGCAGGGGCGCGGCTATGTCCGCCTGCGTGAAACGCCCGACAGCCCGTGGCCCGCGGACGATCGCCCCGCCGGTGACGAATTCCCCGCCCACGAGTTCCACTATTCGGCCCTGGAGAATCTGGCCGCGCCGCAGCGTTTCGCCTATGACGTCCTGCGCGGCACCGGCATTGATGGCAAGCACGACGGGCTGGTCTACAAAAACCTGCTGGCCTGCTATGCCCATCTGCGCGACACCGATTATCACCACTGGGCACGCCGGTTTGTAGACCTGATCCGGCATCACAAGGCGAACGGAATTGCGGTATAATTGACTAATTGAGTAGGATATTGGACCCTGCTCGCCCGGACTGACATCCGCCACGAACAACCCGAGTGAAACAAAGGAGTCCTTATGATTACCGTGACGCCCAAAGCCGCGGAGCAAGTCAAACAGTCGGCCAAGCAAAACCAGATGGAAGGCATGCCCCTGCGCATTGCCGCCAAACGCGACGAAAACGGCACGATCCAGTATGCCATGGGATTTGCCGACCAGCAGGATGAGAACGACGTGACCTACACGTCCGAAGGCGTTTCCGTGATGGTGCCACCGGACAGCGTGGAGCTGTTAAAAGGGGCCACGCTGGACTTTGTCGAGCTGGAACCCGGTCAGCACAATTTCATTTTCCTCAACCCCAATGATCCGGACTATGTCCCCCCCAAAGATGAAGGGGACGGCACACATTACTTTTAAATCTGTTAGTTATATGACTTTTCAGCGATTTGCTCGCCGCAGCGACATAGTCCTGCCCGTGAGCTCTGCCGTATACTATGGTCATGCATAGCCCATCCGCCAACACCGAACAGAACGCGTCGGCGCCTCGTGTCGACAGCGAGACCCTCGCCGGCGCCGAACTGCCGCCGCGCGAAGGTATCTGGCGCAGCCGGTTGTGTGGCGCCATTTTCGGCATTGGCGCTATCCTGATCGTGCAGGGCATTGCCAGTGCCTGGCTGCTGTATACCAATCATGCCGGCTCCACCCTGGTCGGCACCATCCTGGCGCTGTTACTCGGCGGTCTGGGACTGATCGGCATTCTCATTATTCTGGTGCAACGGACCCTGCTGCGCCCGCTCACCCAGCTGCGCCACTGGGCGGGACAATTGCGTCAGGGGAACCTGTCCGCCCGTCTGCCCGCTGACGCGCCCAATGAGTTCAAGGGACTGTTTGCCGACTTCAACACCCTGGCCGATGAGCTGGAAGTGCTGTCGCTGGATATGCAGAGCCAGGTACGCAAACAAACCAAACATATCGAACGCAAAACCCATTCTCTGGAGATCATTTATGACGTCGCGGCCAGCATCAATATCTCACGCGATCTCGATGATCTGCTAACCCGGTTTCTGCACACACTCAAGGACGTGGTCAATGCACGTGCCGCCGTAGTGCGTCTGGTGGATAACAACAACCAGATGCGACTGGTCTCCAGTATCGGCCTCGATGATGATCTCATCAAACGCGAGCAGTTGATTCCCTCTCAGGAGTGCCTGTGCGGCAGTTCATTCAGTGAAGGCAAGGTGCTGTTCCAGAGCGACCTGCGCAAATGCGACAAGATCATCGGGCGCACTTTTTTCGACAGTGATGATATCGGCATGATCGTCGTCCCCTTGCAATACCGGGGCAAGACACTCGGTGTCTATAACCTGTTCGTCAGCCAGGAAGATTTCGCCGAACCCGACGATATCGAGGATCTGCTGACCAGCATCGGGCGCCATCTGGGTATGGCCATTGACAAGGCCCGCTCCGAGGACGAAGCCCAGCGGCTTTCCATTATGGAAGAACGCACCCGCCTCGCCCACGAACTGCATGATTCACTGGCCCAGACCCTGGCCAGTCTGCGCTTCCAGGTCCGGGTTCTGGACGAGACGATTCGCCAGGGCGAGGAGCCGTCGGTCTGGTATGAACTGGAGAAAATCGAAAACAATCTGGACGAAGCGTATGCCGAACTGCGCGAACTGATCACCCATTTCCGGGCACCGATCGACAAACGCGGCCTCGTCCCGGCCGTCGAGCACCTGGTCGATCGTTTCCGTAACCAGAGCGACATATCCATTTACCTGCAAAAGGAATGGAACGTCCTGTACCTGCCGGCCAGCGTCGAAGTACAGGCCCTGCGTATCATCCAGGAAGCCTTGAATAATATTCGCAAACACAGCCAGGCCCATACCGTCCGTGTTATTATGCGCAGCGATGTCAACGGTGATTGCAGTATTCTGATCGAAGACGACGGCGTGGGCATGAACATTCTGCCCACCTCGGATCGGACCTCCGGCGATCACCTGGGTTTGAGTATCATGGATGAGCGGGCCAAACGGATTGGCGGTACGGTTCGCATCGAAAGCGAACCCAATGAAGGCACACGGGTACTGCTGCACTTTCGTTACCCCGAAGTCCAGACCGTCGAAGTACCGGTACAACAACAGGGTTGAGTATGGGGCTGCGCGTACTGCTAATCGATGATCACACGCTGTTCCGGGTCGGGCTGGAAGGCTTGCTGGCGAGTCGTGGGATTGAAATCGTCGCCTCGGTCGGTTCCGGTCAGGACTGCCTGCGACTGGTCAAGGATCTCGAACCCGATGTCGTCCTGCTGGACATGCGCATGCCCGGGATCGACGGTCTCAGCGTTTTGAAACTGTTGCGTCAGAACAACGAGAACCTGCCCATCGTCATGCTCACTACCAGCAGCGACGAAGGCGATTTGCTTGAGTCCCTGCGCGAAGGCGCGCAGGGTTATCTGCTCAAGGACATGGAACCGGACGATCTGGTCCTCGCGCTGCGTGATATCGTGAATAACGGTAAAACCGTGGTCGCCCCCGATCTGGCGCCGATCCTCGCCAAGGCCGTTCAGGGCACCCATCACGACGAGGAAACCGCCAATGTCAGCCCGTTTGACGAACTGACACCGCGCGAAACCGAAATCCTCGGCCTGCTGGCCGAAGGCCAGAGCAACAAGGCCATCGCCCGCAACCTCGGTATCTCCGACGGGACCGTCAAACTGCACGTCAAGGCGATCCTTCGCAAGCTGGATGTTCACTCCCGGGTCGAGGCTGCCGTGATGGCGGTCGAATATGGCCTGTCACGTGCCAGTCCCGAATAACCGGGCTGTTTGTCGAGCGCCGACACGTTATTCGACAAATCAAATTAACCACTGATGACACCGAATACACTGAAACCACCGAAAGTGAATGTAGGCGACAACCCGGATTTTCTTTATTCGGTGTCTTCGGTGTGCTCGGTGAATTCGGTGGTTTACCCTGTAAATAGCTTTAACAGACTCTGTTCTATTCAATCAGCAAGGCTGTAACGATGAAAAAATTCACCGAACTGGTCGCCGAGAGCGCCAAACACGTCAATGAGCTGTTCCCCTGGGACCTGGAGGAACAACTTCAGGAGAACCCCGACACCCTGATCGTCGATGTGCGCGAACCCTACGAATACGAGACCATGCACATCCCGGGCTCGATCAACGTCCCGCGCGGCATTCTGGAGACGGCCTGCGAATACGATTACGAAGACACCGTACCCGAACTGGTCGAAGCCCGCGATCGTGACGTCGTGGTCGTCTGTCGCTCAGGCAACCGCAGCATCTTCGCCGCCGAAGTCATGCAACAACTCGGCTACAAAAACGTCACCTCACTGAAAACCGGCCTGCGCGGCTGGAGCGACTACGAACAGCCCTTCTACGACAATAACGGAAACGAAGTGGACGAAGACACCGTCATCGACTTCTTCACCCCCAAACTCAGCCCGGAACAGATGAGCAAGAAATAATCAGACTCTTTTCTCCAGTAAGGAAATTAACGCAAAGGACGCAAAGACGCCAAGATCGCAAAGGAAAAATTAATAATAATTGAGGAATCAGCCTTTATTCCGACAGGGCAGTCATCAACTAAAGGCTGCGAAAACAAATCTCACCATGAATTTATTTATTTGTATCAGACTTTATGTTTAACAATCTTTTCTTCGTGTCTTGGTGTCTTCGTGGTTAAGATTTTCTTTGCGCTCTTGGCGTCTTGGCGTCCTTTGCGTTACTTCCACTAACCTATCTAGTCCTCGTAGCGCTTGCGGTCCTTGCGGCGACCGTTGGGGCCGGCCTGTTGCACGACGATGCCCTGGATGGCATTGAAGTCGATTTTTCGTTTTTCGTGCATGTAGGCTTCGTTCAATGGCTGGATGTAGTACTCATCGTTTTCGATGACCAGCTGGCGAAAGATGTAGCCGTTTTCGATGATGGCAATGACATAACTGCCGTGGCGTGCCACGCCGGTCGGGTCGACCACGATGACGCAGCGGCGCCGAAACTCCGGCTCCATACTGTCATCCACCACCTGCAGGGCAAATGGTTCGGCGCCGCCGCAGCTTGATTCGGCGGCGGATTCAATGGCGGATTTCAGATCCTGCATGGCATTCCCTCCTGGTATCTCTGCTCGAATTATAGCGCGAACTGCGTTCCCAAACACAGTCGCATAAACCCCTTCTAGAGGCCGGTTTTTAGGCCCCGGGCAACGGCGAGGGGTCGATGGCCTGCTGTTCCTCTTTTTGTTGCAGGCGCCACATCTGGCGGTACAGCCCGTCGCGGGCCAGCAGTGTGGTATGGGTACCGCGCTCCAGGATCTGCCCCGCTTCCATGACCAGAATCTCGTCGGCATCGACAATCGTCGACAGCCGGTGGGCCACCACCAGCGTGGTGTGCTGCTCGGCAACTTCATGCAGAGCCTTGAGAATCGCCTGTTCCGACTGGCTGTCGAGCGACGAGGTGGCCTCGTCAAACACCAGAATCGCCGGGTTTTTAAGAATCACCCGGGCAATGGCCACCCGCTGTTTCTCGCCGCCGGAGAGCTTCAGGCCCCGCTCGCCCACCACTGTGTCATAGCCCTGGGGCAGATTGACGATAAACTCGTGGATGTGGGCCATGCGCGCCGCCTGTTCGATCTCTTCAGGCGTCGCGCCGGGCCGGGCATACTGGATATTGTAAAAAATGCTTTCGTTAAACAGCACCGTATCCTGCGGCACGATGCCAATCGCACTGCGCAGGCTCTCCTGCGTGACTTTGCGAATATCCTGGCCGTCGATCAGGACCCGGCCGGCACTGACATCATAAAACCGGAACAATAAACGGGCCAGCGTCGATTTGCCCGCCCCCGAATGGCCGACCACAGCCACCTTCTGGCCGGGACGGATAGTAAAGGTCACATCCCTGAGGATAGGACGGTCCGGACTGTAGGCAAAGGCGACCTGCTCAAAACGCACCTCGCCACGCTCGACCTGCAATGGCATGGCATCCGGCGCATCGCGGATCTCTTCCTCGCGGTTGAGCAGCTTGAGTACCAGATCCATATCCGCGAGGGTGTACTTGAGCATCCGGTAAATTATGCCGAGAAAACTCAAGGGCATGAACATCTGCAACATCAGGGTATTCACCAGCACCAGATCGCCCAGACTCATCTCGCCATTGACCACGCCATGGCCCGCGTAAATCATGATGAAAGTCAGGCCAACGGCGATGATCGCCCCCTGACCAAAGTTGAGCAGTGACATGGAAGTCTGGCTTTTGACCGCGGCTGTTTCCCACTCATCGAGCGTGTCGTGATAACGACGCAGCTCGAACTGCTCATTATTGAAATATTTGACCGTCTCGTAATTGAGCAGACTGTCCACCGCCTGCCCGTTGGCCTGTGAGTCCATCGCGTTCATACGATGGCGAAAATGCATACGCCACTCACTGACCAGCATGGTATAGACGATATACACCGCGACAGTCAGAAAGGTCACGATCGTGAAACGCGGCTCATACTGACTGAGTAAAATTACCGCAACCAGCAGAAATTCGGCGACCGTCGGCAGAATATTGAACACCATGTAGTTCATAATCGAGCTGACACTCTGGGCGCCACGCTCCAGATCCTTGGTGATATTGCCGGTGCGCCGTTCCAGGTGAAAGCGCAGCGACAGCCGATGCAGGTGCTGCAGGACCTGATGGGAGAGTTTGCGCATGGCACCATAGCGAACCCGGGCGAACACCGCGTCGCGCATCTCATTGAAAAACGAGCTGCCCAGGCGCAGGGCGCCGTAGCCCAGAAACAGGACCAGCGGCAGAACCAGTGCCTGCCCCTCCTTCACATCCAGGGTGTCGACAATTTCCTTGAGCAGAATCGGAATCCCGACGGTGGCCAGTTTGGCCAGCACCAGACTGACCAGCGCCACCAGTACCCGCCCCCGGTAGTCCCACAGATAGGGCAGCATGTGGCGCAGATTACGCAGATCCTGTCGGTTTTTGTGCGGGGCGTCGGTGTAGCGGGGAATACTCATAAAAGCGTTGCTGCCAGCCTGAAAAATAAAATATTATCATACCTTTAGGCCCTCTTTGTGAGAGAAGGACGGGATTCCCGCTGCCCTGTATGACAATACCCTGTGAGTTATCCGGCCTCTGGCCCTGTCTGTTCCTGATCCCGGCCTCAGCGGTCAAATGAAACGCTTGATCCTGCCATTGCCCCGGCTGTTGCCCCCTACAGCAGGTTACCGATATATCGCCAGTTGGACGACACTATTGTTCGCCGTACTGCTGACACCAGTGACGTTGAGTGCAGAAGAGAAATACGATGCGCTCTATATCATGAGCAGCCAGGCACCAGCCTATATGGCCTTCAAAGAAGCCGTACAAAAGCAACAGGGCGAGTCGGCTTCACGACGTAACAAGCACCATTTCGTCACAATCGATGACTTGCCCGCAACGAATCTCCGGGAGCTGATTAAAAACAGCCAGATCATTATCACGCTGGGTCAGAAGAGCCTGCAGGAAGTCGCCCTGTGGCGGGTCGATAGCCCCCATATCGCGACCCTACTCACCCGGGAAGGTTATCGGGATGTTCGCGCAGAAACGCCCCTGTCTCAGAACAAAAGCTGTGCGTTGGTGATCGATCAGCCAATGGACCGAATCAAGCAGGTAATTCGCGACAGATTACCCAACATCCGGATTGCGGGAATCATTGAAAGCCCGGCGAACACAAGCGGTGAACTTTCGGATAATTTATCCCAGCAAGAGAACGATCCGAAAGTCGTTCGTATACCACTGGAGAAAAATATTCACACTACCATCAAGGCTTTGTCAAAAAGTGGTGCTGATGCAATCATCGCCCGCCATAATAAACAAGTTTACAACAGCAATACAGCACGAAATATCCTCATCTCGAGTTACCATTTCAACCTGCCGCTAATCGGTTACTCCAGTGCTTTTGTCAAAGCCGGCGCCCTGATCGGAATCTACTCAACTCCGGAGTCAATGGCGTCTGAAGTACTCGAAATCATCACCAGAAAAGACCGCTGTCATAGCGGGAATATCTTCTATCCCACCGGGTATACCGTGGAAATCAACCCGCAGGTTGCCAGGTCACTGGGGATAACGATTGACACTTCCAATCTGATACAGACATACCAGGAAAGGTCCCGGAAATGAGAAGTATAAAATATAAAGTACTTGCTATTGCAATCATGCCAATGCTGGCGATCGCCTTTGTCCTGACGGCGTCTCTTATCGGCAATCGAATGGACGATGCCGAATACAGGCTGATCAACAAAGCAAAATCGCTATCCCGGATGTTTGCAAGCTCGCTGGAATACGGCCTTGTTTCCGGAAACCGGGAATATACCCGCTCATTGTTAAAAAGTTTCGTCGAAAACAACGAAATCCTGGAAGTTGAGATACATGACTCACAAAACAACATCATCCATCAAAGACGCGGCGACATAAGAAAAGAACCCGACAAACAAACCGGAATACAAGTTGAAACGGATATTCATAGATCTACAGAAAATATAAACGATTACACAGACACAAAAAATTCTCCGGAAAGGAAAATCGGAACACTTCGCGTTGAATTTTCAACTCTGTCCCTGCAGAAAGAAAAGCAGAATATTATTATAGAGGGAATCGTTATTACCCTTTTACTTCTGACGATCACTATTATCGTTACACTGATTTATCTAAAACGCATCACCAATCCATTTATCAATATGTTAAGGGGGATTGATACAATACGTGACGGCAATATTGGTCATCAACTGGAGTCATCGCCAATTACTGAGCTGGATGCGCTGGCGCGCCATATCAACGACATGTCCACCTCATTAAAGCAGGCACGCGATGAGTTGATAGAAAAGAGCGAGAACGAGCTCTATGTCGAGAAGAGCAAGGCGCTTGTCACGCTCGAGTCAATTGGCGAGGGCGTCATCACAACAGATACAAATGGCAATATCACTTATATGAACCCTGCCGCGGAAATTCTCACCGGCAATCGATTTAGTAATGTCTCGGGAAAAAGCCTCCACAAAGTGCTCAGAGTTCGCAAACCCGAATCGGAGTCTATTGAGAATTATCCGGTTGATAGCGTCATTTCCAGCAAAGAAAACCTGCATCATGATCCTCACCTGACCTTGATCAAACCCGATCACAGCGAGCTGGTTATCAAGGATACAGCCAGCCCCATACTTGACCGTTCCGCAGATGTGATCGGTATGGCGCTGATATTTCATGACTTTTCCAGTGTCAAGCACATGTCCGACAAACTGGCCTACCAGGCATCGCATGACGATTTGACCGAACTCTACAACCGCCGCGAATTCGAGAACCAGCTGCATGATGCACTTAAAGATGCCAAGGAGCGCGATACAGAGCACTCTCTCTGCTATCTTGATCTTGATCAATTCAAGATCATCAATGATACCTGTGGTCACCTGGCGGGCGACATTCTACTGAAACAGATCAGCCAGCAAATAAAAGCCCGGATTCGCCGGCACGATCTTCTGGCCAGGCTGGGCGGCGACGAGTTCGGCATCATCTTCTATGATACTGATATCAAAGAGGCCGAAGAGCTCGCCAATGAAGTTAAAAACAGCGTCGCCGACTTTCGGTACATCTGGCATGATACGTCATTTGACATCGGGGTCAGCATTGGTCTTGTACCCATTAACGCAGTGGTTAATAACCATTCCGAACTCCTCATGCGTGCAGACTCGGCCTGTTATATTGCCAAGGATAACGGCAGGAATTGTATCCATACCTATGCTCCCAGCGATCGCGACTTTATCCGTCGCTGTGACGAACTGCAATGGTACAACCGGATCACTGACGCTCTGGATGCAGACCAGTTCGAGTTATTCTGCCAGAAAATCCAGCCTGTTTCGGAAAATTGCACGCAACAGGCGCATTACGAGATTCTTCTGCGAATGATTGAGGGGGATAACATCATTATGCCCACAGAATTCATTCCGGCCTCGGAGCGTTATCTGTTGATGCCGAGAATCGATCGCTGGGTCATTGATGCCTTTCTCTCAACGTTCGAAAAACTGGCCATTCGCAACTTTGGCGATAACATCTACAATATCAATCTCTCCGGACAGTCCCTGTGTAACAGTGAATTTATTGACTACCTTATCCAGCGACTGCAAAGCAACTACATCAATCCTTCGGCCCTGACATTTGAAATCACCGAAACCGCCGCGATATCGAATCTGGATAAGGCATTACACTTTATTAATGTCATGAAAGAAATGGGCTGCAAATTCGCGCTGGACGACTTTGGCACCGGCGTCAGCTCGTTTCAGTACCTGCATGATTTACCGGTGGATTATCTGAAAATCGACGGCAAATTCGTACGCAATATCGACAACAACCGGATCAACCACTCCATCGTGGACGCTATCATCAAGATCGGCCATGAACAGGGACTGGAGATCATTGCCGAATACGTGGAAGACGAGCAGATCAGGGAAAAACTCTCCCGCTGCAATATCGACTATATCCAGGGATTTGCCGTCGGCAAGCCGTTTCCATTGAGCGAAGTTCTAAGTTCTAAGTTCTAAGTTCTAAGTTCTAAGCCTTAGTTCTAAGTACTGAGAACTAAGTACTAAGTACTAAGAACTGTTTTTAATTTTCATGCCCGGTCGGATCGAACCATTTAAGCTTGTCGTGCAGGGCTACTACTTCGCCGACGATGATCAGCGTGGGTGGTTTGATATCGTGGTTCTGGACCAGGTCCGGCAGGGTCGCAAGTGTGCCTACATGTACTTTTTGCTCCTGGCTGGTGCCCTTTTCGACCAGGGCCGCCGGGGTTCTGTCCTCCAGTCCATGCTTGACCAGGTTCTCGCAAATGGAACGCACGCCATGCAGCCCCATGTAAAAGACGAGCGTTTGCCCCGGGTGCGCCAGTGACGGCCAGTTCAGGTTGGTGGTACCGTCCTTGAGATGGCCGGTGACAAAGGTGCAGGACTGGACATAATCCCGATGGGTCAGCGGAATTCCGGCATAGGCCGCGCAACCGGCCGCCGCGGTGATCCCCGGGACGACCTGAAAAGTGACGCCCTCTTTCATCAGGGTTTCGATCTCCTCACCACCACGACCGAAAATAAACGGATCGCCCCCCTTCAGACGCAGCACTTTCTTCCCTTCCTTGGCCAGACGCGCCAGCAGCGTGTTGATATCCTCCTGCTGAATGGCATGTTTGTTACGCTCCTTGCCGGCGTAGATGAACTCCGCATCGCGACGCACCATATCCATAATGCCCTGCGAGACCAGGCGGTCATACACCACCACGTCGGCCTGTTGCATCAAGCGCAATGCCTTGAAGGTCAGTAGATCGGGATCGCCCGGGCCGGCGCCCACCAGATACACCTCACCTTCCAGTGACGGCGGCTGACCACTGGCCACGGCCGCTTCCAGCAATGCCCGGGCTTCATTCTCCTTGCCGGCCAGTAATCGATCCGCAACCGGCCCTTCCAGAATGGCCTCCCAGAAACGGCGAATCTCGGTAATCGAGCTGAAGCGTTGTTTGACCTTCTCCCGATAGCTCTCCAGCAAGGCGGCCAGCTGGCCGTAGGCGGCGGGTATGACCGTCTCCAGACGCGAACGGAGTAAACGTGCCAGGACCGGCGAGGCTCCGCCGGTGGAAATCGCAATCTGTACCGGCGAACGGTCGATAATCGACGGCATGGTAAAGGTACATAATTCCGGCGCGTCGACGACATTGACCGGGATATTTTTCGCCCTGGCCAGTTCCGATATATGCCGGTTGACACTCTCATTGTTGGTCGCGGCAATCACCACCATCGGCTGATCGATGTCTGCCGGTTCAAAGGCCCGCGCCAGGTACTCGATTTCCCCGCTGGCCTGTTTTTCTTCCAGCTCGTGACACAGTTCGGGCGAGACTACCGTCACGCTGGCACCGGCCCGCAGCAGCAAAAACACCTTGCGCGCGGCAATACCGCCGCCGCCCACCACCAGACAGGGCCTGTCCCTGACATCAAGAAAAATCGGCAAGAATTTCATATTGGCAAGTCACTCACATTGGGACCGGTACGCCGAAATCCGAATCAACTCCGGACCGAACAAGACGGGTCAGCGCAAAAACCGTGTAATAAACCGTTGAATTATCTGGGTATTTTACTATATATTGAAACAGAATGTATAACGCTTTCTGACTTACCAGCGCAGGTATCCCGTGGATAAACCCAACAACAACGTCGTCTGGCACCCGGCCACCATCGATCGCGAACAGCGCGAAACCCTCCACCATCACAAAAGCGTGGTGCTGTGGTTCACCGGCCTCTCCGCCTCGGGCAAATCGACCCTGGCCCATGCCGTGGAACAGGCGCTGTACCGCCTGGGTTGCCACAGCTTCGTGCTGGACGGCGACAATGTGCGCCATGGCCTGTGCAGCGATCTCAGCTTCTCGATCGAGGATCGCCACGAAAATATCCGCCGCGTCGCCAACGTGGCCAAGCTGTTCATCGAGGCCGGCGTCATCGTCCTCACGGCCTTTATCTCCCCCCTGCGCGAGGATCGGGAAACCGCCCGCAACCTGATGCCGCACGGCGATTTTCTGGAAATCTTCTGTGATGCACCGGTGGCAGTATGCGAAAAACGGGATCCCAAGGGGCTGTATCAGAAAGCCCGCGAAGGCAAAATCCCCGAATTCACCGGCATCAGCTCCCCCTACGAAGCCCCGCTCAAACCCGAACTGCACCTCAACACCGCCGAACAGTCCCTCGAGGAATCCGTCCAGGCCGTTATCAGCCTGCTGGGCGAACGGGGGGTTATAAAAAAGTGCTGAGTGCTTAGTTCTAAGTGCTGAGTACTTAGTTCTGAGTCGTAGGCCCGATATAGCGTAGCGGTATCGGGCAATCTGAAAGTTAGGAACCAATTGAGCAATGATGCCGGACACCGCCATTGCCCCGACCTGCGAGCTGATTCATCAATCGAATGGCGCATCGTAGGAGGCGACTTTGTCGGCGACCTGCCTGGATTCGAGAAGTCGCGGCTACAAGCCCCTCCTACTTTGGGGCCAGGGGCCAGAACCTAGTAACTAGTACCTGAGAAGATGGTCGGGACGGCAGGGTGAGCTGAAACCGAACCACCGGTTCTCAGTTGTAGGAGGCGACTTCGTCGGCGACTGTGCCAGAATTCGACATGTCGCGGCTGCAAGCCCCTCCTACAA
>CAYOOC010000022.1:0-23520 GCA_964405505.1 uncultured Thiohalophilus sp.
ACCGCTGGCAGTTTACCTCCCTGGCCCAGAGTCATCAGGTCATTAACGGCAACGAAACCTATCAACGCCTGCCGCAGCTGGGGCTGACCTCCCGCCTGCCGCAGCGGGACAATGCCCTCAATTACCAGTTCAATGCCCAGTGGGTCGAGTTTGTCCATCGCGATGCGCCAACCGTGCCCGAAGGCAGCCGGCTGGCCGTGGAGCCGACCATCAGCCTGCCGATGCGCACGGTCTACGGCTTTGCCGAGCCCAAATTGTCATTGCATTACACGCAGTACGACCTGGATCCCCAGACCATCAGCACGGAACCCGAGCTGACCCGCACGGTCCCGATTTTCAGTCTCAACAGCGGGCTGTTTTTCGAGCGCGATACCCGCATCGCCGATACCGATCTGCTGCATACGCTCGAGCCGCAACTGTTTTATGCCTATATCCCCTATCGGGATCAAAGCGCGATTCCGGTATTCGACAGCGCCTTTCGCAGTTTCAACATTAACGATCCATTTCGCGCCAACCGTTTCGACGGGGTCGATCGCATCGGCGACACCAATCACCTGACCGCCGCGCTTACCACCCGTTTGTTGGGTCAGCAAACGGGCCAGGAACTGTTGATGGCCCGGCTGGCCCAGGTCTTTTATTTCGAAGATCGGCGGGTCACGCTGGGTGACGATGTCATCGATCCGCGGCAACGCTCGAACATCATCGGCGAATTTGATCTGCGGCCCAATAACCGCTGGGCCTTCGACAGCGATGTCACCTGGTCACCGCAGGACGATGAGGTCACCATCGCGAATGCCCGGCTGCGTTACTCGCCCTGGGATAGCCTGTCGCTGGCCGCGGCCTACCGCTTTCAGCGGGACCGGCTGGAAACCAGCGAGGCCGGCTTTAACTGGCGACTCAATCCCCGCTGGGGGTTCCATGGCCGGCGACTGTATGACATGGAAAATCAGCGCGAACTGGAATCGGTCCTGGGGCTGCGTTATGACAGCTGCTGCTGGGGCCTGAGCCTGGAAGCCGGCCAGCGTTTTGTCAGCAGCGACCGGCCCGAGGAGAATACCCTGTTGCTGGTCCTGGAGCTCAAGGGACTGGCCAGCTTCGGGGAGTAACATCGTGCTCAATCCTGACCGCCGAATCCTGGCATCGGACGGGCCCGCCTGTGTTATGCTTGGCGGCCTGTTGTTAACCGCTTGACTCATATCATGAAACACCTTGTCTGTGGCCTGCTGTTCGGCCTTGTGGCGCTGAACGCCGCCCCCCTCTCTGCCGCCCCCATCCAGGAGCTCGATCACGTGGTCGCCATCGTCAATGACGATGTCATCACCCGGGTCGAGCTGGATGAACGACTGGAGCGCATCAAAAGCCAGGCCCGGCAACAGCAGCAGCGCCTGCCCGATGAAGCGACCCTCGAACGCCAGGTGCTGGAAAACCTGATCGTCGAGGAATTACAGCTGCAACTGGCGGAAAAGGCCGGTATCCGGGTGGACGACGAGAGCGTCAATCAGGTGATTAACAACATCGCCCGCGAGAACAACCTGACGCTGGACCAGTTTCAGGAAGTCCTGCGCCGCGACGGCATGAGCTTCGCCGCGTTTCGCGAAAATATTCGCAACGAGATCATTATCAACCAGCTGCGCAAGCGCCGCGTTGAGGACAGCGTCAACGTCACCGAGCAGGAAGTGAACAATTACCTGAGCAACATGGAAAACCGCCAGGGGCTGAGCGACGAATTCCGTCTCGGCCACATCCTGATCGGGGTGCCCGATGGCGCCACGCCGCAGCAAATCCAGCAGGCGGAAACCAAAGCCCGGCAGGTCTATAACCGCCTGCGCCTGGGGGCCGACTTTCACCAGACCGCCGTGGCCGAATCCAGCGGCCAGAATGCCCTGCAGGGCGGCGACCTGGGCTGGCGCAAGGGGGGACAATTACCCAGCGCGCTGGCCGATATTATCGTCGACATGGAACCGGGCGATATCAGCGAACCCCAGCGCAGTGCCAGTGGTTTTCATATCATCAAGCTGCTGGATCGGCGCGGCGATGAGCAGCGACGAATCGTCGAGCAGACCCTGGCCCGGCATATCCTGATCCGGCCCAACCAGCTGGTCTCCAATGCCGACGCCCGCCAGCGGCTGGCGCGCCTGCGCGAGCGGATTCAACAGGGCGAGAGCTTCGCCGATCTGGCCCGCGCTCACTCGGATGACACCGGTTCCGCCGCCGAAGGTGGCAGCCTTGGCTGGTTCGGTCCAGGCAGCATGGTGCCCCGCTTCGAGGAAGTGGTGAACCGCCTCGATCCCGGCCAGCTCAGTGAACCCTTCCAGAGCCGTTTCGGCTGGCACATCGTCGAGGTGATTTCACGGCGCAAGCACGACGATACCGAACAATACCAGCGTATCCAGGCCCGTCAGTCCATCCACAAGCGCAAAAGCGATGAGGCCATCGAGCAATGGCTGCGTCAGCTGCGCGCCGAAGCGTACGTGGAAATCCGGCTGAACCAGTGACACCGCGGCCGCCTACCCTTGCCATTACCCCCGGCGAGCCGGCCGGCATCGGTCCCGATTTGCTCATTCAGGCCGCCCAGCAGCCTCGCGAAACGGCCCTGGTGGCGCTGGCCGATCCCGAACTCCTCGAACAACGGGCCCGCCAGCTGAACCTGCCGCTGGCCCTGCAGCCCTGGCACCCCGGCGACGCGCCGGTGACCGGCGCCGGGCAGCTGGCCTGCCAGGGCGTCCCGGCTAACGCCCCGATAACGCCCGGCCAGCTCGATCCGGCCAACGCCAGCTATGTGCTGGCCTGCCTGGATGCCGCCGTGACCGGTTGCCAGGCGGGCCACTTCGAGGCGCTGGTGACCGGCCCGGTGCACAAGGGGGTGATCAACGACGCCGGCATCACCTTCACCGGCCACACCGAGTACCTGGCCGACGCCACCGCCACCCCTCGCGTGGTCATGATGCTGGCCACGCCCGGCCTGCGGGTGGCGCTGGCCACCACCCATCTGGCCCTGCGCGAGGTGCCCGACGCCATCACCCGCGAGAACCTGACCACCGTCATCCGTATCCTGGATCGCGAGCTGCGTCGCCATTTCGCCTGCGTCACGCCGCAAATCAAGGTGTGCGGCCTCAATCCCCATGCCGGCGAAGGCGGCCATCTGGGGCGCGAGGAGATCGAGGTGATCGAACCGGCGCTGGCGGCCCTGCGCCGCGAGGGCCTGGATCTGATCGGGCCGCTGCCGGCCGATACCCTGTTCACGCCGGCGGGGCTGGAAGGGGTCGATGCGGTGCTGGCGATGTATCACGATCAGGGCCTGCCGGTGCTCAAGCACATGGGCTTCGGCAAGGCGGTGAACATTACCCTGGGTCTGCCGTTCGTGCGCACCTCGGTGGATCACGGCACGGCGCTGGAGCTGGCCGGCAGCGGCCGCGCCGATCCGGGCAGCCTCGACTACGCCATCGCGGTCGCCGGCGAGATGATTCGCGCGGCCGACACCGCCCGAGTGCCATGACCCGTTCCTCGCATCGTCCGCGCAAACGCTTCGGCCAGAACTTTCTGCACGACCCGGGCGTCATCCGGCGCATCCTCGACGCCATCGCGCCGCGCCCGGACGATCCGCTGGTGGAGATCGGCCCCGGTCAGGGCGCCCTGACCCGGCCGCTGCTGGAGACGGTAAACCAGCTGGACGTGATTGAGCTGGATCGGGATCTGCTCCCGCAACTCGAGGCACTCGATGTCGACGGCAAACTGCGCGTGCACAATGCCGATGCCCTGCGTTTTGATTTTTGCCAGCTGCGCGCGGGGGAGGCCAGGCTGCGTCTGATCGGCAATTTGCCCTATAACATCTCCACCCCGCTGCTGTTTCACCTGATGAAACAGCTGGCCTGCATCGCGGATATGCATTTCATGCTGCAAAAGGAGGTGGTCGACCGGATTACCGCCGTCCCCGGTAACAAGACCTATGGCCGGCTCGGCGTGATGCTGCACTATTACTGCCGGGCCGAACGACTGTTCAGCGTCCCGCCGGGCGCCTTCCACCCGGCCCCCAAGGTCGAATCGGCCATCGTCCGCCTCGTCCCGCATCCCGAACCGCCGGTGGCCGTCAACGACGTCCAGCAGCTCGCCTGGCTGGTCAATCGCCTGTTCAGCCAGCGGCGCAAAATGCTGCGCCACTCCCTCAAGGGCTACCTCAGCGAGTCCCGCCTGCAGGAACTGGGCATCGACCCCACCCAACGCCCCGAACAACTCGACCTGCCCGCCTTCGCCACCCTCGCCAACGCGCTGGTCACAAAAAACTAACAACGATAAAAGCCGCTGGCCTCCCATACGATGCGACCTTTTTCCTCTCCTAATGTAAACGCGGAGGACGCGGAGACGCAGAGGCGCGGAGCTTTATATCTTCAACTTGCCAATTGATTGAACAATCGATTAGCAACCCAAATATTTATTTCAAAAGAATACGAAATAATTGTTTTCTCTGCGCCTCCGCGCCTCTGCGTCCTCCGCGTAGATTCCCAGCCTACGCCGTAAAAGCGCGACCGTCTTCCCAGTTCCCCCACGACGCTATTAATAACCGCCGCGGCGGGCCGCTATAGAAGAACAACCATCCCGAGCTGACACGGATTATGGCTTCTTTGCACGACGCCGATGCCCTGCTGATCTATGAGGTAGGGCCGGTGCGCTGTTGCGCGCCGACCGGGCCTATTGAGCAGATTGTACTGCCGCCGGATCTGACCCATCCGCCGGGCAGTGACGCCGCGCGCCCGGGGATTTTCCGCCATGGCCAGCATATTGTCAGTGTCATCGACCTGCGCCAGCGCTTTGGTATCGAGCCGGATCGCTGGCAACCCGGGCGGCTGGTCATCACCCGGCTGGCGCGGGGCTATACCGGCTTCTGGGTGGATCGCATCGTGGATGTCATCCGCTCTCCCGCCGAGGGCTGGGGCGGGCTGCCGCCCCATCTGCCGCGCGACACCTTCAGCCGTACCCTGCTCTACCGGGCTCAGATTCACCTGTATACCGAGTTCGAGCAATTGCCCCACCTGCACCCGGCAGGCTTTTTGCGCCAGTATCTGGCCCAGCTGGAGTCGGCCGCGGAACCCCGGGCACCTGAGACACAAACAGTCAGTGAGCACCAACCCCGCGCCTCACAGACGAATACTCCGCCCGGCCACAAGACAACCTTGCCCCGGGAGCCCGCTGCCGGGTCCCAGACCGAGCCGGTCCCGGCACCACTCGCGCCGACACCGCCCCCCGCTGTTGAACCGTCCGAAACTCGACCGGGCGTTACTGCCGCGCAGTCGAAGACACCCCGGGCAACACCACCGCGCGAGTCCCGCCAGCCGGATAATGGGGGCACTCCGCCCCGAACCACGCCGGCCCCGGAACCAACAACGCCAGTCCGCCCGGCAGCGCCGGCACGGCCGACGGCCGCAGCCGGGACGGACAGGCCCTCACCGCCGCCATCGCGTCCCCTCCCTGTCAGCGGCCAGCCGGCGACGTCTGCTGTTCCTGCAACGCCCCCCGTTACACAAACCGCCAGAGCCACGCCGGTACCAGCCTCATCGAAATCGGGTCCCACCCCGGTCGGGAAGGATGAAGACATGGGTGGCGGGCCCGGCGCCCTGCTCGTCCTTCTGCTTCTGCTGGGCGGGGGTGCCGCCGGCGTTCATCTATGGTATCCGACGGGCGACATCCCGGATCCGCTGCCGATGACAAGCCGTGAGCAGCCCGCCCCGCGTCCCGCCCTGCCGACACCGCCGCCGGAGCGCGTGAGCGAAGTTGCCCCCCGCTCGGCCTCTGGCAAACCGATCGCCTCCGCGGTCCCGGCAGAAGCGCCCGCCAGACCGGAGCCTGAATCTGAACCGGAACCGGAACCGGAGTCGGGAGCCGCACCGCAAACCACCCCCCAACCGCCGACCCCGGCAGCGGATACGCCGCACGTGCTCGGCGGCCTGGCCCGTTCGGACCCGCCCTACCGGGCCAGTATCGAGCAGGACAGCGAGGGTATTACGTTGATTTTCGAGGCGCCGGCGCCCGCCGTTCCGGCCGTGGCCGCCTCGCCGGGCGCGCCGGTAAACGGCCCCGGGCAGGAGGGCGATGGCGCCCCGGCAACGCCGCCGGCTGACGGGCAGGCAGACGCCCCCGCGTCGGACACCCCGTCCACGCCCCCTCCCCGCCGGGAGGAAATCGTGCACGTAGTCGCCCGCGGGGATACCCTGTGGGACATCGCCCAACGCTATGTGGACGACCCCTGGCGCTATCCTGAACTGGCCGAAAACAGCGAGATTCACGATCCGGATCGGATCTACCCCGGCGACAAGGTCCGCATCATCATCTATCGTGGCCGACGGCCATGATAAAATCACGCTATGTCCACGTCGTCCCCCCTCGATCAGGTAATGAGCTGCGCCGCAGCCGGTCTGCCGGCCCTGCGCCAGGTGCTGCAGCCCTACGATTTGGAGGTCGTGCTGGTCGCGGATCACGCCCCGTTGCCGGGCAGTTTCTGGGGCGATCCCGAGGCCGGCCTGATCGGCGCTCGCCTGTTCATTCGCCCACACACGCCCGTCCAGTCCGCCTTGCATGAAGCCTGTCACTATATCTGCATGGATCCCCACCGCCGGGCCCGACTACACACCGATGCCGGCGGCGGTTATGACGAGGAAAACGCGGTCTGTTATCTGCAGGTCCTGCTGGCGGAGCAACTGCCACAAGTAGGCCGGCAACGCATGTGGCAGGATATGGATCGCTGGGGCTACAGCTTCCGCCTCGGCAGTGCCCGGCGCTGGTTCGAGGAAGATGCCGACGAAGTCCGTCACTGGCTTGAACAACAGCACCTCATCGACGCCGGGGAGCAACCCACCGGCCGTCTGCGCCAGAGCACGTAATACGGTCAAGTTAAGGCACGACACACCGATACAGGAAGCATAGCCCCGCTATCACAGGAGACGACATGGCGTTTGAATCGATTCACAACTATTACGAACAACTGGTCCTGGATCAGCTGCTGAAACTCACCGACAGCGAGTTGCGCGACGAGAGTGACGATTTTCTCTCCGACATTGCCTGCGTTGCGCTCAATCAGTTACCACCACGTTATGTTCGCCACAATGTTGATACGGCCTTTTACATGACCCAGGAAGAACGCCAGGTGATAGACCAGGAGGTCGACAAGGCCGTGAAAAAGGCGATTGACTATGTCAACAAACACCGCGATGATCACCAGCCGCAATAAATCAACCACAGCCGACGGCAGTTAACCCAATGGATGAAGCCAGCCCCGAATATAATACACAGGTAGAGGTGGAGACCGCCTATATCGAGGAGCAGTCCGATCCACAAGAGAACCGGTACGTCTTCTCCTATACCATCACCATTCGCAATGACGGTTCGGTCGCGGCCAAATTACTGAGCCGTCACTGGATCATCACCGATGCCGATGGCAAGGTACAGGAAGTGGAAGGTGAAGGCGTGGTGGGTGAACAACCCCATCTTGAACCCGGGGAACGATTTCGTTACACCAGCGGCACGGTGCTGGAAACCCCGGTCGGCAGTATGCAGGGCACCTACCATATGATTGCCGCCGATGGGGTTGAATTCGACGCCGAGATCCCACCCTTCACTCTGGCGATACCCCGCACCCTGCATTAATGGCATGTCGCTCAAGCACAGTTACACACTGCTCGCGCCCCTCTATGATCTGATCGTTAACGGCCCGACTGCCGGCATGCGGCACAACAGCCTGAGGCGTCTCGCCGAGGCAACGGATCAAAACATACTGGTCAGCGGTATCGGCACCGGGCTGGATATTCCCGCTCTGCCCGCCGGTCCCGTCTATACCGGCGTGGATCTGACCCCGGCCATGTTACGCCGCGCGCAACGGCGCGTCGGACAGCGCAATGATATCCGGCTGCACTGCGGCGATGTGATGCGCCTGCCCTATGCCAATGAACAATTCGATATCATTTTAATGCACCTGATCCTGGCCGTCGTGCCGGAGCCGGAACGCGCCCTGCACGAAGCCGCCCGGGTCGTGCGCCCCGGCGGGCGCATCCTGATCCTGGACAAGTTTCTGCGCCACGGCGAGCGCGCCCCGTTGCGGCGGGTATTGAACAGCGTGATCCGCCATATCGCCACCCGTACCGATGTCGTGCTGGAACCGTTACTGGCAGAATGTCCGCAATTACAACTGGTCGAAGAAATCCGGCTGGCACCGGGTGGCTGGTTTCATCAAATCGAACTGAGAAAAACAGACTAGTTTATGGCTATCTATGCAATCGGCGACCTGCAGGGTTGCCATGATGAGTTTTGTGCCCTGCTGGATAAACTGCGTTTCGATCCCGAACGCGATCAACTCTGGCTGGTCGGTGACCTGGTCAATCGCGGTCCCAAATCTCTCGAATGCCTGCGTTACGTCAAATCACTTGACCCCGCGGTCACCGCCGTTCTCGGCAATCACGATCTGCATTTGCTGGCCCTGGCCGAAGGCGTGGGCAGCACCAATGATGCGAGCATGCAGGCCATACTGGATGCACCGGATGCCCCTGAACTGCTGGACTGGTTACGCCAGCGGCCATTACTGCATTACGATGCCGAACTCGATTATTGCCTGGTGCATGCCGGCATCTATCCGGGCTGGAGCCTGAGTGAGGCACAACAGTATGCGAATGAACTCGAAACGGTATTGCGCGGCGACGACTATCATGCGTTTTTTCAGTATATGTATGGCGATCAACCGGCATCCTGGTCGCAACAACACGCAGGCTGGAATCGATTACGTTTTATCTGCAATGCGTTTACCCGCATGCGTTTTTGCCGGAGTGACGGCTCACTGGATTTGAAGGCCAAAGGCGGACCCGATACCCCGCCGGACAACTGCTACCCCTGGTACGACCTGCCGCAACGGGTCAATATCGACACCACGATCCTGTTCGGCCACTGGGCCAGCCTGGGCCTGCACATAGACGGGAACGTCCACGCGCTCGACACCGGCTGCGTCTGGGGCGGCCAGCTCACCGCCTACCAGCTCGGCCAGCCCGCCACCCGCCACATCACCCACCAGTGCCCCCGGAACTGCCAACCCGGCACACCTTGAGAGCAATTTTGAATGCTGGATTTTGAATGCTGAATTGATAGTAGAGAACAACAATCTCTCCCAACAGACACCTTCATTCAAAATTTAAAATTCAACACTCAAAATTATCTCTTCGCGTCTTTGCGTCTCCGCGAACTCCGCGTAATTTCCCAGAGCCTCCCTACTTTCGATCCAGGATGACGTAATCGTGGGGATAGGGGTTTTTGTCGTCGGCGGGGTGGTGGTGGCGTTCGGTTTCCTGCCACTGATTCGGTTCGAATTCGGGAAACCAGGTATCACCTTCGATGTCGGCATCCACCCAGGTCAGGTACAGACGATCGGCCCGCGACAGAATCTGTTCGAAGAAGACCGCGCCGCCGATGATCATGATCTCGTCTACCGCCCCCGCGGCCTCGATGGCAGCATCGATCGAATGAACCACCACGGCGCCTTCGGCCTGGTAGTTTGTATCCCGGCTGATAACGATATTGGTGCGCTTGGGCAGCGGCTTGCCCCCGAAAGATTCGAAGGTCTTGCGTCCCATCACAATCGGCTTGCCAAGAGTATGCTTTCGAAACCACTGCATATCCGCCGGCAGATGCCAGGGCAGACGATTTTCGATTCCGATCACCCGCTGCGGTGTGAGCGCGGCAATCAGCGAAATCTGTGGTGATTTATCCTGTGACATATTTCACTCCCCTGGGCAATATTCTGTCTACCGGAGCAGCAACCAGAATGTTTAATTCTCGCAAAGACGCCAGGCTCGCTGAGAATGAAATTGATAGTTTTCTTTGCGCCTTGGCGTCTCTGCGAGAGAAAATTATTTCCAACACATTGAGGCCGATACGTAAAATATCAGGTAGCGCTGCACGTAACCTGACCTGCGACTGCCTGCTGCCAACTTTTATCTATATCGCCACCGGCGCCTTGATGTGTGGATGATACTGGTAATCGACCAGCTCGAAATCATCGAAACGAAAATCGAACAGATTCTCGATGGCCGGGTTGATCTTCATGGTCGGCAGCGGATAGGGCTGACGGCTCAGCTGCTCGTCGGCCTGCTCGAGATGATTGAGATAAAGATGAGCATCACCCAGAGTGTGCACAAAGTCGCCCGGCTGCAGATCGCAGACCCGGGCCATCATCATGGTCAGCAGGGCATAGGAGGCAATATTGAACGGCACGCCGAGAAAAATATCGGCACTGCGCTGATACAACTGACAGGAGAGCTTGCCGTCGGCCACATAGAACTGGAAAAAGGCATGACAGGGCGCCAGTGCCATTTTATTGTTATGGGCATTGTCCTGCGGCGAGATGGATTCGTCGGGCAGATCCGCCACGTTCCAGGCGCTGACGATGATACGCCGCGAATCGGGCTTGTGTTTGAGCTGCTCGAGTACCTGGCTGATCTGATCGATCTGCCGGCCGTCGGGGGTCGGCCAGGAACGCCATTGAGCCCCATAGATAGGACCCAGGTTGCCGTTTTCATCGGCCCATTCATCCCAGATGGTTACCTTGTTATCGTGCAGATAAGCGGTAGTGGTCTCGCCGCGCAAAAACCACAGCAGCTCATGAATGATGGAACGTAAATGCAGACGCTTGGTCGTTACCAGCGGAAAACCCTGTGCCAGGTCGAAGCGCATCTGGTGGCCAAACACACTGAGGGTGCCGGTACCGGTCCGATCGTCCTTGCGCGTGCCGTTGTCCCGCACATGTCGCATCAGCTCAAGATACTGTTTCACGTCGATGCCTCATTCACAGGTAGCTGTTCGTCGGGCGATTTTAACACGCCTGTGAGTCCGGCTCTATTACCGCGTAAAGAACAAAACCACAGAATGCCCTGAATCCGCTGCCAGAAATGTGGAGATGCAAACCCCGCAGGACATGAGCAGGCAGTGGAGCGTTCCACGCGCCATTATCGTGATAAAAATAATGGAGCGCAGGACGCCCTGTTAACCCAGCTATAATACTCTCGCGGAGACGCCGAGGCGCAAAGCAATCTGATCACGCTCATTCTCAGCGCGCTCTGCGTCTCTGCGAGATATAAGCTTTTCCTTCTACTGCACGCCAGACCAGCAGGTATAAACACCGAACACGCCGACGCTCACTGAAAAACCCGCCGGGTTCAGGTGGAACCGCTTCGTTGTTACCGCTGCAAGGATGGTGATCGGGTACAGGGAACGTTTGTTTAAACCAGCCCGGAGGTTTTACCAGCTGTCGCCGCCGGGTGGCCACTGTCCGCCAACGGCCTGGGTGAAGAATTCTTCATATACATAGGGCAAATCCATCAGCTTGCCAAAACTGTGCTCACCGAACATGCGCAGATCGGGGAACATCACCGCCAGGCGAAAGTGTGGATGCAGGGCTATGACCTTGCTGCCGTTGACCATGATTTCATACGGCAGATGGGCCGTGCGCCGTAACTGCTGGTGATCGATCACATCCATGACAAATTTGTCATTGAGAAATTTCTGCTCATCCACATCGGCCTGCAGGCTGAGACCGTAGACGACCTGCTGTTTGCCCGGCACCTTCAGTTTGTAAACCTGGCCTATGCCGAAATTGTTGGTGGCCAGACCCCGCTCGACTTCGCGCACTGCCTGGGCATGGCTGCCGTGGTCAACAAAATCGAAGAAGCCGTAAAAATCTTCCAGACCGAAGGTGTAGTTATAGCCCGGCAGTTTTTCTTCATCGATGCCGTCTCCGCCGAAATCCCGGTCAAAGCCGATCGCCTGTCCGAGATTGCGCTTCACCTGCGCCAGACGGGAGTCCATATTGTAGGCCAGACCGATATATTCGGGATTGTTGTAGCTGACCTGAATCTGCTTGCCACCCTGCTGATTGGCCACCTCGGTGACCGCCACCTTGATGACCGCCCCAAAGCCGCCGTAATCACTCCGCCGGGCCACATTTTTCAATCTTTCACTGGTCACGGCAAAAATATGTGCCCCGTTGTAAGGGCGGTAAGTGCCGAGGATCTCAAAGCCACCGCGTTCGAGCCGACCCTCGACATCGCTCACCACGCGCGACATCTCGCTGTCGGCGATTCCGGCCAGCGAGAAAGGTTTGAGTTCAGCCGCACTGGCGGTGAGAGTGAAACTCAGCATCAGCCCGATAAGCAGTGCACGTTGAATAAGTGCCAACATGGTCAATCTCCCAGATTTGGTTGGGGGGCCAGTTTCCGTTATCGGCTAACCCCGGATTTTACTTAACATTTTTCGCTAGCTGGCAGCCGCTCGAGCAGGCTGCCGGTAGGCCGACCATAGCAGGTACAGTCCGGCGAGAATCAGCGGCAGGGTCAATAACTGCCCCATGGTCAGCCAGCCCCAGGCCAGATAACCAATATGGGCATCCGGGGTGCGCACAAACTCGACGGCAAACCGGAACACACCATAACCCAGGGCGAACACACCCGACACCGCCCGCTGCGGTCGCGAGCGTGATGAAAACCACCACAGGATCACGAACAGCACCAGCCCCTCCAGAAAGGCCTCATAGAGCGGATTGGGATGGCGCGCCTGCGGTCCGGCCAGCGGGAACACCATCCCCCAGGGCAAATCAGTCGGCCGGCCCCACAGCTCGCCATTAATAAAGTTGCCAATCCGCCCGGCGCCCAGCCCCAGCGGCACCAGCGGCGCGACAAAATCCAGCACCGCAAAATAGCCCTTGTGGTATTTGCGGCAGAACAACCACAGGGCCAGCATCACGCCCAGCAGGCCGCCGTGGAAGGACATCCCCCCTTCCTGGATCCGAAACAGCAACAACGGATCGTCCAGAAACGGGCCGAAATTATAAAACAGTACATACCCTACCCGTCCGCCGAGGATGACGCCCAGTCCCCCGTAGAACAGCAGATCATCGACCTGTACCGCCGTCCAGTTCGACCCCGGTTGGCGGGCACGCAGGCGACCCAGCCACCAGGCGCCGACGAAACCGATCAGGTACATCAGGCCATACCAGTGGATTGCCAGCCCGAACAGCTCGAATGCAACCGGATCAAAGTCTACGCGCATAGATAACGTCTCTTTTAAACAGTTTCTAGTTACTAGCGGCTAGTGACTAGGCTCTGTCGATTACATGGCGAGTAATCGACAGAAATAGGCTTTGAGATAATCGGTCTCGGGCATAGCTGCGTGCACGGGATGATCCGGTCCCTGGTGGCCCTGCTCCAGTACCTGGACTTCCTGCTCCAGCTTGTGAGCCGCGCGGCGAATGTTGTCCAGCAGTTTTCGGCGGCCCAGGTGATAGGAGCAGGAGGCCGAGATTAGCAGTCCGTCTTCGTTTAACAGGCGCATGGCCAGCCGGTTGATACGCCGATAGGCCAGCTCACCCTCTTTCATATCCTTGCGACGCTTGATAAAGGCCGGCGGATCGAGCACCACGATATCAAACCGTTCACCCTCTTCGTGCAACTGGCGCAGGACTTCGAACGCGTCACCGCCCAGGGTGGTCAGGCCCTGCTCCTTGATGGCCCGCGCATTGGCCTGCGCGACCTGCAGATACTCGTCGGAGCTGTCCACACAAATCACTTCACTGGCACCGGCATGCAACGCCTGTACACCCCAGGCACCGACATACGAGAAGACATCCAGTACCCGTTTTCCCGGCGCATAGGCCTGACAGCGCAAGCGGTTCAGGCGGTGGTCAAAGTACCAGCCGGTCTTCTGACTTTCAGCCAGTGGCACCTGAAAGCGGACCTTGTTTTCAATCAGCTCGATCTGGCCCGGCAATTCACCCTTGACCACCTCGGTATAACGCTCCAGCCCCTCCAGTTCGCGGGCACTGCTGTCGTTACGCAAATAGATAACCGATGGTTTGAGCAGGGTCTCGAGCACCTCCAGGATCGTCTCGCGCAGCACGTCCATCCCGACCGTGGTGATCTGCACCACCAGGATGGTATCGAAGCGGTCCACCACCAGGCCGGGCAGCCCGTCGCTTTCACCATAAACCAGCCGGTAATGGGGTGCGGCAAACAGCTCGTGGCGGAACTTCAGGGCACGCTCGAGTCGACGCCGGATCAATGCCGCGTCCAGAGTGACATTCTCCTGGTGACTGAACAGGCGGGCACAGATCAGGCTGTTGGGATTCGCATAGGCACAGCCGAGCGCGTTGCCGCGATAGTCTGCGATCTGCAGTTGCTCGCCCGGTACCAGCTCTGTCAGCGGGGTCGTTTTGACATCGACTTCGTTACTATAGACCCACAGGTGACCGGTCTTGAGGCGCCGTTCTTCGCGTTTTTTCAGGCGAAGTTGACGCGGGGTGGCATCTGTCACGATTGGCTCATATCCTCGGGAAACAGGTGCCTAAGCTACAGAATTTGTGGTCCTTTGCGCAAGGGCGACGGCACCATCGCTTTGCGATATAGTTGAGCTTAATAGTCAGGAATTAGCCTCACAGCGAGGAGTCTCATGCACCACCCCAATCGACTGGCCGACGAAACCAGCCCCTATCTGCAGCAACATGCCGACAACCCGGTCCAATGGTATCCGTGGAGCCCCGAGGCGCTGCGAATCGCGCGCGAGCAGAACAAGCCGATCCTGCTCTCCATCGGCTACTCCGCCTGTCACTGGTGCCATGTGATGGCGCACGAGTCTTTCGAGGACCCGGATGTCGCCCGGGTAATGAACGAACTGTATGTCAACATCAAGGTGGATCGCGAGGAACGGCCGGATCTGGACAAGATCTACCAGACCGCTTTCCAGCTGCTCAATCAGCGTGGCGGCGGCTGGCCATTGAATGTTGTGTTAACGCCCGACGATCACACGCCGTTTTTTGCCGGCACCTATTTTCCCAAGCAGGCCAAACACGGTCTGCCCCCCTTCACCGAGGTGCTGCAAAAAGTCGAGGCGTTCTTTCGCGAACATGAGAGCGATATCCGCCAGCAAAACCGGGCGCTGCACGACGCAATGGCCCAGATGCAGGCCAGCGGGGGTAACGGCAGCGGTCAACTCGACAGCACACCGCTGGATGCCGCCCGGCATCAGCTGGCGCAAAACTACGACAGCACCTACGGCGGTTTTGATCAGGCGCCCAAGTTTCCACACCCATCCAATCTGGAGCGATTGCTGCATCACTGGTTTTCCACCGCGCGCAATGGCAAGCCCGATCAACCGGCGCGGGATATGTTGCACCTGACCCTGCACGGCATGGGCAGTGGCGGATTGTACGATCAACTCGGTGGCGGCTTTTACCGTTATTCGGTGGACGAAAAATGGATGGTTCCCCACTTCGAGAAAATGCTCTATGACAACGGACCGTTGCTGCAACTCTATACCGAGGCCTGGCGTGCACTGGGCGATTCGGCTTTCAAACGTATTGCGCAGGAAACCGGCGAGTGGGTCATGCGCGAGATGCAAGCCCCCGAAGGCGGTTATTACTCAACCCTCGATGCTGACAGCGAGGGCGAGGAAGGCAGGTTTTATGTCTGGAAGCCAACACAGGTAAAGGCCCTGCTGAGTGACGACGAATACGCCGTTGCCGCCCCACACTACGGACTGGATCGCAGCGCTAACTTCGAGGGCCACTGGCATCTGCATGTCTTCACCGATCTGGAGACGATCGCCGAACGTTTGGACATTTCCATTGAGGCGGCACAAGAGCGATTACAATCGGCACGCCACAAACTGTTCGCCGCGCGCGAACAGCGTGTGCGCCCCGGTCGCGATGAAAAGATCCTCACTGCCTGGAACGGTCTGATGATCAAGGGCATGGCCTGCGCCGGGCAACACCTGGGCCGCCGGGACTTTATCAAATCGGCGCAACGCGCGGTCGATTTTATCCACGCCACGCTCTATCGCGATCAGCGCTTGCTGGCCACCTGCAAGGATAGCAAGGCGCATCTGATGGCCTATCTGGATGATTACGCGTTTATGATCGACGGCTTGCTGGAACTGCTGCAGGCCGACTGGCGCGATCAGGATCTGGCCTTTGCCGTGCAACTGGCCGAAACCCTGTTGGCCCATTTTGAAGATCGGGAACAGGGCGGCTTCTATTTCACCGCCGACAATCACGAACAGCTGTTTCACCGGCCCAAGCCGACGCTGGATGAGTCGACGCCCGCCGGCAACGGTGTCGCCGCCAGCACACTTCAGCGACTGGGACACCTGATTGGCGAAACCCGTTATCTTGAGGCGGCTGAACGCACGCTCAAGATGAGCTGGTCCGGCATCAACCAGATCCCCTATGCCCATTGCGCGCTGCTACTGGCATTGGAAGAGCATCTCACACCGCCGCAGCAGATTGTTCTGCGTGGCAAAACCACCTCGATGGCGCCCTGGATTGAACGCTGCCATCAAGCTTACAGCCCGGCGCGGCAGTGCTATGCCATCCCCACCGACGCCCGCGAACTGCCGGGCCTGCTGGCCGAGCGTCCCGCCGGCAAGGCCGAGGTCATCGCCTATCCCTGCTCCGGCATGAGCTGCCAGGCACCGCTCACCTGCCTGGACGAACTGGAACGATTCCTGGAAGATCATTCGCTTGTCGGCGCTAAATAACCCAGTAAAACAGTAAATGCCTTCCTCCATTGTGTGTAAATTCCGGTAAATGGATTCCCTCCATTTTGCCGGAATGATAAAGTCGATCATGACTCTTACGACACAATATCGACGGGAAGGAGCGATATGGCTAACAACACAAAAAACCCTATCCGTGCAAATGGCCGACAGATTTTCCTGCAGCAGTTCCTTAAACATCCACTTCAGGTTGGCTCCATCATACCCAGCTCCCGCTTTCTGGAGCGACGCATTATCGAAGCCGCCAGTGCCGATTCCGCCAGGGTCATCGTTGAACTGGGGCCCGGCACCGGTGGTACGACGCGCGCATTATTGGATGCCATGCCCTCCGATGCACGTCTGCTCAGCATCGAACTCAATAACTTCTTTCATACTGTGATCAGCCAGATTGACGACGAGCGACTCATCCCCCACCTGGGTAGCGCCTGTGATATCCAGGCGATCCTGGCAGAATACGATCTTGGTGCCCCTGATGCAGTCATCTCCGGCATCCCCTTTTCGACCATGAGCCGCGATATGGGTACCCGGATTATCGAGTCGGTCTCGTCCGCTCTGGCCCCCCAGGGTCGCTTCGTGGCTTACCAGACCCGCGACAGGGTGGCGACATTGTGCCGACCGATTATGGGCTCGGAACAGGCGCAAATGGAATTTTTCAATATTCCGCCGACCCGGATTTACCAGTGGCAGAAGAAAGTCAATGGTGAAGCTCACCAGCCACAGGTCGCGTAATCTGCTTTGCAGTCGGCTTTGTCACACCCGCCGCGTTGTAACCCATGAAGAAATCGGATCGTGACGCAGGTATTGGGTATAGATGGCTGCCGTGCCGGCTGGTTCGCGATAATCAATCAGGACGCTCGCTGGTCATATACCCTCGCCCCGACGATCGACACCCTGCTAAACGATTACGGTGCGGCGGCCCGGATCTTCATCGACATTCCTGTTGGCCTTGCCGAAGATCAGACCCGCCAGTGCGACCAGCTGGCCCGGCGCCTGTTAAGCCCCCATCGTCACAGCAGCGTGTTTTCCACGCCCGTACGCGACGCAGTCTATGCACCGGACTACACCACAGCCTGCGGGATCAATGCACAACAGACCGCTCGCAAGATCACACGCCAGACATGGAATATCTGTCCCAAAATCCGCGAAGTGGATACCTGGCTGCGTCAACACCCCAATACACAGTCCCGCATTTATGAATCCCACCCGGAAGTGGCATTTTATGCCCTCAACAAAGGGCATCCGCTTAAGACACGCAAGAAGTCGCCCGAAGGCCGGGAACAACGCCTGACATTACTGGCGCAGGTCATTGGCAACGCACGCCAACTGTACGATCAGGCAGTTGGCCACTATCCGCGCGCGCAGTTACAGACGGATGACATTCTCGATGCGATGGCGCTGGCCGTGATGGCCAGTTACACCGAAGCCGACCACTGCTACCTGCCACAGCCGGCACCGGTCGATCGCCATGGCATTGCGATGCGGATTGTCTATGCCAGATAGTCAATAATCTGGATAGACAATGTTCGGAATTCCTGTTTGCCGGACAGATTCTCCGGCAAAACATATTTGCTCAACCTTTGATTAGATTGAAAAGCTCGTCTTTGAGCTGAAGACGACGCATCTTGAGCTCTTCGGTATATTCATCGGACGGCGTTTCATTACCCTCTTCGATCCGACGTATCTCATGCTCGAGTTCATGATACTCATCGAACAGTTTGGCAAAATGCGGGTCATTGACCTTGAGTTCGTGAATACGCTCCTTGTGTTCGGGAAACTCGTGTATCAAATCATGTTTTTCACCCAGCATGGGACTCTCCTTTTTAAATTGGCGACGAATGTGTCGATCCGGCTCAGGTTGCAGTACGCACCTGCGAAGATCGACAGGATAATAAGTAAATCCGGAATATTATATTAACAGAGCAAACTCTGTTAGACATTGAGCCGGATCAGATAACTCAGAAATAACTGGCACTGATTTCCTGATGCAGTTTTGCCAGCCCCACCTGGAGCGTATCCACAAAGCCGTGCAACTCTTCCTGGTGAAGCTTTTCGGGCTTGGCAGAGAGTACTTTTTTCTGCAGGCCGGTCAGAGTCTTGAGTGGCTTGTCGTTGTGCGGAAGATGCTGCAGACAATTCTCCACCTCGCAGATCGTGTGATAAAACGCCCGCGGGAAACGACGCTCCTGTAACAAAAAGCGCAGCACGTCCGGCCGACGCACCCGGATGCGCATTTCACGCCGGTACATCTGATAGGCCGTCAGGGACTTGAGTACGCTAACCCACTGAATATTCTCGAACGGACTGAGGTCTTCGCTCATTTCCGGTAACAGAGAGGCAGAACGTACATCGACGATACGCGTGGTCATATCGGCCCGTTCCAGGTTCCGGCCCATACGCAGAAAATCATAGCCTTCATCATGGGTCATGGTGCCGGCCAGCATGCCGGTCACGGTCTGGGCACCCAGTATGATCTGGCGCAGAAAATCATCGCGCTTGCGCCGCCCCAGGCTGCTGCCGGCCAGTTCGCGGGCCTGCAGATAGTTGTGGTTGATTTGTTCCCACGCTTCGCGAGGGATAATATCGCGAATGGTGCGGGCATTTTCCCGCGCCTGGCGCAGCGAGCTGATGATTGAACCCGGGTTGGCCTGCTCGCTGACCATAAATCGCACCACCTGACGCTCATCCGCCGCATCGTGACGTTGATAGAACAGTTCATGGTTACCCAGAATATCGACGATCGGTTCCCAGCCGAGACGCACCCGTTTGGGCAGATCCAGCAACAGAAGGCTGTTGACATTGATCAGCCGCGCGGTATTTTCCGCCCGTTCAATATAGCGGGCCGCCCAGTAAATGTTATTGGCAACACGTGAAAGCATCATGTTCCTGACTCCATGTCGACAATCCAGGTATCCTTGCTGCCGCCGCCCTGCGAGGAGTTGACCACGGTGGAACCCTTGCGCAGCGCCACCCGGGTCAGCCCTCCGGTGGTGACATAGGTTTTCTCGCCACTGAGAATAAACGGGCGTAGATCCAGATGCCGTGGCTCGACCCGATTGCCGATCAGGGTTGGCGCGGTAGACAGGGTCAACATGGGCTGCGCGATATAGTTACGCGGATCGCGACGGATCAGATTGACGAATTTATCACGCTCCTCCTGGCTGGCCTGGGGTCCAATCAGCATCCCGTAGCCGCCCGACTCATTCGCCGGCTTGACCACCAGTTTGGCGATATTCTCAATAACGTAATCCCGCTCACTCTTGTTATAACAACGATAGGTAGGGACGTTGCCGATCAACGGCTCTTCATTCAGATAATACTGGATCATCTCGGGCACATAGGAGTAGACCACCTTGTCATCAGCCACCCCGGCACCCGGTGCGTTCGCCAGTGCCACGTTGCCCGCTTTCCAGGCCCGCATCAATCCCGGAACCCCCAGCATCGATTCGTGATCAAACGCTTCCGGGTCCAGGAACATGTCATCGATACGCCGGTAGATGACATCCACCTGTGACAGGCCCTCGATAGTGCGCATGTAAACCATATTATCCTTGCCAACAACCAGGTCCGAACCCTCGACCAGCTCCGCCCCCATCTGCTGGGCCAGGTAGGCATGCTCGAAATAGGCCGAGTTATAGATGCCCGGGGTGAGCACCACAATTTCCGGCTGCTCAACACCACGCGGCGCCAGTGAAGCCAGCATGTCATACAGCTGGGAGGGGTAGTCATCCACCGGCAGGATATTGTAATTCTCGAACAGCTCGGGAAAGACCCGTTTCATAATCTGGCGGTTTTCCAGCATGTAGGAGACCCCGGAAGGTACACGCAGGTTATCTTCCAGAACATAGATCGTGCCGTCGCTGTCGCGCACCAGATCCGAGCCGCAGATATGCGCCCAGATACCATGCGGGGGATCGACACCCACACACTGGGGGCGGAAGTTTTTTGAATCCTTGAGCAACTCTTCGGGAAAAACTCCGTCCTTGACGATCTGCTGCTTGTGATAGAGGTCATCAATGAACAGGTTCAGCGCCTTGACGCGCTGCTTGAGGCCGGCTTCCACCTGCTGCCATTCCCTGCGATCAATGATGCGGGGAATAATATCGAACGGCCAGGCTCGGTCGATCGAGCCCTCCTCTTCGGTATAAACCGTAAAGGTAATCCCCATGACATGGATGGCGGTCTCGGCCGCCGCCCTGTACTCTTCAATATCCCGGTCCTTGAGCGCGCGCAGATAGTCACAAAGTTCCTGTGCCGCCGGGCGTGGCCGCCCACTGACCCGTATCAGCTCGTCGTAAATTCCCTTGACCTTGTAACTGCCCCAGCGTATCGCCATGGTGTTGATAGCCTTCTGATTATGTCGCTTCAAGCATAACGTGATGGACAATCCCAGGCAAATATACGACCATAAGTCAGGCTGTTACCATCATTTTGTATGCTTCTTCTGACGGGTATTCGATTAATAACATGACTTATTGTCTCGCTATTCGGGTCAACAAGGGCCTGGTCTTCGCCTCTGACTCGCGGACCAATGCGGGGGTGGATTACGTCACCACCTACAGCAAGATGCACCGTTTCAACTGGCCCGGCGAGCGTAGCGTTGTCATCCTCACTGCCGGTAACCTGGCCACCTCCCAGGCCGTGATCAATCATATCCACAAGGATCTGGAAGATCCCGACGCCGGGATGAATATCGCCCTGACTGGTCACCTTTACGAGGCGGCCCACTATGTCGGCAAGCTCAGTCAGCGCGAGCAACAACAGCATGCCCCCGCGATGGAAGGCTCCAAAAGCACCGCCGAGGCCAGTTTCATCCTGGGCGGGCAAATCGCCGGCAAGGAACCGGAGATTTACCTGATCTATCCCCAGGGCAACTACATCAGCGCCTCCCCGGAAACCCCGTTTTTACAAATCGGCGAGAACAAATACGGCAAACCCATCCTGGATCGGATTATCGGTGCCTCCACTTCGCTGGAAGACGCCGCCCGCTGCGCCCTGGTTTCGCTCGATTCCACCATGCGCAGTAACATCTCCGTCGGTCCGCCCCTGGAACTGGCCATCTACGAAAAAGACAGCCTGGAAGAACCCCGGCACATCACCCTGACACTCAACTCCCCCATCTACAAATCCCTGCAAAAACGCTGGAACGAAGGCCTCAAACGCTCCTTCAACCGCCTGCCACGCTTCGACTGGGAAGACGAGAAGTAAAAACAATTTTGAATTTTTAATGTTAAATGCTGAATTGGCGGACTGAGGTAATCAGGGAGAAGTTCTATACCCTGCAGAACGCCCACGGCTTAGAATTCAAAATTTAAAATTCAACATTCAACATTCAACATTGTTGCTGCCAGTGATGAGATGATGGACGAAGCGGAGTTTTTCCAGCACGGGGGCGGAGAGTACGAAGGGGTAGGCGTCCGGCAGGCCCATGCTGCGATTGAGGGCGTTGAGGCCGATGGTCAGGCTGGCCCAGTCATCCATCAGGGCATCGAAGTTGGCGCCCTTGACCGAGGAGAGGTCGCTCTCACCACTATTGTCGCTGATGGCATGCGGATCGTTTTCGATACGAAACCCGATATCGTTGGCGGTTTCCAGAGTATCCACCATGTGCAGGTAATGCGCCCAGGTTTCGGCCCAGTCTTCCCACGGGTGCGCACTGGCATAACCACTGATAAACCCGTCCTGCCAGCTTGAGGTGGGCTCCTGCGCGTAATAGTTGTCCAGCGCGGTCTTGTAATTGAGACGTTCGTCGCCGAACAACTCGCGAAAGGCCTCCAGTCGTCCACCGTGCTTGATCAACCGCTCCCAGTAATAGTGCCCGATCTCGTGACGAAAATGGCCGAGCAGGGTCCGGTAACCTTCGTTCATCTGCTCGCGCATCTGTTCGCGGGCGCTATCCTCCGCTTCACGGATATTGATGGTAATGATGCCCTTGTGATGGCCGGTCATCACCTGATTAACACCGGTCAGGTTATTGCTGAACTCGTCGCGCCGATTCTGGTCCTGCATGAACTTGAAGGCGAGTCCCTGTTGCGGATCGTCCTGACGCCCCACTACCGGCAGCTCCAGCCGGTAAAGGGTGTACAGCAGACGCCGTTTGGCCAGTTCAATCCGGTGCCAGAGTTTGAGATTCTGCTCCTGTGACAGGTTGGGAATGATCCGATTCAGGCGACAGGATGCACAATAGGTATTCCCCTCGTCCGCCGGCACCAGCCAGTTACAGATATCATATTGAGCGTAGTTGGCACACAGCCGGTAGTTGCGGCCATTGGCCAGAGACCGCCACACGCCTTCGCCGGCAGGCTCCAGCGCACTGAGCTGCAAATCCGCGCGAATGAAACCGAGTTTACGGCCACAAACAATGCATTCACTGTTCTCAAAATGCAGGGTGTTGCCGCACTGGCAAGTAGAGGTCTTCATGGTCGGTCGACTTGTCGGTAGTGTGTTGGGCTAATCATAGCCGCTCATATTCGCATAAAAAAGCCCGCGTAAGCGGGCTTTTTTACTCTTAGAAGCTCATATCGAAGCTTTCTTTGTAGCGTTTTTTGAACTCGTCCAGGGTAAACCTGTGGTTCTGCGGGCCAGTCGACTCGACCTTGATCGCCCCCATCAGCGAGGCAATGCGACCGGTGGTTTCCCAGTCCAGGTCATTTAACAGGCCATACAGAATGCCAGCACGATAAGCGTCGCCGCAACCGGTCGGGTCATTGATTCCCTTGACCTTGGCAGTCGGAATCTCATGGCGGTGCTTCTGGGTATAGATATGCGAGCCTTCACCACCGCGGGTGATAATCAGCGCATCAACCATTTCTGCCAGTTCATGCGGTGAATTGCCGGTACGTTCCTCAAACAGCTGCGCTTCATAGTCATTCAGTGCGATATAGCTGGCTTTTTCGGCGAAATCCATCAGTTCATCGCCGCCGAACATCGGCAGGCCCTGACCCGGATCGAAAA
>CAYOOC010000022.1:23620-37436 GCA_964405505.1 uncultured Thiohalophilus sp.
AAATCCATCAGTTCATCGCCGCCGAACATCGGCAGGCCCTGACCCGGATCGAAAATAAACGGAATCCCCTGCTCGGCAAACTGCTCGGCATGCTGAATCATGCCGTCCCGGCCGTCCGGGGCAACCAGTCCCACCTTGACGCCTTCGGCATCCTGGACCCGGTTTTCATGGGAGAAGCCCATGGCACCGGGGTGGAAAGCGGTAATCTGGTTATCGTCCTTATCGGTGGTAATAAAGGCCTGACCGGTGTAACTGTTGACTTCCTTGATATGCTTGCGACTGATGCCGTTTTTGTCCATCCACTCGGCATAGGGCGCAAAATCGGTACCGACGGTGCCCATCGGCAAAGGATCGCCCCCCAGCAGTTTCAGATTGTAGGCGATGTTCCCGGCGCAGCCACCGAACTCGCGACGCATGTCGGGTACCAGGAAGGAAACGTTCAGAATATGCACCTTATCGGGAAGAATATGGTTCTTGAACTGGTCAGGGAAGACCATAATGGTATCGTAGGCAAATGAGCCACAGATCAATGCAGACATAGATTACTCCTGATTTTTCGTTTAATTAGTGATCCGGTCAAAGAACAGCAGACCCCAGATAACCAGAAAATTGATCAGCGCGATAAATACCGCCGCTGATCCAATATCCTTGGCCCGACCGGAAAGTTCATGCCATTCTCTGCTGATGCGATCCACGATAACTTCAATCGCGGAATTGAGCAGTTCGGCCAGCAGTACCAGAAACAGGGTACCGAACAACAACGCGTACTCGGTGGCATTACGTCCCAGCCAGAATACGCAGGGTGCCAGAATGACAAACAGAATCAGTTCGGTACGCACCGCCGGCTCGTTGGCCGCGGCGGCGCGTAAACCCAGCCAGCTATAACCACCGGCCCGCCAGATGCGTTTGATTTCTTTTATCATCCAGCCAGTTTACCCGAATTCACTCGGGTTTCCAGGCCAGATCCAGCTCCTTGGCTGCCTTGACATCATCCAGACGTCGCACCGGCATGGTATGCGGCGCCTGTTTCACCGTCTCGGGCGAATGTTGCGCCTCATCCTGAATGGCGATCATCGCTGCGATAAAGGCGTCGATATCTTCCTTGGATTCGGTTTCCGTCGGTTCGATTAACAAACACTCGGGCACCAGCAACGGAAAATAGGTGGTCGGGGCATGAAAACCGTAATCGAGCAGCCGCTTGGCAAAGTCCATGGCATTGACACCCAGCTCTTTGGCCTGTTTGCGCATGGTGACGATGAACTCATGCGTGGCGCGACGTTGCGGATAGGCCAGCTCGAAACCGGCCTCGCGCAGGCGGGCCTGCATATAGTTGGCATTCAATGTGGCAAACTCGCTGACCCGGTGCATGCCTTCTTTGCCCAGCAGGCGGGCATAGATATAAGCGCGCAACAGTACCCCGGCATTGCCCATGAAGGTGGACAGCTTGCCGATCGATTCGGGGCGCTCATTATCCGTCAGCCAGCGATACTGATCGCCTTCCTTGCTCAGCAACGGCACCGGCAGATAGGGTTCCAGCCGCTGGCTGACGCCCACCGGCCCGGCACCGGGCCCGCCGCCGCCATGCGGGGTGGAAAAGGTCTTGTGCAGATTCATATGAATGACGTCAAAGCCCATGTCACCCGGCTTGACCTTGCCCAGGATCGCATTGAGGTTGGCCCCATCGTAATACAGCAGGCCACCGGCCTCGTGCACGATATCGGCGATCTCCTTGATCTTGCGTTCGAACACGCCCAGGGTCGACGGATTGGTCAGCATGATCCCGGCGGTCTGCGGCCCGACCGCGGCCTTCAGGGCCTCCAGATCCACATCGCCTTCGTCATTGGTCGGGATCTCGCGCACCTTGTAATTGCACATCACCGCTGTGGCCGGATTGGTGCCATGCGCCGCATCGGGCACCAGGATCTCGGTGCGGGCCTCGTCGTTGCGGGATTCGTGATACTTGCGAATCATCGCCACGCCGGTGAACTCGCCCTGGGCGCCGGCCATCGGCGCCAGCGACACGGCCTTCATACCGGTAACATCCTTGAGCATCTCCTGCAGTTCATACATGCAGGCCATGAAGCCCTGGCTCATGCTGTCCGGACTCATGGGATGACGACGCAGGAAGCCGGGCAACATGGCCAGCGTATTACAACCGCGCGGGTTGTATTTCATGGTGCAGGACCCCAGCGGATAGAAATGGGTGTCGATGGAGAAGTTCTTCTGCGACAGCCGGGTGTAATGACGTACCGCCTGCATTTCGGACACCTCCGGGAGGCTCGGCTTCGACTGGCGTCGAAACTGCTCCGGAATGTCATCGATCACGACATCCTGCAACGGGGCCTGTGGCGGATTGGTCCGACCACTTCTCGATTGTTCAAAAATCAACATAATCTTATCTCGAAGGTTAATAAACAGTCCGCTAATGCACGCAAATTAACGCGAATAAAACAAAACCACATTTGCGTTGATTCGCGTTCATTGGCGGACAAGATATAAAAACGTCTTTTGCGCCTTCTTTGTCCCTGCGTCGGGTTTTCTTTACAGTGCCGCCAGGGCCTTGTCGTAGTCGGGTTCCTGGGCGATTTCCGGGACCATTTCGGTGTAGACCACCTTGTCGTTTTCATCCAGTACGACCACGGCGCGGGCAGTGATACCGGCCAGCGGCCCGTCCTGGATCAGTACGCCGTAGTCCTTGGCGAAGTTCTTGTCGCGCATCATGGACAACGGGATCACGTTATCCAGCTTCTCGCCGGTACAGAACCGGCCCATGGCAAAGGGCAGATCGGCGGCGATGATCAGCATCACCACGTCATCCCGCCCCTTGGCCGCTTCGTTAAATTTATGGGTCGAGGTGGCGCAGACCGGGGTGTCCAGACTCGGCACGATGTTGAGCAATTTTTTCTTGCCCGGGTAGTTGTCCAGGCCGACATCGTCCAGATCGGCCGTGGTCAGTTGAAACGCCGGGGCCGTGCTGCCGACGGCCGGCAGTTCGCCGTTGGTATTGATGGGATCACCTTTTAATGTAATCTGTGCCATGATGCGCCTCCATACAGGATGGGTTTGGCTTGTGCCGTTTTGGGTTTTACCGAACAGTCCGCCGCTTACAGGCGGCCGGCGATACGGTCAACCGCGTCGACAAAGGCATCGAGATCGGCCTCGGTCTTGGTTTCTGTCGCACACAACAGCAGACAGTTATCCAGTTCCGGATAATCCTGTGCCAGCGGGTAACCGCCCACGATGCCCTCTTGCGCCAGGCCGTCCAGGACATCCTGCACCGGTTGCTTCAGTCTCACGACAACTTCATGAAATACCGGACGGTCGAACACTTTCTCCGCGCCGTCGAGTTTTTCGACCAGCTTGTCCGCCAGTTTCACGGTATTGGCATGGCTGTGGCTGGCGACCCGTTGCAGTCCCTGGGGACCGACCAGTGACATATAAATGGTCGCCGCGGTAACCAGCAGACCCTGGTTGGTACAGATATTGGAGGTCGCCTTGGAGCGGCGAATGTGCTGCTCGCGGGCCTGCAGCGTCAGGGCGAAGCCTTCCTTGCCGTCCAGATCCACGGTACGGCCGATAATCCGGCCCGGCATCTGGCGCACATAGGCCTGCCGACAACACATGAAACCGAAATAGGGACCGCCGGAAGACAGTGGCGCCCCCAGCGGCTGGCCATCACCGCAGGCGATATCGGCGCCGATCTCGCCCCATTCCCCGGGCGGTGCGATCAGCGCCAGTGACGTCGGGTTGACCACCGCGATCACCAGCGCATTATGCTGATGTGCCCAGTCGGTCAGGGCATTGACCTCTTCCAGGTTACCGAAGAAGTTGGGCTGCGGAATCACCAGGGCGGTGAAGTCGCCCGGATCTTTGGGCAGCGAATCGGGATCGAGTATGCCGCTGTTGCGATCGTAATCGAGCTCTTCGAGCACGATACCCTGGTTATGCACGATGGTGTGCGCTACCTTGCGATAGGCCGGGTGCACGGTACGCGGCATCAGAATGCGTTTGGCTTTCGATTTGCGATTGGCGCGAACGGCCATCAAAACCGCCTCGGCCAGCGACGAGGCGCCGTCATATAACGAGGCGTTGGAGACATCCATGCCGGTCAGACTGGCCATCATGGTCTGGTATTCATACAGCAGCTGCAGCGTGCCCTGGCTGGCTTCCGCCTGATACGGGGTATAGGCCGAATAGAATTCACCCCGGGTGGTCAGCTCCCATACCGCCGCCGGAATATGATGCTCATAGGCCCCGGCGCCCAGGAAACAGAGCGTGCGCGCATCCTGATCGGCACGCTCGTGCATTACCCGGGTGACTTCCATTTCATTGGTACTGGTCGGCACGTCCTGCAGACCGGCACTGCGCAGGTTATCCGGGATCTCGTCAAACAGCTGTTCGATACTCTCGGCCCCGATGGCCTTGAGCATTTCAGCGATATCTTTCTCGGTATGGGGTATAAACGGCATTCTGTTTACCTGGTTACGTCAATATTCAGTTTGAAGACGGATGTTCAGTGTTCGTCTTCCGCGACAACCTCGGCATACGCATCAGCATCCATCAGCGCATCATAGGCGCCTTCGTCTTCAGGCTTGAGCTTGAAGATCCAGCCGTCGCCATAGGGATCGTTGTTGATGGTTTCCGGGGCATCGGCCAGCGCTTCGTTGCTTTCGAGCACTTCGCCGGCGATCGGGCAATAAACGTCGGAGGCGGCCTTGACCGATTCGATCACGGCACAGTCATCACTGTCTTTGAAGCTGCTGCCGACTTCGGGGACTTCGACAAACACCAGATCACCCAGCAGTTGCTGGGCATGATCGGTAATGCCGACGACCAGCGTGCCGTCTTCTTCGCGCTTGACCCATTCGTGGGATTTGGTGAACCGCAGTTCCTGGGGAATATTGCTCATGATTTTTATCCTCTGAAATGTTCTGAATACTTAAACGTCGATACAGGCTTTGCCGTTACGCACAAACGGCGGCTTGACAACCCGGGCGGTCAACGGCTTGCCGCGTACATCCACCTGGCAATGCGTGTCGACCGAGGCCGGAACCCGGGCAAAGGCGATCGACTTGCCCAGGGTCGGAGAAAAACTGCCGCTGGTGATCTCGCCGGCCTCGGCGCCGTCGACAATCACCTTCTGGTGATCGCGCAATACGCCGCGATCCTCGAGCACCAGCCCGACCAGTTTGTGTTTGACGCCGTCGGCCTTCTGTCTGGCGATGGCGGCGCGGCCGATAAAGTCCCGCTCTTCCGGTTCCCAGGCCACGGTCCAGCTCAGGCCGGACTCCAGCGGCGTGGTGTTCTCATCCATGTCATGGCCGTACAGATTCATGCCGGCCTCCAGGCGCAGCGTATCGCGTGCGCCCAGGCCCGTCGGTTTGACACCGGCCTCGACCAGTTGTTGCCATAACCCCGCGGCCTGATCGGCCGGCAGGATAATTTCATAACCGTCCTCGCCGGTATAACCGGTGCGTGCCACTTTGATGTCGCCGAGTTCACGCATGAAAAACGGCTTGATACCTTCCAGCTTGTCCGTCGCCTCGCTGCCCAGCACCTGGTGGGCCTTGTCGCGGGCATTCGGCCCCTGGACCGCAATCATCGCCATGTCGTCGCGGACATTGACGCTGACCTCGAAGGCCGCCGCCTGTTTTTCGATCCAGGCCAGATCCTTGTCGCGGGTCGCGGCATTGACCACCATCCGGTAAAAGGTGTCATCCAGATAATAGACGATCAGATCGTCTATCACCCCGCCCTGCTCGTTGAGCATGCAGGTATACAGGGCCTTGCCGGCAGTCTTGAGCTTGTCGACATTGTTGGCCAGCAAATACTGCAAAAACGGTTTCACCTTGTCGCCGCTCAGATCGACGATGGTCATGTGCGAGACATCGAACATGCCCGCATCACGGCGCACCTGATGGTGCTCCTCGATCTGCGAGCCGTAGTTGATCGGCATGTCCCAGCCGCCAAAATCGACCATCTTGGCGCTGGCGCGAAGGTGTTCTTCGTATAACGGAGTGCGGTTGCCCATAAGCCTGGTTACTCTTAAATCAGGTGAAAAGACGGAACAGACAATCAGTTCTGCTGTTCTTCGGCATGATAGGAAGAACGTACCATCGGGCCGGACTTGACCCAGCCAAAGCCCAGCGCCCGAGCCTGTTTGCCGTAATCGTCAAACTCGGCCGGTGACAGATAACGTTTGACCGCCAGATGATAGCGGCTGGGGCGCAGATACTGGCCGATGGCGATGCGGCTGACGCCGACTTCGCGCAGATCGCGCAACACCTGCAGCACTTCCTCGCGGCTTTCGCCGAGGCCCAGCATGATGGCGGACTTGGCTTCGACGCCCGGTTGCAGGGCGGCCAGACGCAGCATCTCCAGCGAGCGTTCATAGCTGGAGCCCTTGCGCACCTGTTTATACAGTGACGGGACCGTCTCCACGTTATGCCCCCAGACCATCTGCAGTTCGCTGGTCGGATGCACCGCCTCGCGCAGCGCGTCATTCATGATCTCGATGGACTGCGCCTGACAGCGATGAAAATCAGGGGTCAGCAGCTCGACCCCGATCGTCGGTTTGTCGCGCCGCAGTGCCTTGACGGTTTGTGCATAGATGGTGGCGCCGCCATCGGCCATGTCATCGCGATTGACCGAGGTCAGCACCACATACTCGAGGCCCATGTCGCGCACGGCCGCGGCAATGCGCTCCGGTTCCTGATCGTCGAACCAGCCGGGACGCCCGGTTTTGACCGCGCAAAAGCCGCAGGCGCGGGTGCAGGTATCGCCCAGCAGCATGAACGTGGCCGTGCCCTGGCTCCAGCACTCGCCGCGGTTGGGACAGCGGGCTTCCTCGCACACAGTGTGCAGGGTATTGCTGTGCACGCTGCGCGCGGTGTGGGAATAATTGGCATGATTACCGAGCGGCTGGCGAATCCACTGGGGCATACGCCCGGCATTCGGCTCGTGGGAGAAATCGAAAACTGGAATGACTTTATCGCTCATGGTGCCCGGTCAACCTTTAACTGGTGAAAATAAAAAAGGGCGAAACATAAGCAGTTAGCTGCTTTGTTTCGCCCCTCTGTCCTTTCACCTGAGAGCTTCAGCCCCTTCGGTGCCCCGCATTATCGAGGTCTCTCCAGAGTCAGCCTTGTTCCCCGCGGTCCTTTTGCCTGAGCGATTCCGGGCGGTTGCGCCTTCGGCGGCAGGTCAAGCCTGCACTCTCCCACAGGGTAGTGGCTTATAGGGTGATCTTAACGGGTTGGGGGAGAGATTCCAAGGTGAATCTGGGGAAATACTGGTGATATTTATTGGGTCTTTAAATAATTTTGAATTTTGAATGCTGAATGTTGAATTGGCGCCAGGTCGCGGTGGTAGTCGCACGCAGGGCACGAGCTCTGGAAAAGAGACATAAACTGACATAAGGCGTCACGCGTCGAACCCAAGATTCAAAATTTAAAATTCAACATTCAAAATTGTAGTTATTAGCGCTGTTTGACCGGGCGCATGAGGAACCAGAGCACCGGCAGGGTGCCGATGACCAGCATCAGGGCGGCGGGGGCCGCGTGTTCGAGCATTTCTTCGCTGGCTTCGATCCAGATGCGCACCGGCAGGGTATCGAAGCCGGTAGGGCGCAGGATCAGGGTGGCGGGCAGTTCCTTGAGGGTGTCGATGAACACCAGTACCCAGGCGCTGATCATGCCGCCGCGGATCATCGGCAGAATGATGCGGCGCAGGTTTTCGAAGGTCCCGGCGCCCAGGCTGCGGGCGGCCTCTTCCATTGAGGGCGTCAGTTGCTGGGCCGCCGCTTCCTGGGCCTGGATGGCCAGCGGCAGAAAACGGATCAGCATGGCGATCACCAGCACCGCCAGACTGCCGTAGAGAATGTCCACCTGGCTCAGGACAAAGGCCAGGATGCCCAGCGCGATCACCGGTCCGGGCAGCACAAAACCGACGCTGGAGACATGCAGGTAGGTCTGGCTCAACCAGCTGCGTTCCCGCGCGTGATAGAGCGCCACCGGCAATGCCACCACCACGGTCAGGCTGGCGGCCAGCACGCTGACCAGCAGCGAGTTCCCCACATAACCCCAGAACCGGTCGCTGATGAGATCCTGCATCCAGGCCTCCCAGCTCCAGATCAGCATCCATAGGATGGGCAGGACAAAGGCAAACAGGGCGATCAGGCCCAGCCAGAACCAGATCGCGACGATCTCGAAGCGGGTAGCGCGACGGGCGGTATAGCGTTTGGCCTGCGCCGTGCCGTAGTAACGCTGCCGGTTACGAAAGAAGCGCTCCAGGATCAAAAACGTCAGGCTCAGGGAGACCAGCACCAGGGACAACCCGGCCGCCGCGTTGTAATCAAAACGCCCGGTCATCTGCAGATAAATGCTCAGGGTAAACGTCTGATAGCGCATCATGCTGACCGCGCCAAAATCGGACAGTACATGCAGCACCACCAGTGCCAGACCCGCGGCGATTGCCGGGCGCATCAACGGCAGGTTGACCCGCCAGAAGACCTGGGCCGGACGCGCGCCCTGAATGCGGGCCGCTTCTTCCAGGTTTTGCTGGGAGCGGGACAGCGAATCCTGCACCAGCAAAAACACATAGGAAAAGCCGGCCAGGGTCAGAATAAAGCTGACCCCCACCACATTGAAGAGATCCGGTATTGCCACCGCCTCGCCAAACACCCATAGCCAAGCCTGGCCGATCCAGCCGCTGTCATCGAACAACGTAGTATAGATATGCGCAAACACATAGGTCGGAATGGTCAACGGCAAAACCATCAACCAGATCGCAAGCCGCCGGCCCGGAAACTCGCGCCGGGTAATCCACCAGGCGGCGGACACGCCCAGCACCATGCTGCCGACACCGACCAGCACCGACAGGGACAACGTATTCCATAACAGTCCCGGCAGCCGACTGCTCCAGAGGCCGGCCCAGCCTTCGCTGTCGAGCTGCAGGCTGCTGTAGATGACAAACACCAGGGGAATTGCCGCCAGTAACACCACCAACAACGACAGGGCGCCGCGCAGGGTCATGCGGGTATTGAACAGCGGTAGAGTAACGGTTTGTGTGGCTCTCAAATCGGCGATCTTCAACACATATTTGCGGATTAAACGCGTTACCGCCCGGTGAACCGGGCGGCCGGATAACATCATCTGAGCCGGTAACGGCGCACCGTTACCGGAATGAGGTGCGAATTACGGCATACCGACTTCTTCGATCAGATCCAGCGTGGTATTGCGCATTTCACCCAGGCGCACCATCGGCACATCGGCCACCTTGTAGGAATCCAGCGGCGGCACTGCATCGGCGGCCGGGACACCCGGACGCGTCGGATATTCCCGATTGACCTCGGCGAACATCTTCTGGCCTCGTTCGGAGGCAGCAAAGGCCAGGAATTTTTCCGCCGCCTCGACTTTCTGGCTGTGGCGACTCATGGCAATACCGGCCACGTTCCAGGCCACGCCCATGCCGTCTTTACCCTGATCCGGAATAATCACCTTCAGGGGTGCGTCAGGATGCTGATCCAGATGGCGATAGATGTAATAGTGATTGACCAGCCCGATCGCCTTTTTACCGTCCGCAACCGCGTTAACAATCTTGCTGTGCTTGTTAAACACACTGCCATCCACATTATCCTTCATGCCCTGCAGCCAGTCACCGGTCACCTTCTCGCCGGCCGCCAGCATATAGACGGTCACCCCGGCGATATAGCTTTCGTTACCACTGTGGGTAATGGCCAGCTTGCCTTCCAGGCGCGGATCGGCCAGATCGAAGACCGATTTGACGAAATCGGTTTGCGACTGATCGCTGTTGGCCACCAGCATGCGAGCCCGGGCCGAGAGTCCCAACCAGGTGTTGTCCGGTGCCCGGAAGTTGGCGGGAATCACACCGGCGATCGACTCGGGAACCGGCCGAAACAATCCCATTTCGCTGCCTTTTTGCAGATTACCAGCATCGTTGCTGATATACAGATCCGCGTCGGTCCGCGCACCTTCCAGCTTGAGCTTGTTCAGCAAGGCGGTGGATCCCCCGGCATGCAGCAGCACCTGAATGCCGGTCTCTTTTTCAAACGCCTCGACCACCGGTTTGACAAACTTGTCCGAGCGGCCGGAGTAGATCACCAGCGGATCGGCCGCCAGTGCCTGAAGGGAAAAAAGCCCTGCTAAAAATACGAGTAAAAGACGTGATTTCATAATTCTCCCACCTATATATATAGAATGCCTGCTTACTTGAATGATAATAATTATCATTAGCAAAAGCAACAGGCATCGATTCGGGATCAGTGAAAAATCCTGTCTCCAACACGCATAACGGCCCGAGCGGCCGGTAAACCCTCTCAGTCTCCGATATGGCGAACCAGTGAGCGAAAGGTCAAACCCTGCACCACAACGGCAAACAACAGAACGACCGCACTCACCAGTACCAGCGCCTCGCGCGCCTCGCCGGGCGGCAGAGACAACACCAGCGCAATACTGATTCCCCCGCGCACGCCGCCCCAGGTCATGATCTGAACCGAACCCGGTGCCTGGGCGCGAAAATGGCGCAATACGGTGACCGGCAAGCCCATGGCGATAAAACGGCCCAGCAACACCAGCGGCAGAATCACCAGCGCCGCCAGCAGGTATTCCATGCGAAAACCGGGCAGCATCACTTCCAGGGCGAGCAGAACAAACAATGCCGCGCTAACCAGCCCGCCAATCAACTCCCAGAAATCGTGCAAATGCCGGCGCGACTTCTCGCTCATGGCCAGTAAAGTGCCATGATTGCCCAACACGAGCCCGGCGGCCAGTAAGGTCAACGGTCCGGACAATGCGCCGTGCCCGGCCAGTACCAGCGCCCCGACCACCAGCGCCAGCAGAATCAGCACTTCCACCTGGTAATGGTCCACATGCCGTAACAGGCGATAAGCCGCCAGTCCGATAAGCAGGCCGAACAACAGGCTACCCCCCACCTGCCAGAGTACTCGATCGGTTATCGCCATTTCGCCGGGCGCAACCCTGGCCATCAGCAACACGAACAGCACCACCGCCAGACCGCTGCCAAGCACCGACTCCCCCGCCATGCGATGCTGCAACTCGGGAGCAACACGCACCCGCGACAACAACCCCCGCACCAGCACCGGATCGGTCGGTGCGATCAACGCGCCGAATAACAAACCGTATAGCCAGGGAAAGGTGATGCCGAGACCGGCCAGAATGATCCAGCCAAGCGTCCCGACCAGGAATACCGACATGCCCACACCCAGAATAACCAGCCCCAGAACGACCCAGGTTTGTCTGGCCAGATCCGCCAGATTCAGGCGCAGGGCGCCGGCAAACAACAACAGACCCAGCAATCCCGACACCAGGGGGTCGTACACCGCATGTCCCCGCAGCCAGAGTTGCACCTGCACCGCCGGCCCGCCCGCTTCGGTCCCGATCCCCAACGCCAGTGCCAGCGACCACAACAAGGCCATCAGCACCAGTCCCAGCATGATCGGCAAACGCAGATAGCGTTCATTCAAAAACGCAAACCCCGCCATCAGCACCAGCAACACCGCGGCAATATCCAGAGGATCCATAAGCGGTCACTTTAAATGCAATGATGAATTTTGAATGTTGAATTATGAATAAGTCAGGCCATCGTACTAAAATCTGACAAACCGGCATTCAACATTCAGAATTCAAAACTCAAAATTTTCTTTCTCCCATCGCCTGCTGCATGATTATCTTTTTGATGGGTGCGAGGCGATCGGTGAGATTCAGCCCGGTGTTCCGCAGCCAGCGCAGCGGCCCCCACTGACTGCCGAACAGGCGTTTGAAGCTGTCCATGGTCATTAACATGGCCCGGTTGTCGGCGCGACGCCAGCGCTCGTAACGACGCAGTACCGGCAAAGTGCCAAAGTCCTTGTGTTGCTGGTGCGCCTCACGGATCACCTGTGCCAGTGAGGCGGCGTCGGCAAAGCCAAGATTCACGCCCTGCCCGGCCAGCGGGTGAATGGTGTGTGCCGCATCCCCCACCAGTGCCAGCCGCGGCCGGATGTAATGTTCGGTCTCGAAAAAACGCAGTGGGAATACGGCGCGCGGCCCGCAGGTTTCTATCGCCCCGAGGGTATAATCGAATGCGGCGGCCAGCTGCTCGCAAAAAGCGGCGTCGTCCATCGCTTGCAGTTGCTGCGCCTGTTGTGGCGAGGTGGACCAGACAATCGAACTGTAACCCTCGCTCAACGGTAAAAACGCCAGCGGCCCGTCGGGCATAAAACGTTGCCAGGCCGTCTCGCGATGAAACTGTTCGGTTTTCACGTACGTGACCAGCGCGGCCTGATCGTAATCCCAGCCGCGCACGCCGATACCGGCCTGACGACGCACCCACGAATTGCCGCCGTCAGCACCGACCAGCAACTTCGCCGTCACCGGTTCACCCTGTTCGAGAATCAGACGCACCTGTTGGTCGTCAAATTCAAACGCCGTTGGCGTCAACGGGGCCAGGTAATCGATATTCTTTGCCGCGTCGATCCGCTGATGCAGGTTTTTTATCAGCACCCGGTTCTCGACGATGTGCCCCAGCGTCGCCGCGCCCAGTTCGGCGCTGTCGAAGTGAATCACGCCATCGCCGCTGGCATCCCAGACGTGCATCTCGCGAAACGGACTGACCCGTTCACCGTGATCGCCGGGCCAGGCATTTAACTGTTTTAAAAACGCCTCGCTGGCGCGGGTGATGGCACTGACCCGCAGATCGAACCCGTCGACCGGCCAGTCGGCGTCAAAGCGTTGCGCATCGAGCAGGGCAATGCGCAACGGGGTTTCGGCCAGGGCGCAGGCCAGGCTGGCACCGACCATGCTGCCGCCGACGATGATCAGATCATACTCGCGGCTCACAGTTTCAATCCCCGGCCCAGGCGCGGCAGCTTGCCGACATAACCCATCGCATGACGCACCAGCTGTTTTTTCAGCGGCGGCAGAATATCCAGCAGCGTCAGTCCCAGGTTGCGCGCTACCGCCAGCGGCAGGAAGTTATTGGAAAACAGGCGTACCAGGCCATCGGTCGCCAGCGAGGTCTGCAGATGATCCCGCCGGCGCCATTGTGCGTAACGCCGCAGTACCGTCAGCTCGCCGATGTCTTCGTCTTGCGTCAGCGCCTCGGCCACGACCTGGGATAACACTGCCACATCGCGCAGGCCCAGGTTAAAGCCCTGCCCGGCCACCGGATGCAGGGTGTGGGCGGCATTACCGATCACCGCCAGGCGCGGTCGCACATGCTCGCGGGTTTGCAAAAACTTGAGCGGATACAGATGGCGTTGGCTGGCACGGGTAAAGCGGCCGGCCCGCTCTCCGAAACGTTCCTGCAGTTGCGACAAAAAGGTGGCCTCGTCCCAATCCTGTACCGTCTCGACCTGATCCGGTTTGAGCGTCCACACCAGGGCAAACGCATTATCGTTGCCCTGCTCATCGCGCATGGGCAACAGGGCCATCGGTCCGCTGTCGGTAAACCGCTCGTAAGCAATGTTGCGGTGCGGACGATCGACGGCCACGTTGCTGATCAGGGCCGACTGATGATAATCCAGCGTGAAGGTAGCGATCCCGCTGTCGTTACGAATAAACGAATCCCCGCCGTCGGCCGCGACCACCAACGCCGCGGTGATCTCGCGCAGCTCATCATCCTGTTTTAAAACCACGCTGGCGTGTTCCGGCGCAAACTGCACGGCCTTGACACTGGCCGGGCAGAGCAGCGTCACATTGGCCTGCTGTTCGAGCTGCCGGGACAGCGCCTGGCCCAGCACCCGGATCTCCGCCACATAGCCCATCGCCGCCAGTCCCTGTTCATCGGCATCCAGATG
>CAYOOC010000023.1:0-36278 GCA_964405505.1 uncultured Thiohalophilus sp.
GGCTGACTTCATTCGGGGGGCCGAGTGCGCATTTGGCGTTTTTCCGGGATGAATTCGTGGATCGCAGGAAGTGGCTGACGGAGGAGACGTTTGGCAGCACGTTGGCGTTGTGCCAGTTTCTTCCCGGGCCGGCGAGTTCTCAATTCGGGTTTTCCGTGGGTCATATGCGGGCTGGACTACCCGGCGCGTTTGCTGCGTGGCTCGGGTTCACATTCCGTCGGCGGTTTTGATGGTGGGGTTTGCCCTGGGGATGGAACGGCTGGTGGCCTTGCTCGACGAGCACCCCTTCGATGAAACACCGTACCGGCCCGAATTCTATCTGGTAGTGCCCGGCGCCGAGGCCGAGCTGGCCGGATTGCGGCTGGCTGAATATTGGCGTGACATCAAACCGGACTTGCAGCTGCAGATCCATTGCGGGGGCGGTAGCCTGAAAAGCCAGATGAAAAAGGCGGATCGCAGCGGGGCGCGGTTTGCCCTGATCCTGGGTGATGAGGAGCTGGCCGCCAACACGGTGACGGTGAAAGATTTGCGCGGTGACTTGCCGCAACAACCAATGAATCTCGAGAAGTTTGAGGCTATTTTGGCTGGCGAGCAGACCTGGCCTGATGCCACTGACAAATAACTGGAAGGTACCATGGCTCAATTTGAACGCAGTGAAGAAGAAACCATCCAGGCGATCAAGGACTGGTGGGCGGAAAACGGCCGGGCGGTCATCGCCGGCGTGGTGCTGGGCATCGGCGGCATCGTCGGGGTGCGTTACTGGTTCGACGCCCAGGCAACGAGCCGGCAAGAGGCCTCGCAGCGCTATAGCCAGGTGATGATGGCCGTGCAATCCGGCAACCGGCAACAGGCGCTGGAGCAGGTCGGGACACTGACCGATGAGTACGGTTCGACCGTGTATGCCAGCCTGGCGGCCCTGGGCATGGCCCGGCTGGAACTGGAAGCCGGTGAGGCGGACAGTGCCGAACGCCATTTGCGCTGGGCGCTGGAGAACAGCAAGAGCGATGAATACACGCATCTGGCCCGCCAGCGGCTGGCCCGCCTGCTGATTGCACAGGAGCAGCCCGAGCAGGCCGCCAAACTGCTCGAAGGTGTCGACGAAGGGGGCTACGCGTCGATCTACGCCGAAATCCAGGGCGATATCGAAGTCGCTCGCTCGCAGCCGGAGGCAGCGCGTAGCCACTATCAAACTGCGCTTCAGCAGGTCAGCCAGCCGCTGCGCCGTCAGCTGCTGGAGATGAAACTGGCCGAGCTGTCCCCCGACAGCACGGCCCCGGACACGATCCAGGACCAGATTCAGAACAATGAGGTGCAGCCGTGAGAGCATTGCTGCTGATCACCGGTGCCGCGCTGGTATTGAGCGCGTGCAGTTCCGCCAATCTCAAGCCGCCGCGCGAGCTGGAGCCGCTTGCCGACCCCGACGTGCGTATCGAGAGCCTCTGGTCGGGTCAGGCCGGTCGCGGGGTGGGGGAGCAATATCTGCATTTGCCGGTTCGCCACCATGAGCAAACAGGCTACGCGGCCGACTATCAGGGCTATGTCAAAGCCTTCGAGCTGGCTACCGGCAAGCTCCAGTGGGAACGCCGGACCGGTCTGGAGCTGGCCACCGGTGCCGTGTATTACAACGGCCGTCTCTATTTCGGGACCCGCCAGGGCGAGGTGGTCGCACTATCCGCCGACGATGGCGAGATCCTCTGGCGCGCCGAGGTCTCCAGTGAAGTGATCGCCCGCCCGGCGGTGGCCGACGGGACGCTGGTGGCACGCACCAACGACGGCAAGTTGTTCGCCCTGGAGGCCGACAGTGGTGCGCGCCGCTGGGTTTACGATCGCAGCGTGCCGGCGCTGACCCTGCGGGGCAACAGCGCACCGGTGATTGCCAATGACCTGGTGATTGCCGGCTCCGACAATGGCCGCCTCAGCGCCCTGGTGTTGAGCAACGGTTCGGTATTCTGGGAGACGGCGATCAGCTATCCCTCGGGCAAGACCGAACTGGAGCGGATGATCGATATCGATGCCGATCCGGTGGTGGTCGACGACGTGGTGTATGCCGTGACCTATCAGGGTCGGCTGGCGGCGGTCGACATCAGTTCGGGGCGCATTATCTGGGCCCGGGACATGTCTTCCTATACCGGCATGACGGTGGATGATTACCGGATCTACCTCAGTGACAGCGAGGGCCAGGTGCTGGCGCTGAACCGGCGTAACGGGGCCTCCCTGTGGCGCCAGGACAAATTGTTGCGGCGCAGTGTCACGCGCCCGCAACTGGATGGGCCCTATCTGGTGGTGGCCGATTATGACGGCTATCTGCACTGGTTGCTGCGCGAAAGCGGGGAACTGGCCGGGCGCGCCCGCATCAATGCCGGGTTCTATCTGCTGACCGATGAATATGACGGCTACGATCCGGTATTTCGCAAGGAGAACAACGTGTTGACCCGGCCGCTGGTGGCCGGCGAGCGGGTCATCACGGTGGATCGCAAGGGTTATCTGGCTGCCTTCGGGCGGGCCGAATAACCGTGTCGCGTTTCAACTTGCCAGCCATCTGATTCAGGAACGTCCATGCAACCGGTCATCGCTCTCGTCGGTCGTCCCAATGTCGGCAAGTCCACCCTGTTCAATCGCCTGACCCGTTCGCGCGATGCGCTGGTCGCCGATCAACCGGGCCTGACCCGGGATCGCCAGTTCGGTGACGGCAAACTGGGCGACAGGCCCTATATCGTGGTGGATACCGGCGGTCTCAGCGGCGAGGATGAGACCCTCGACAGTCTGATGGCCAGCCAGGCCTGGCTGGCGGTGGAGCAGGCCGATGTGGTGCTGTTTCTGGTCGATGCCCATGCCGGGCTGATGCCGGACGATCAACAGATCGCCGAGCGTCTGCGTCAAACGGGCAAGCCGGTTTATCTGGTGGTCAACAAGGCCGACGGTCGCGATGCCGATCTGGTCAACGCCGAGTTCCACGCCCTGGGACTGGGGCCGCCCCATGCGATCGCCGCCAGCCAGGGGCGCGGGGTCAAGCCGCTAATCAGCGCCGTGCTGGAGAGTCTGCCCGAAACCGAAACGGCGTCGGAGGCGGAACCGGCCGGCATCAAGGTGGCGATCATCGGCCGGCCCAATGTGGGCAAGTCGACCCTGGTCAACCGCATCCTCGGCGAGGAACGGGTGCTGGCCTATGACATGCCGGGCACCACCCGGGACAGTCTCTATCTGCCCTTCGAGCGCGACGGTCAGGCCTATGTGCTGATCGATACCGCCGGGGTGCGGCGCCGCAGCCGGGTCAGAGAAACGGTGGAAAAGTTCAGTGTGATCAAGACCCTGCAGGCCATCAAGGATGCGCATGTGGTGTTGATGCTGCTCGATGCCCACCAGGGCATCAGCGAACAGGACGCCAGTCTGCTCGGTTTTGTGCTGGAGTCCGGCCGGGCGCTGGTGCTGGCGGTCAACAAATGGGACGGCCTGCAGCAGGAGCAGCGCGACTGGATCCGGCGCGAACTGGAGGCCAAACTCCCGTTTCTCGGTTTTGCCGAAGTGCATTTCATCTCGGCCCTGCACGGCACCAATGTCGGGCACCTGTTTGAGTCGATCATTACCGCCTATGAATCGGCGACCCGGACGCTTTCTACGGCGGCCCTGACCCGGCTGTTACACGATCTGGTCGAGGCCCATCCACCCCCGCTGGTGCGCGGTCGCCGCATCAAGCTGCGGTTTGCCCATCAGGGTGGGCAGAACCCGCCGGTGATCGTGATCCACGGTAACCAGACCGCCGCCGTGCCGGACAGCTACCGGCGTTATCTGATCAACGGCTTTCAGAAACATTTGAACCTGGAAGGGACACCGGTGCAGGTGGAATTTCGCAGCGGCGACAATCCTTTCGCCGGCAAGAAAAACAAACTCACCGCGCGCCAGGTCCACAAGCGCCAGCGCCTGCGTCGCTTCGTGGCCAAACGGGGCAAGTAACCCTGTTGCGGGCAATGTTATAACCTGGGGAAAACCCTAACCCGGTGATATTTCGGCAGATATTCGGGTTTCTTTTGTTACATAACTGTTACACTCTGGTTTAACTCTAACCAGCGTTTCGCTAGAATGAACGCCGTTTGGATAATACCATTGGGTATTTCTGTTCGACGGATCGTGCACTTGCCTGATTGACGATCCGACCCGAACTCACACATTGGGAGAACAACAATGAACAAGCATATTCTTGCCCTGGCGGGCGGGTTGCTGGTGTGCGCGTCACTGCCGGTTCAGGCGGTGGAAGTCACCGTCAGCGGCTATGCCTCCTTCGCCGGCACCTATAGCGACAGCGAAGATGCCTCCGGCGCTTCGGTTCCCTATTATTTTGAACTGGCGGACGATACCGCCCGGTTCGATACCGAAGATAACGATATCGGTCTGCAGTTTTCCGCGGCGGTCTCCGAGAAAGTCGATATGACCGTGGTGCTGCACGCCCAGGGCGGCGCCGATAACTACGATATCGACACCCAGTGGGCCTACGCCTCCTACCATTTCAATGACGAGCTGGAATTGCGAATGGGCAAATACAAGGGCCCGTTCTACATGATCTCCGACTACAAGGATGTCGGTTACGCCTATCCCTGGGTGCGTCCACCGCTGGAAGTCTACAGCACCAACCCCATCGAGGCGTTGAGCGGGCTGGATCTGATCTGGCAGAAAAACGTGGGCGATCTGCGCTTCCTGTTCGAAGTCTATGCCGGTAACGGCACCCACGGGGCACGAGTCTTGCCGGAAGTAGCAGACACCTGGACTGGTCCGGGATCCTTTAACGCGGGTGACCCGGTTGAATTCGAAACCCCGAATTCGCGCGGGATCAATGCCTCGGTCTCCGGCGACATCGGCACGTTCCGCCTGGGGTATTACGAAACCGATGTAAATGCTTCGGATTTCGGCTTGAACGAGGCGCCTGGTTCTTTCGGTTCGGTCGGCTTTACCATCGACTGGAACGACATGGTCGCCTACAGCGAATACATCGTGCGCGACACCCAGGACAGCCAAGCAATGCAGTCCGCCTTTCCCGATCAGGAAGCCTATTATCTCACCCTGGGGTACCGGGTGGATCGCTTCCTGCCTTATGTCACTTACGCCAAAATCGACGAAGGGGATTTCAAATCGTCGGTCGCCCAGGTCCAGGAGTCGATGGCCCTGGGGCTGCGCACCGAAATCGGTGACGCTTCCGCGATCAAATTTGAAATCATGAACTCGGAGCCGCAAGCGAACTCGTCCGGTAGAACCTACGGCCTGTTCAATAAAGGCACCGTGGAAGACGGCAATATTTATACCGTTACCTTCGATACGATTTTTTAAGAGAGAGTCCAATGCGTAAGTTTCAGAATGTCGTTAGCAAGACGGCGGTCATGGTGCTGTTACTGGCCGGTATTCAGACCGTCCAGGCGGAGATTGCGGTCATCACCCATCCCGGCGTCAAGGAAATCGGGGTCTCCCGGGAACAGGTCGCCGATATCTATATGGGTAATAGCAAAAGCTATCCCAACGGGGTGTCCGCCAAACCGGTGGATCAGTCTAGCAACAGCCCGGTCCGCGAGAAGTTCTACAAGGCGGTGGTCAGAAAGTCGGCCAGCGAGGTGAATCGCCACTGGTCCAGACTCAAGTTCACCGGCAAGGGCAAACCGCCCCGGGTTATCGCCGGTGATGAGGCCGTGAAAAACTGGGTGGCCCGGAATCCGGGCGCCATTGGGTATATCGAGGGCAAGTACCTCGACAAGAGCGTCAACGTGGTACTGATCATTCCCTGATCAACGTTTGGTCGGCCCTCCGTGGAGGGCCGATACTTTCTTTCAACTGGTTAATTAACCGACTGGCGAAATCATTCGAGAATGAAAAAGTCTCTTTTAATTATCTTGCTGGGCTTTGTACTCGCTGGTGTTGCCGTAGCGCAGGACGATCCGCTGAAAAGCCTGTTTTCGTTTCAGCAAAAGATGGCCAACAACGGCAGTGCCGGCGCCATGATGAAGCTGGGCGAAATGTATGAACAGGGCCAGGGCACCGAGCAGAGTTACGACAAGGCGCTCGAAATGTATCAAAAGGCCCGGGAAGCCGGGCATGGCGATGCCCAGGCGGCTATCGCGCGGGTGAAGCGCGCGCAACAGGCGCAAAGCCAGGCCGCCAGCGAAGAGGCCGATCGAGCACGTGAAGCCCGGCGTCGCGCCGCGGAGGCCAAACGTCGCGCCGAGGCCGAACGCAAGGCACAAGAGGCGCGTCAAGCCCGGGAAGCGGCCCGGCAAAAAGCCCGTCAGGAAGCGCAGGCCAAGCAGCGGGCCGAGGAGCAGGCTCGCCGCGAAGCCGAGGCAAAGGCGCGGCGTGAAGCCGAGGCCCGGGCCAAAGAGGTTGCGCGTCAAAAAGCAGAGGCTGAAGCCCGGCGCAAGGCCCGGGAACAGGCCCGGCGGGAAAAAGCCCGGGCCGAAGCGGAGGCAAAGGCTAAAGCCGCTGAAAAATCCGCGTCGACAAAAAAACAGCCTGAACAGGCCGAGTCCAATGATGAGCGTTTCAAGTCGGATCCCTGCAAGGGGCCGGCTGCCCGGGTGATGTCAATCTGTAAATAAGTCGTACGCACAGCAGGCAGAAGACAATGACAAATTATTTTTACAAGGTTCTGATTCTGGTAGCTGCCCTGGCGGGTATCGGGTTTTCCGCACCGCTGATGGCGGATGCGGGTCAGTTCAAACTGGATAGGATTCTGGCCGAGCGGGGCGATGCCGATGCCCAGTATTATGTGGCCAATGCCTATGAAGAAGGCCGGGGCACGCAGGAAGACATGGGCAAGGCTTTCGAGTGGTATCGCAAGGCCGCGGCCCAGCAGCACGGTGCCGCCCAGTATAAACTCGGTGTGCTGTACGAAAACGGCATGGGGGTGGAAGAGGATCTCAAACAGGCCATGGAATGGTACAAGCAGGCCGCGGAAAACGGCAGCACCCTGGCCGAGGAGCGCCTGAACAAGGCGGCCTTTGCCCGCAGCGAGGCGGTCATGAAACGCCGGATTGCCGCCATGAAAGAAGAGCGGCGGCAGCAGGAGCAGGCCGAAAAACAGCGTCGTGCCGAAGAACAAAAACGCAAACAGGCGGCCGCGGCAGCTCGTGCCCGGGAAGCCGCATTGCGCGAACAACAGGCCAGGGCCAGAGCCAAAGCCAGAGCCGCGCAGCAAAAACAGGCGGCTGCCGCCTCCAGCAAACCGGCAACAACCCGGCGCGTCAATATCCCCAATCTTGCCGAACTGGTGTTAAACAACCAATGGCAGCAGGATGCCCAGCCGGCCGACTTTTTACCCTCGGCCAGCACCCACTGTCTGAGTGCCTCGGATGCCGAAGTCGTCTGTTTCTCCAGCGAAAAACAGCGGGTCATTAACGGGATGCGCGTGACCTACACCACCAAGGCAACATTAACCGACTTCAACACCGACGGCAGTTTCCAGGTCAAATATAATTACAATGCAATCAAGCTGGATCAGGCGGACTCACGCGGCATGCAGGCCGATCCGCATGGCCTGAAACTGGAGCAGGGCTGGCAGGAACCGTCATTGACGGCCCGTTGCCAGACTTCGGATCGGAGCAACCTCTATTGCCGACGGGGCAATATCAAGTTGCATTATCAGCGCTGATACCTTACTGATCTCCCGAAACGTAACACCTTTTATATTCTGATCTGGCTGCGAGTTAGTTGATTCTCACGACAAACTCGCAGCTTGCCACTTTTGATTGTTGCAAGCCAGCCGTGTCTTCGATTCATTCCCCGGTTATTCGTTAATCCGTGGTGTCAGCAAGTGCCCGATGCGGCACGTGCTCTAATGTGTCCTGCCAGTTCGAATTGGGCTGGTCCACCGCCAGCAACTGGCAACGGCCGACTTCGTTTTCATACCAGCCCCGGTCATGTTGGAGGGGCTCGACACTGTAACCCCACCAGTTGCCATTGGCATCCTGAGCGATCCAGTTGACCCAGCCGGGAATCGTATGATTTTTTGCAGACAACTTTTCTGAAGACATCAAAACGTGACGAGGTTGACGGACACGGCATTTCGAGTTGGCTAGTTTAATTGGACGAAAGGCATCGGACAATACGACACAATACAGGGAGGTGGCCATGAAACGTTTTCGCCCCGATTTCAACAAGCAATCCCGACTGACCCGCACGCCACAGGTGGTATCTGGTGATTTGACTCCCGGCTCGCTGACGGAGATGCATGATCTTGAAACCCGTCTGCCGGCGTTGTTGCAGGTGCAAAATGATTTTTATCCCTGCTTTGACTGGACTTTCCCGCCGCCGATTCTGCCACCGGCCTCGCAGCCGGGATCGGTGGCGCAGCTGCTGTCTGAACCCTCGGTTATCCCGGGGCGTTACAGTCTTTATTTGCATACCCCGTTTTGCAAAACATTGTGTAACTTTTGTTATTACACCGTGTTTCCCGGCAAGGGGATCGAACAATCGGTCCGATATGTCGATTATCTGCTACGCGAAATGCAGTTGTATGCCCCGTATATGGATGGGCAGATCTGTGAATCGGTTTATCTGGGGGGTGGCACACCGACCTACCTGGATGATTACCTGCTGATCCGTCTGATCGAGGGGATTCGACAGTGTTTTGATCTTGCGCCGGAAGCGGAGTTCAGTATCGAGGCCGCGCCGGGGACCTTGTCGCCCGACAAAGTGGATCTGCTCAGGGACCTTGGGGTCAATCGTCTGAGTTATGGTATCCAGACTCTGGACGAAGCGCTGCTGGCCGGGATGAACCGGCATTACTCGGTCAGTGAGGCCATCGAAGAGCTGACCTATGCGCGACGGGTTATCTGCAACATTAATGTGGATACCATGTACGGTTTCGATGGCGAATCAGACCATGCGTTGCGCAATACACTGGAGACCTTTGTCGAACTGGATATTCCCAGTCTTTCTATTTATGCCCTGGATCGCCAGCGCTGTCAGACGCATGCCGGCGAAGGACCGCCCGAGGACAAGCAGTATCAACGCAAGATTGAACTGTTTTCGCAAGCCAGCGATTATCTGGGCAGTCAGGGTTATCGGGCGGTATTGCAGAATATCTTTGTCAGGCCCGAGGCGGCGTCCTATGTGCATCAGTTACGTCGCTGGGATAATCTGACCTTGCTGGCCCTGGGCATCTCGTCCCAGGGTTATGCGCCGCGCAAACCCTATCAAAATGCCATGACCTTAAAATCCTATTATCAGCTGCTGGATGAAGGCAAGCCGCCGATTGTCAGTGTTGATGCGTTGTCGCCGGAGATGGAAATGGCGCGTGAAGTCACCAGTAAACTACGTTTTACCGAAGTCTCGCTCCAGACGGTGAGGCAAAAATACGGTGTTAATCTGGAGGAGGTGTTCGAGGAACTTGTTCGGGTGTTGAAACAGCTGGGCTATCTGGCGCAGGCGGGGGATGTGCTGAAAATGACCTCGCAGGCCAGTTACTATAATAATATTATTCCCATGCTGTTCGCGCCTGACGAGTTCAAGTCCCGCCTGCTGGATCTGCCCACGGAATATCTCGAGCAGTTTCCACTGCCGCGTATCCTGGCGCGACTGGGCAAGACCCAGAGCCAGTCCATCGAGGTGACAGGCCCGGAACCGGTCAGCCGGCCCCGTCGCGAGCGTCGCCAGAATCGGGATCGGCGTCAGAGCACCCGGACCGACTACCGTCAGCTGACCGGCGGCATCGAACGTCGCCGCAATCACGGACGACGCCTGGAGGACTACCAGCGAGGCAAATCATTTGTGGGAGAGTTTGTCTGAACGTAATCCCGAAAGAGTTATATCAGATCACTAACCTGTAGGCCCGATATAGCGCAGCGGTATCGGGCATCTTCCGGGTTGCCGGACACCGCTGCGCTATGTCCGGCCTACTCTTAAATAAGCTTGATCTGATCTCTGGCAGGAGTCGGTAGGCCCGATATAGCGCAGCGGCATCGGGCATCTTTCGGGTTGCCGGACACCGCTGTGCTATGTCCGGCCTGCTCTTAAATACCTTGAGCTGATCGCTGGCAGGAGCCTCTCGGCGATAGAAGCTGTCGTGGGCGACAAAGCTTATCGCTGCGTTTACTCAGTCTGTAGGCCCGATATAGCGCAGCGGTATCGGGCATCTTCCGGGTTGCCGGACACCGCTGCGCTATGTCCGGCCTACTCTGGATCGTATTGCGGTGACGAAGCTTATCGTGGCGCAGGACTACTGCAATCGATGGGAATGCCTGGGGTTTGATCTGCCTTGTTACTCGCGCTCCTCGCCCCTCCCCCATGGAAGATGCTGCTGTTCCGCTTGCCTGTATTGATATTCGAAACGCTAGTTTACTCTTCCAGCTGGCTCATGAAGAGTTTGGGGTCGACCTTGAACTGGTTGAGAAAAACGGCCCAGTGCAGATGGGGGCCGCTGACCCGGCCGGTCATGCCGACTTCGCCCAGTTGTTGACTCTGGTTGATGTGCTGGCCTTCCTCGACATCGATCTTGTTCAGGTGGCAATACATGGTGACCAGCCCGCGACCGTGATCGATGAAGACGGTGTTCCCGGTAAAAAAGTAATCGCCTGTGCGGATCACGGTCCCGCTGGCCGGGGCGAGTATGGGCGTGCCGACCGGGGCGGCGATATCCAGGCCGGTATGGCGGCGAATACGATCCTGATTGTTGTATATGCGCTTGAGACCGAAGGGGCTGCTGAAGCGGCCTTCGACCGGGGTAATGAACGCCGCGTCAACATGCTCCCGTTCGCTCCAGCTATGGATGGCGGCAACGATCTGTTTCTTTTCCCGGTAATGGCGCTCGATGTCTTTTTTGGTGGGCGAGACCATGCGCTGGTTGGTGATCGTGATATGCGTGGTCTCGTAGTCCTTGTCCACTACACGAAATTCCTGGTTGAATTCGCGCTGACCGTTATCCACTTTGATACGGTGAATACCGGCTTTGGCGGAGAGGGGGATTCCCACCACGGCTTCCCAGCGCTGATTATTGGCACGCACCATGACCTGTTTTTTGAGGTACGTGACCGCCGGTTTCGGCTCTGCCAGATTGCCCAGTGGCACGACAGCCACGCCACCGGGAATCGCCTGGTGGCGGGGAAACATGGCAGCGCTAACACTGGTGGTATACAACAGAACAGCAACAAATAGGGCAAGCAGGCCCGGACTAGCTTTTTTCATCTTCGATCCCATCGACAACAGCGGTAAAACGACCCCGGTGCAGCCGGCCACGGATCCGGCCTTGCAACGTGATCTGGTTAACATCGGTAATCACTTTATCTTCGGCTTCTGTGGTGACAATAGCATATCCACGACTCAGGGTGGCAAGCGGACTGACGGTTTCCAGTGAGCGCGCCAGATACTGCAGGTGCTGGTTCGCATCCTGTAACTGTCGTTGCATAGCATGTTGCAGGCGGGTGGCGAGTTGCCGGCACTGGGCATCGTGCCGCTGCAGGGCATGGCGTGGATTGTGCTGTTGCAACCGTTCGCGCAGGGTGCTCAGTTGTGACTGACGTTGTTGCAACTGATAGCGCAGGGCCCGGGTGCGGCGAATCTCCAGCTCATCCAGTCGCTGGGCAATCGATTGCAGATAGCGCCGCGGGTGAGGCAGGCGCCGGGCGAGCCAGTCCAGCCGTTGTTCCCGGTGGCGCAGTTGTTGCTGCATCTGCCGGGCCAGGCGATTGGCCAGCTGGGCGAAGCTCTGTTGCCATTCGTACTGGCTGGGACTGACCAGTTCCGCCGCGGCCGTGGGCGTCGGGGCGCGGACATCGGCGGCGAAGTCGGCAATGGTGATATCCACCTCATGGCCGACGCCGCTGACCACCGGTATCGGGCAGTCGTAGATTGCGCGGGCCACGGCTTCTTCGTTGAAGGGCCACAAATCCTCCAGCGAGCCACCGCCGCGGGCCAGGATCAGCACATCGCACTCGGCGCGGCGGGCGGCGTTGCGCAGGGCGGCGACAATGGCCGGGGCGGCGTTCTCGCCCTGGACCGGTACCGGGTAGATCACCACCGGCAGGCCGGGGAAACGCCGCCGCAGGGTGGTGACAATATCGCGCACGGCTGCCCCGCTGGGGGAGGTAATCACCCCGATGCGCTGCGGGAAGCGGGGCAGGGGCTGCTTGTGTTCGGCGGCAAACAGCCCGGCCGCTTCCAGTTTGACCTTGAGCTCATCAAACGCCCGGCGCAGCGCGCCGTCGCCGGCTTCTTCCATGTGTTCGACGATCAGCTGATAGTCGCCGCGCGCCTCGTACAGGCTGACCCGGGCGCGGACCATGACCTGCAGGCCGTTTTCCGGGCGGAATTTGAGCAGCAGGTTGCGATTGCGGAACATGGCGCAGCGCACCTGGGCCGCTTCGTCCTTGAGGGAGAAATAGAGATGGCCGGAGGCCGGCCGGGCCAGGTTGGAAAGCTCGCCCTCCAGCCAGATTGCCGGGAAGCCGGTCTCCAGCAGGGTGCGAATCTCGCGGTTGAGTCGCGAGACGCTGTAGATATCGCGTTGCGGGGACGTCAGTTCAGCCATAGCAGGAGCATACCGCACCGGAGCGGTTTATGGCAGGCAATAAAAAAGGCCGGGCGAACCCGGCCTTTTTTAACACAGCCTGAGCCGTGTTTCAGAAGCGCGGACCGGCGCCTTCTTCTTCAGCCTGCTGGACCTGGGCTATTTCGCTCTGCTTGCGAGCTTCGTTGGCCAGGCTGACGGCCTTGCCATATTCGCCTTCTTTGGCGGCTTTTTCGGCAGCCTTGATCATCTTGCCGGTATCACGCCAGGCGTAGTTGATGCTGGCAGCCTTCTTCAGTTCGGATTTGGCGGCACTGATGGCACTGTTGGCATCCTGCTGGGTCATGCTCGGGCCGGTGGCACACGCGGCCAGGGACAGGGCTGCAGTCATCGCCAGAATTGCAATCTTTTTCATGGGCTCCTCCGATGGAATCACTTGTTTTGAGTTTATGGGGGTTTGTTATTAACCGGCCCTTTTGCGGACCTTCATTGTTATTAATGTTGGCCGGAGCGACATGTAGCCACCACGCCATACTTGCAAGCCATTATGCGGCGTCAGAATCGAGATGGCAACCGCTGATTTTTGCTAAAATCAGTTACCGGCCCGATTTACCGGTCCGGCAAAAGTCTTTATAATTCGGCGATTTACCTCAACCGGGACCCCACAATGCTGCGAATTGCCCAAGAAGCTCTCACCTTTGATGATGTCCTGCTGCTGCCCGCCCACTCCGATGTTCTGCCCAAGGAGGTCTCCCTGGCGACCCGCCTGACGCGGGAGATCGAGCTGAATATCCCCCTGGTGGCGGCGGCCATGGATACCGTAACCGAGGCCCGGCTGGCCATCGCCATGGCCCAGGAAGGCGGTATCGGCATCGTCCACAAGAATATGGATTACCGGGCCCAGGCGGAACATGTCCGGCTGGTGAAAAAATTCGAGAGCGGGGTGATCAAGGATCCGACCACGGTCACGCCTGACACCACCATCCACGATGTGCTGGCACTGACCCGGGCACAGAATATCTCCGGGGTGCCGGTGGTCGAAGGCGGTGAGCTGGTGGGGATTGTCACCAGCCGGGATCTGCGCTTCGAGACCCATTACGAGCAGCCGGTGTCCCGCATCATGACCCCCAAAAACGAGCTGGTGACGGTCAAAGAAGGCGCCGCCCGGGAGGAGATCCTCAATTTGCTGCACGCGCACCGCATTGAGAAGGTGCTGGTGGTGAATAACGATTTTGAGCTGCGCGGCCTGATTACCGTCAAGGATATCCAGAAAGCCAGCGAATACCCCAATGCCTGTAAGGATGAATACGGGCAACTGCGGGTCGGGGCGGCCGTCGGCGTCGGCGCCGGTACCGAGGAGCGGGTCGAGGCCCTGGTCGAGGCCGGAGTGGACGTGGTCGTGGTGGACACGGCCCACGGCCATTCCCAGGGGGTACTGGATCGGGTGGCCTGGGTGAAAAAGCACTTTCCCGGTGTGCAGGTGATCGGTGGCAATATTGCCACCGGCGCGGCGGCCCGGGCCCTGGTGGATGCCGGTGCCGACGGGGTCAAGGTCGGTATCGGTCCGGGCTCCATCTGTACCACCCGCATCGTGGCCGGCGTGGGCGTTCCGCAGGTTACCGCGGTGGCCAACGTGGCCGAGGCACTGGACGGCACCGGTGTCCCCTTGATTGCCGATGGCGGGATCCGCTATTCGGGGGATGTCGCCAAAGCGCTGGTGGCCGGATCCTACTGCGTGATGCTTGGCTCCATGTTCGCCGGGACCGAGGAATCGCCGGGTGATGTGGAGCTGTTCCAGGGACGGTCCTATAAATCCTATCGCGGCATGGGCTCCATCGGCGCCATGGGGGCCCGGCACGGCTCCTCGGATCGCTATTTCCAGGAAGGTGGCGAAGCCGACAAGCTCGTGCCCGAAGGGATCGAGGGCCGGGTGCCGTTCAAGGGCCCGTTGAGTCCGGTCATCCACCAGCTGCTGGGCGGGATTCGTGCCAGCATGGGCTATACCGGTTGCCGCAGCATCGACGAGATGCGGACCCGTCCCGAGTTCGTGCGCGTGACCGGTGCCGGGATGCGTGAAAGTCACGTCCACGACGTGCAGATCACCAAGGAATCGCCCAACTACCGGGTTTAATCCGGTTCGCCACGGCAGGTGATGTTCCCTGCCATGGCGGTTACTCCGCAGAACATACTCACTGAATATCGATATACAGCGACGACTGGTGCAGGGTCTTGTCGTTCAGGCGCAGCACCAGTCTGTAGCGACCGTCCTGCATTTCGTTAATCGGTAACAACAGGTTATCGAAATACTCGCCTTCCTGGCGCTCGAGCGTCAGGGTTTTGTGCGCCATCGGGATTCTGCCGGTCGAATCCATCAGGTAGGTTTCAACCTGGTTCTGCTCAGCCGGCAAGTTTTCATATGCAAATCCGAAAAAAAGATTACGAATTGGCCGAAGAACGTCAGGTCGACTGATATCGAGGGAGGCGATCTCAAGATCGCCATAGGTCAGTCCGCTGATTCGGGGCAAGGATTTCTCGATCGCACTGAACAGGGTTTCCCAGGAGCGGTTGATCGATTCGGTCTTGCCGAACCAGCCTTCCAGATCATTGAGCAGGGTCTCGGCCTGCTCGAAGTTTTTCTCACGGATTTCGAATTGTACCTTGAGCAACTTTTGTTGCTGGATTTTAAGCAGGCCCTGGCGGGCTTCAGAATTATCCGGCAGCAGTTCCAGGGCCTGTTGATAGTAATGAAAGGCACTGTCGTTTGCAGGTTGAAGCAGTTTACCTTCGGCAAAGGCGTTCGCGGCGCGAGCGTTCAACGCGCTGACCTGATCCCGGGTTGCTATCATTGCCTGTAATTCCTGCTGTAGCTTTGTCAGCTCAGGATCCTGCGGGCGGATACTCAGGCCCGACTCGACTCTGGCCAGTGCAGGGTCAAACTCGCCACGGGTTTTATGCTGAATAGCCTGATTGTGGAAGTGGTCGACCAGACGCTTTATTCCCTGTCGGGCTTGAGGATGGTTGGGCACCTGTTCCAGTGCGGAACGATAGGCCGCCAGCGCATTGGCGCCATCGGGCGCAATCAGCGCCTGTTGCTGCACATATTGCTCGGCCTGCTCCAGGTAATCCTGCGCCTGTTCAGCGCGTGCAAGCCGCCGGCGAAGCTGGGCAAAGCGCGGCGTGCTGCTCAGGCGGGGAAAACTCTGTTGCATGGCAGCGATCAGTTGCCGGGCTCGTGGCACGTCATGGCGGTCGAACGCCCCTTGCAACTGTTCCTGGAACCATTGCTGCATCAATTGCAGGCCCTGGCGTGCTTCGCTATCCGGCGGTTCATTCTGCAGGCGGGCGCGATAGGTTTGTGCAAGGATTCTCGCATTGGCGGGATCGGCTTCGAGCTGTTGATACAGATATTGCACGGGATCCACGCCCTGTTCGGGAGCACTGCTCGAAGACGAGGTTGTCCGCGAAGCTGAACGAACTGCCTCGAGCGGGGTGTCGACAACCGGCTCGCCGGTAAATGTGGCGAGCAGTTCATCGGCGTCAGGCAAATCGAGGTAATTCCAGAGACGGACGAATTCAGCCCGTTGCTGCCAGATACCGGCCAGTGCCCCGCCTAGCAGGACGATCAGCAGCAGAATTAGTGTCGCACCGGCACGCCGGCGGCGGGGAGTGCGCTGGCGGGTCGTCGTGCCAGATGCCGGCGTTCGTGTTGATGAGATCGTCGGGGTGGCGTTGTCCGGCATAGGGGAGGAAGCGACAGCGTCGCTATCCGCCATTGTGGCCGCATGCACATCGTGCTGAATCTGATCGGGAACTGGTCTTCTGGCATCGATCGCACGGATGGCCTGGGGAGGAATGGCCTCCAGGGCCGCGCTCAATTCACTGGCTCTCTGGTAGCGATGTTCGGGACTTTTCGACAGGCAGGTGTTGATGATGCCCTGAAAGATCTTCATTTGCGGTGGCAGGGCCGGTATAGGGGCGGACAGATGTTTGATGCCCACGGCAATGGCCGATTCGGCATCGTAGGGGATACGGCCGGACAATAGCAGATACAGGACCACGCCCAGACTGTAGATATCCGAACGGGGATCCACTCTCAGGCCCTTGGTCTGTTCCGGACTCATGTAATGCGGGGTTCCGATCGCCCGGCCGGTCTGGGTCATGCCCTGGGTGAGATCCTCGCCTCGTGCGATGCCAAAATCGGTCAGCACCACATGACCGTCCATTTTGCGAATCAGAATATTTTCCGGTTTGATATCCCGGTGGACGTAACCCTTGTTGCCGGCAAAATCGAGTGCCCGGGCAACTTCCTTGACGATACGCAGCTTCTCCTCGAGGCTCAGTTCGGGCAGAGCCTGTTTGAGATTCGGCCCTTCCACGTATTCCATCGAGTAATAGTGATAACCTGCATGGATACCGACATCGTAGACCGTGACTATGTTGGGGTGTGACAGGCGACTGACAATTTTCGCCTCGCGTAGAAAACGTTCCGAGAAATTTTCCGTGGCGGCCTGACCCGGCTCCAGGATCTTGATGGCGACCTCGCGACCAAAGCTTTCCTGGATCGCCAGATAGACCGCGGCCATGCCGCCCCGCCCGAGCAGACTTTCGATCCGGTAGCCCGGCAGCTCTATACCGGGTTTGCGATCCGCGGGGCGGTGCTCCCTGTCCTGTGGTTTGTTCATTGAATTCTCATAAAAAACAAAGCATTACATGTAGCCGGTATCTTTGCCGGTGGCGAGTAGCGTGACCTCAATTATATCGGCAATTGTTTGCCAAAAATTAAGCTTAATAACAACAGGGGGACACTCGCCTTGGTTTTCGGGGCCGGCCGTGTATAGCCAGAGACGACGGTTGTCGGTTCCGGTTGGTTAAAGAGTACATAACAGTATGCTAACTCCGTCTCGAACTCGCGGCAGAGTCGGCAAGCTTTTTGACAAGCAGGCATGCCAGGACTCAAGCTGGGACTTGTTGTATGTGATGTTATGCTGCAAACAGGCAATATGCCGGAAGAGGAAGCTGGAAATCACATTGATTTTCTTCTATTTTTTGTAAATACAATAACTTATGTCAGTGTCCGTGCTTCAGGAAAATGATTCTCATTATCTGGTCGAAAGAGCGGTTGAGCGAGCGCTCGACAAGCTTCCCCGGCCGGAGCATGCCAACGTCGAGCGTTTCATTCGTCAGTATTTCTCCGGTATTGCCACAGAAGATCTGGCTGAACGCCAGCAGGATGATTTGTATGGCGCGGTAATTTCTCACTGGAATCTGGCTCGACAGCGCCGCCCCGAGGAGGCGCTGATCCGGGTACAGAACCCGAATGTCGAAGAGCATGGCTGGCAATCCACTCATACCGTGGTGGAAGTCATCGAGCAGGATATGCCGTTTCTGGTTGATTCCATCCGGATGGCCCTGAACCGTTATGGTCTGACAGTACACCTGATCGTTCATCCTGTAATGCGTATCGAACGGGATACTGAAGGGCGTATCAATCAGGTCTTCGATGCCTCTGAAATCGGGGATGAGACCTCGAATGAAGCCTGTATGTATTTCGAAGTGGACCGGCAAAGCGATCCGAAAATATTGCAGGAGTTACATGACGAGATTGAGCGAGTGCTCCAGGATATCAAGGTCTGCGTTCGGGACTGGCAGCCTATGCGGCAACGGCTACGAAGTATTGTCGAGGAGATCAAGCAGACACCACCACCCCTGGATGAAGAGCAGCTTGAGGAAGATATTGCATTTTTACAATGGCTGGATCAGGACCATTTTACCTTTATTGGCTATCGTGAATATGCGCTCGAGCAACCAAAGGGAAAAGACTCTTTGCGAATTATTGCTGATTCCGGCCTGGGGATCTTGAGCCAGAGTTCGGAAAATGAATACTCCAGAAGCTTCGACCAACTACATCCGCATGCCAAGCAAAAAGCCCATGAACCTGCCTTATTGATACTGACCAAAAGCAACTCAAGAGCCACTGTGCACCGGCCCGGGTATCTGGACTATATCGGGATAAAACGATTTGATAATGCGGGAAAGGTGATAGGGGAGTGGCGATTTCTGGGGCTTTATACGTCCGCAGCGTATATTCGACGGGCGACGGATATCCCGATGTTACGGCGCAAGGTACAGAATGTCATGCGTCGTTCCGGCCTTCGGCCTCATAGTCACTCACAGAAAGCCTTGTTGAATATTGTCGAAACCCTGCCGCGGGACGAGCTGTTTCAGTGCACTGATGACGAACTGTTCGACATTTCACGTACGATTCTCCAGTTGCAGGAACGACAACGTGTCAGAGTAATTGTCAGGCCCGATGCGTATGGCCGGTTTGTTTCCTGCCTCATCTATATGCCGCGCGATCGTTTCAACACCGATATCCGCCTCCGGGTACAGAGGATTATGCAGGATGTATTCAGTGCGACCGAAATGGACTTCAGTGTCTGGCTTACGGAGTCGGTTCTGGCTCGCCTGCACCTTATATTGCATCTGCCGCCGGGTAAGTTGCCAGAATATGATATCCGGGAAATAGAAAAACAGATTGTATCCATTATACAAAGCTGGCGGGATGAATTGCACAAAGCTTTGAATCATGAATATGGCGAGGAGCAAGGCAATAATTATTTACAATGCTATGAAAGTACATTTCCACCGTCCTATCAGGGGGACTATCCCGCGGAAGTCGCTGCGCTGGATGTCAGGAAACTCGAATCCTTGCATGATGGCCGGGATCTGGAAATGGCGCTTTATCACCCGATCGAAGCGCCGCCCGAGAAATTACGCTTCAAACTTTTCCACAAAGAAGAGCCACTGTCTCTTTCCTTGCTGTTGCCGATTATCGAGAATATGGGTCTCAAGGTTATTGATGAAAGACCGCACCGTCTGTATCCGGTCGGGCGCAAGATGGTCTGGCTACATGATGTAGGCATGGTCTATGCCGATGGCGGGATGCTGGATATTGACCAGGTCAGAGACATCTTTCAGGAGGCCTTTATACGGATCTGGTATGGCGAGGTTGAAAATGATGGCCTCAACGCACTGGTATTGCGTGCCCGGCTTGACTGGCGTGAAGTTGTCGTAATTCGAAGCTGTGTCAAATATCTAAAACAGACCGGCTTTCCATTCAGCCAGAACTACATGGAACAGGCGCTGGTGGAGCATCCCCAGATTGCCCGGATGCTGGTGGATCTGTTCCTGGTGCGGTTCGACCCCGAGGCTCAAACACAGGCTGCCGAGCGCAGTGAGCGGATCAATGATGCGATTCAACGCTCGCTGGATGAAGTGCCAACACTCGATGCGGACCGTATATTACGTCGTCTGTTTGTTTTGATTCAGGCCATGTTGCGGACCAATTATTTCCAGACAACGGACCAGCAGCTGCCACGGGCCTACCTGTCATTCAAACTGGATCCGCACAAAATTCCGGATCTGCCCAGTCCGCAACCGCAATTCGAGATATTTGTCTATTCGCCGCAAACCGAGGGAGTTCACCTGCGCGGGGGCAAGGTCGCGCGCGGTGGTATTCGCTGGTCCGATCGCCAGGAAGATTTCCGTACCGAAGTGTTTGGTCTGATGAAAGCCCAGATGGTGAAAAATGCTGTCATCATTCCCGTTGGTGCCAAGGGCGGTTTCATTGTAAAACAGAATTTGCGTGAGCTCGATCGCGAGGAGGTAAATCGGCGGGTTATCAGTTGTTACAAAACCTTTATTCGAGGCTTGCTGGATCTGACCGACAATCTGGTCGATGACAAACCGGTCCCGCCGCCGCGGGTGGTCTGCCATGATGACCCGGATCCCTATCTGGTCGTTGCGGCCGACAAGGGAACCGCGTCTTTTTCGGATACCGCCAACGCCATTTCCCGTGAGTACAACTTCTGGCTGGATGACGCTTTTGCTTCCGGCGGATCCACCGGCTACGACCACAAGAAAATGGGTATTACCGCACGCGGTGCCTGGGAGTCGGTCAAACGCCACTTTCGGGAAATCGGCAAGGATATTCAGCAGGAAGCCTTTAGCGTTGCGGGAATCGGGGATATGGCGGGCGATGTCTTTGGCAATGGCATGCTGTTATCCCGCCAGATCCGGTTGATAGCGGCTTTCAATCACAAGGAAATTTTTCTGGATCCCGAACCGGACACCGAGATCAGCTTCAGGGAACGCGAGCGACTTTTCGGTCTGCCGCACTCCAACTGGTCGGATTATGATCCGGCACTTATCTCGAAAGGAGGAGGCGTTTATTCACGCTCGGCAAAATCCATTACCCTCTCCGCCCCGGTCAAAAAAGCGCTGCAAGTGGAAGTCACATCACTGACGCCTAACGAACTGATTACGGCAATCCTCAAAGCACCGGTCGAATTGCTCTGGAATGGAGGGATCGGTACATTTGTCAAAGCCAGTAATGAAACTCATGATGACGCGGATGACCGGGTTAATGATGTCCTGCGAGTCAATGCCGATGAGCTGCGCTGTCAGGTGGTCGGAGAAGGCGGTAACCTGGGGCTGACGCAACGTGCCCGTATCGAATTTGCCCGGCAGGGTGGGCGTCTTAATACCGACTTTATTGACAACTCTGGCGGAGTCGACTGTTCTGACCACGAGGTCAATATTAAAATCCTGCTCAACAAGGCCATGAGCGAGGGGCTGCTCGACGAGCCACAGCGTAACAAGCTTCTCAGCAGTATGACCGAAGATGTGGCCCGGCTGGTTCTGATTAATAATTATCAACAGAGCGAGGCGCTTTCGCTCAGCGAGTACCTGGCACCAACATTGCTGGATGAGCACATTCGGCTGATGCGTGCAATGGAGCGCAAGGAACTGTTGCAACGCCAGACCTGGAATTTGCCTGATGACGAAAATCTGTCGGCACGGCGCAGCACTGAACAGGGCTTGAGCCGGCCTGAGCTGGCGGTGTTGCAGGCTTTCAGCAAGATCGATCTTTATCAAGAGTTACTGACTTCCGATGCGGTTGACGAACCATATCTTGTTAATGAACTGCCGATTTATTTTCCCGAGGCGATTGCCCGGGAATACCCGCAACATATGAACAATCACCCGTTGCGCCGGGAGATTATTGCCACATTTATCTCCAACAGCATGATTAACCGGATGGGGATGGCTTTTGCGTTTCGTCTGTATGAACATACCGGCGCCCCGATTCCCGAGATCGCCTGTGCCTATCTGGTCACCCGAAAAGTCTTTGATTTGCCCGGCTTGTGGCGACAGATTGCTTTACTGGATAACCAGGTCGAGGCTTCTGTGCAGCTGGAAATGTTAAGCACCATTCGGCGTCTGGCCAATCAGTCCACGTTATGGTTATTGCAAAATGTTCCGCGCCCGCTGGATATCGGCGCTACCATCGACAGGTATATGGGCAGTGTGACTTCCCTGATTGATGCCTTGCCGGGCCAGGTTGTTGAGAGCGACAGCGAGGTCCTGGCAAACGTGGCACAGGAATTTCAGGATCAAGGTGTTCCCGAGTCCTTTGCCTGGCGCATGGCGGGGCTGCCCTACCTGTTTCCGGCGCTGGATATGGTTGAAGTCACCCTGCAAACGGGGCAAAGTCCGGTATTTGTTGCCCAGGTATTCAATCGGGTTGGCGCGGGACTGGAACTACACTGGTTACGGGATCAGATCGATCAATTATCGCGTAAAGAGCACTGGACGCGTCTGGCGCGCTCTGCCCTGCGCGATGAGCTGTATCGCCTGCAGCGCCTGTTGACCGCCAGCGTTTTGGACTCTGATGTGACAAATAGTACCGATGCGAAACGACTGCTGGAAAACTGGCGGGAGACTCATAAATTGGTGCTGGAGCGCTACAGTCGACGTTTTGTGGAATTCAAATCGGCCCGTGTGGATCTGGCCTTGCTCAACGTGGCGTTGAATGAACTGCAGAAATTGATTCGTAACCTTGATGAATCCGTCGAATCTTGAAAAGGGCGGTTTCCTGCTGTTCGCGATGTCATTGCCGCTCTGAAACTAATAGCACAAAAAAGCCCGGCACACAGGCCGGGCTTTCAGTGACATTGCGAATCGACTTATGATTCTGCCACCGACGCGGCGTATTCCGCATCCGCCTGCTGTTTCTTATGTTGTTTGATACCCTTGAGCAGTGCAGCAAGGATTGCAAACGCGCCACTCAATAATGCCAGCGCCAGAGTGCCAAAGCTGATGTTGCTCAGTAGCGCGCTGGTCCCCTCGGAAATAGTGCTGATGAGATCCAGATCAGACAGGTAAACCGGCATCTCGAACAGGCGGCTGAATAGCACGATGATCATGATCATGCCCATGATCATCTTGACCGTGTAGTCGCGGACGTAAGTGGTGCCGATGGCGCCGATCTGCACGCCGAACAGCGAGCCCGCCAGAATGATCATCGCCAGGCGAATATCCACGAAACCTTCCCAGGCATAGAACAGGCTGCCGCCCATGCCCATGACGAATGCGACAACCAGTTCGGTCGCCGAGGCCATTAGCGCCGGGACGCCCAGAACATACATCATGGCAGGAACGCCGATGAAACCCCCGACTGCAATCGAGGCAGCCAGCAAGCCGGTGGCAAAGCCCAGCGGGGCAATGAACAGGACCGAGACTCGTTTGCCACCGATGGAGTGGAAGCTCATCATGGTGCCGGGAATATTGACCGATTGTACCCATTTGGCCAGACGCGGTGTGATATGTTCCGCACCTTCCACATCGCCACCTTCGCGTTTGCAACGGAACGCATCGCGCAACACGTAACCGCCGACCAGCGCCAGCACGACAATAAAGACCACGGAGACATAGAGATCAGTGCCTGTATCGCCAAAGTTGGTGCGAATATTGGTCATGAACTCCTTACCGACAAAGACACCGATCTCGGCAAAAATACCCATGATGAGTCCCAACTTGATGTCGACCTGGCCATACTTGTTTCGCTTGATGGCGGCGACCAGCGCCTTGGGGAACTTGTGCGCCATATTACTGGCCACGGCGATCACCCCCGGGGCACCCAGGCTCATCATGGCCGGGGTCAGGACGAAGGCGCCCCCGGAGCCGATGAAGCCGCTGACCATGCCGCCGATAAAACCGACCAGGAACAGCAAAAAGACGGTTGTTGCATTGAGATCCAGAAAATTGACAGCTTCCACGACATTAACCTCTCAAGATTATTTTTTCTTGGCTTTGAGACCGAGCGCTTCCCAGAAATAACCGGTAAAGGCGCCGTGCACCAGGGAGAAAACCAGCGCGATGATGATGGGGACAAAAAACAGGGTTTTGTCGCCGCGGCTGGTCGCCTCCGCCATGTGGCGGATTTCATCATTGAATGCAAATAATAAAATGTAGAGTCCCAGGCTCAGGCCGCCATACAGGATGGCGTAACGGGTGGCCGTCGACAGCATGGTGCGTTTGGGTGCCGGTTTGTCTGCAGGTTTGGTCATCGATGCACTCCATGGATGCTTGCGGGTGTTCCCCCGGGCCACTGATATTGCCCTGTGGAATATCACCTCGAGTTAGTCTGTTCAGTCTGGTTGCCGGCGAACTGACCGGCTGACAGAAAACTACAGGAAATTAGTAAGATATGCTTACCGAGGGCGCGCATTATGCGACAGTGTTTCAGTATTTACTAATGAAATTCTTTATGTAAATATTCCTGTATGGAATATCAAGAACTCCCTGATATCAATGGTTGGGCGACCCTGCGGGCGATTGTCGAACAGGGCGGCGTCTCCGCGGCGGCTGTGGCGCTGAATATCGGCCAGCCGGCGGTAACCAAGCGCCTGCGGGCCCTGGAAGCCAGTTACGGGACCCGGCTGATGGAGCGGGTTAGCGGCCGGCTGCGGCTCACGCCCGCGGGAGAAAAAGTCTATCTGCTGGCGGTCCAGACCCTGGATCGCCAGCGTGCGTTGTATGAAGAGTTACAGAATCTGTATCTGGGGCAAAGTACGCTGGGTCTGGAAGTGACTTTCTCTATCGGTGAGCACCTGCTGCCGGATCTGCTTTTCCAGTTTGCCGATCGCTACCCCGATTACAAGATCGACAGTCGCATGGCCTATGGCCGGGACATCCAGTCCCACCTGGTGACCGGGCAGACCGATCTGGCGCTGATGGAAAACGCGCCGGATCATCCCGATGTGCTGGTGCAAAAATGGGCCGATGATGAGTTATGGCTGGTTTGCGGCGCCAGTCATCCCCTGGCAGGGCGTGAATGGCTGGCCGTGGAGCAGCTGACCGAACTGCCTTATGTGTTGCGGGAAAAGCATGCCTCCAGCCGCGAAGAGCTGGATCAGGCGTTAACCGGCATCGGGATTGAGAAACTGGACGTGGCGCTGGAGGTGGGGTCCACCGACACCATTGTCGAGATGCTGGGGCGGGGCAAGCACGTCAGTTTTCTGCCGCGCTTCGCCGTCAAGGAGAAGGTGGCCGCCGGCGATCTCTATCACCTGAAAGTCACCGGTTTCAGGATTCAGCGAACCCTGTGGATTGCCCGCAATCGCTCGCGCCTGGATCATCCGGTGGCGGAGGCGTTCATCGATATGTTGTTACGCTCGCCGATCAGCCACGTCTGAACTTCAGTGTTGCAGCACGAACGCCTGTTCCACGGTGAAATTACCCACGCCCTTGTAATTGGTCATGGTCCAGCCGTTTTCTTCCAGATGTTCGCTCATGTCCTTGTTCATTTGCGGGTTGCCGCAGAGCATGACCCGATCCTGCTCCGGATCGGCGGCCGGCAGATCCAGTTGCTCGGCGAGTTCCCCGGAGCGGAACAGATCCGCGCCGCGCGCCCGGTTGGGAAACTCTTCCCGGGTGACGGTCGGGACATACAGAAACTCGTCGCCATGACGGGCTTCCAGCTCATCCCGATAGGCCAGCGCCGGGGTATGGCGCACGCTGTGGACCAGGATGACCCGTTCGAAATGTTCGAACGCCTCGCTGGAGCGCACCAGTGACATAAACGGCGCCAGCCCGGTGCCGGTGGCCAGCATGTACAGATGCCGTCCCGGCTGCACGTGATTCAGGGTCAGTGAGCCGGTGCTTTTGGTGTTGATCCAGATGGGGCTGCCGGTATCGGCTTCGGCCAGGTGACTGGTCAGCGGGCCGTCCGGTACCGCTATACTCAGAAATTCCAGCTGGTCGTCCTCATTGGTGGAGACGATCGAATAGGCACGGGGAATCAGCTTGCCTTCCGGGCGCAGGCCCAGGGTCACAAACTCGCCATTTTTGAATTCAAAGCCTTCCGGGCGGGTGGTGGTAAAGGTAAAGATGTTCTCCGACCAGGGGCGTTTGGACGTAATCGTCTGTTCTGAATAGGGCATACTGAAATCCGTTTAACCTTAAGTGTACCTATTATGTCAGGTCACATAGGGGGCGAATCAACCCCGCCTGGAGATGGTTATTGCGATCAACCCGGCGGATTACCACTTTTCGGGGCTCTGGAAGGAACGCAGAGGGCGCAAAGACGCAAAGTACGCGGAGGGATCAATATATGATTACGGCGAAATGGCGATATGAGCATGGAGTGGATCATGCGGCCTGTGCCGGTGAATAGCTTGATTTTCTTGCATGCAGGTATTCAATCATCAGCGGGTCCAATCGAGCCTTTTATCCACATCCAAAATTATTTTCACTTTGCGTTCTCCGCGTCTTGGCGTTCTTTGCGTTATTTCCGGTAACAGAAAAGAGGTAAGGCGGACGACAACACAGGATTGTCATTGCCAGCTGTACAGCAACTTGATTTCGTGTGCCCAGTTATCGGGATCGGGCGTCTCCAGGACCATGGGGATATTCTCGAACCGGTTATCCTGCATGATGTACTGAAATACGGCCACTCCCAGTTTGCCTTTTTCCAGTGATTCATGCCGGTCGACCCGATCGCCGAGATCGGGTTTAGAACCATTGAGGTGCATGCCGCGTAAATAGTCAAAGCCGACGATTTCAGCGAATTCGCCAAAGGTTTCCTCACAGGCTTCGGGCGTGCGCAGGTCATAACCGGCGGTAAAGGTATGACAGGTATCGATGCAGACTCCGACCCGGGTTTTATCTTCAACCTGTTCGATGATTTCGGCCAGATGTTCGAAGCGGTAACCGAGATTGGTGCCCTGGCCGGCCGTGTTTTCGATCACGGCGGTGACGCCCCGGGTCTGTTCCAGCGCCTGGTTGATGGAGTCAGCCACGATCGCCAGGCTCTGTTGTTCGCTGATCTTGTTCAGATGCGAGCCGGGATGAAAATTCAGCAGCGACAGCCCCAGTTGCTCGCAGCGCTGCATCTCGTCGACAAACGCGGCGCGCGATTTTTTCAGGGCGGTTTTTTCCGGATGCCCGAGATTGATCAGGTAACTGTCGTGGGGCAGGACCTGTTCGGCGGCGATGCCGACCTGGTGTAAATTGGCTTTAAAGGCGTCGATCGCCTCGCGGGTCAGGGGTTTGGCCTGCCACTGGCGCTGGTTTTTGGTGAACAGGGCAAAGGCCCGCGCCCCGATGGCCTGCGCATTGAGCGGGGCGTTCTGCACGCCGCCGGCGGCACTGACATGGGCGCCTATATATTTCATCCCTCTATTATATAGTGTGTCGCAGGGCTATCACCAGAGGCAGGATTAATACATAAGTTACTGATTTTAGTAAAAATACTTGAAATTTCAGGCAATTTCCGGGATCATCGCCGCTTTATTACCCATCCGGCCCATTTTGAGAGTTTGCCCATGCCCCAGGATATCCATTCGGATCGCGTTTTGATCCTCGATTTCGGTTCCCAGTACAGCCAGTTGATTGCCCGCCGGGTGCGCGAGACCGGCGTTTATTGCGAACTGCATCCGTGGGACATGGCCGAAGCCGAGATTCGCGACTTCGCGCCCAATGGCCTCATCCTCTCCGGCGGGCCGGAGAGCACCACCGCCGAGGATGCGCCGCTGGCCTGGCCGCTGATCTTCGAACTGGGGGTGCCGGTACTCGGCATCTGCTATGGCATGCAGACCATGGCCATGCAGCTGGGCGGCAAGGTGGAAACCAGCGATCGGCATGAATACGGCTATGCGCAGGTGCGTGCCCATGGGCACACGCCGCTGCTCAAGGATATCGAGGATCACGCCAGTCCCGAGGGTTACGGCCTGCTGGATGTCTGGATGAGCCACGGTGATCGGGTTATCGAACTGCCGCCGGGTTTCAAACTGATGGCCTCCACCGAGAGCGCGCCCATCGCCGGCATCGCCGATGTCGAGCGTCATTTTTATGGCCTGCAGTTTCATCCCGAAGTGACCCATACCAACCAGGGCCAGCGGATCATCGAACGCTTCGTGCACGAGATCTGCGGCTGTCGCCGTCTGTGGACGCCGGAGAACATCATCGATCAGAGTATCGATGAAATTCGCGATCAGATCGGAGACGATGAAGTGGTACTCGGACTTTCCGGCGGCGTGGATTCTTCGGTGGTGGCAGCGTTGCTGCACAAGGCCATCGGCGATCAGCTGACCTGCGTCTTTGTCGATAACGGCTTGTTGCGGCATCTTGAAGGCGAGCAGGTGATGGCCACCTTTGCCGAGCACATGGGGATTCGGGTCATTCGCGTGGATGCCGAGGAGCTGTTCCTGGGTAAACTCCAGGGCGTCAGTGATCCGGAAGAGAAGCGCAAGATTATCGGCAACACCTTCATCGACGTGTTCGATGATGAGGCGGGCAAGCTGACCAATGCCACCTGGCTGGCCCAGGGCACCATCTATCCGGATGTCATCGAATCGGCCGGCGCCAAAACCGGCAAGGCACATCTGATCAAGTCGCACCACAACGTGGGCGGGTTGCCTGAAAATATGAAGCTCAAGCTGTGCGAGCCACTGCGCGAACTGTTCAAAGACGAGGTACGCAAGATCGGCGTAGAGCTGGGGCTGCCTTTCGATATGGTCTATCGCCACCCGTTCCCGGGGCCGGGACTGGGGGTACGGATTCTCGGTGAAGTGAAAAAGGAATACGCCGATCTGCTGCGCCTGGCCGATGCCATTTATATCGAGGAGCTGCGCAAACACGAACTGTACGACAAGGTGAGCCAGGCCTTTAGCGTCTTCATGCCGGTCAAATCGGTCGGGGTCACCGGCGACGGCCGGCGTTATCAATACGTGGTGGCACTGCGCGCGGTGGAGACCATCGACTTTATGACCGCGCGCTGGGCGCACCTGCCCTATGAATTCCTCGATCACGTCTCGCGCCGCATAGTGAACGAGATCGACGGTATCTCCCGAGTGGTTTACGACATCACCGGCAAGCCACCCGGCACCATTGAGTGGGAGTAAAACTCATCACACTTTATGGGCAGTTGATATTTGCTTGATGTTAGAGGACCACTGAATCATAAATTGACAGGATTAGAAAGGGACTTTTATTTCGATAGCGCGGCTATCGGTGAGATAGATGGCTTTGATTAAAATGATAATTCGAGCTTAGGCCTTTTTAAAAGTACATCGTTAATAGTACTGGGTACAGCCTCAAATCCTAAGGCAGAATTTTATCGATGTGCTGCTGCATGACTTGGTCGATAATGATATGAAAATTATTCGTGACCGGCAGTTCGCTATGCCACCCAGCAGAGCTCGAGAAGTAGTGACTGATCCATCTGTGGATATGTAGATAAAAACCGGGGATGACAGTCTCTGGTGCGTGGAGAATGTAGTTGTGGTGATTGTCGCCTATGATTATCCCATTTACGCAATGGGCTACTGGTGTCATAACGTGCCGCTGAGACCCGCAGGGTCTCCTTGCAAGAAAGGACTGCAGAGAAGGCTATGCAGATTAGGCCTACGTTTATGCTTCGAAAAGCCAAGATATCGTGATTATCGGTACCATTGCTTTTAGTGTTTGTGATAGAACGTGTCAATTGATTAAGAGGTGCTGGCGAACGCCGTTGTGCGTTAGGCTGAAAGAAAATATATGCAGTATTCCTTCTACAACAAGCGTGTGCATAAGCTCGTTCATTACTTACGTACCGGCCTGTGTGGTCTTTTGTCTAGGCAATTAGGAGGCAAACGTGTCGCCCAAGCGCTTGCCCGCTATCATGCCATGAATGCCGAGGAGCGTGCTTATGTCGAGCGGCGTGTCTCTTATTACAACCGGCTTAATGCTGAATTTTCTGCTGAGAGTGCAGCGAATACGGTGGCTACATATCGGCGTAGCAAAAGCTGGTCATATCACCTTGACTTCAAACCATTAATTCATTGTTTTCCACAATCTTTTCGTTTCGATTATCAGTTTGGTGACGTGACGGAGATACTTAACCGTCCTACTTTTGTCAAAAGCCGTCCGGTTGCCGAAGGTTATGAAAATGCTAATAATGTTCTACTTAAGCTGAATCGAATTCGTCACTACTATATTCCGCGTGATCCTTTTCTCTTTGAGCAGAAAAAGGCACTGGCGGTTTGGCGTGGTAGTGCCCATCGCGACAAGCGAAAGCATTTTGTCGAGCAATGCTACAATATACCAGGCTGTAACATCGCCGATGTTAGCGAAAAATCACTGGGTAAACCGTGGCATGGTGAGTTTATGTCGATCAAGGAACAGCTCAAATATCGTTTTATTATCAGTGTTGAGGGGAATGACGTGGCGACAAATCTCAAGTGGATTATGGCCTCCAACTCGCTTTGTTTGATGCCACAGCCAGAGTATGAGACATGGTTTATGGAGGGGGCGCTTGTACCGGATAAACACTACGTGGCTCTGTGTGATGACTATGCCGATCTGCAAGAGAAGATTGAATACTATACCTATCGCCCCAAGGAAGCGCAAATGATTATCGATAATGCCAAAGACTATGTCGCTCAATTTATGGATGAGGAGCGTGAGTTTTTGATCGCATTGCTTGTGATGGATAAATACTTCTTCCTCTCAGGGCAGGGGTCTGTGTTGGGTTTGGAGTGCCAGTGATGAGTTGAAGCTGAAGCAAAAATATAATAATACTAACTGTATCCCACTGGCGTTGGGATACGATATTGGAATAGAATTTTTATGATATTGTCCAGGCAGTCTCAAACATGTAAGTCGATTTTTTGGTGCTCATACTCCGTTACCTATGCTTATGTGTATACCTCAGGAATATGAGGCACTTACGCTGCTCGTCAGTCATTATTACTTGTTCAGGTATCCTCTGGTGTCATTTATCTCATCAGTAAAATTTGCATGCGTGTTTTAAACTGAGACCGTAAGAGCTCTAACAGGTCTTTAGGATTGTCATTTTTACCTGTCGACTCATTGGAGATAAGTCAGAATCATTGCTTACATAGAAGAGCCAGTCGTGAACAAGAAAATACTTGATCATGTGACGATAGGGGCAGTACGCGGAACACGTAGGCCGTTTTACGTTTGCCAGGCACAACATAGGTCGTTTGGGTGACTCACCAAATCCACTGATCGATCCCAGGGCTGGGCTATGTAGCACGACAATAGGGTGGCTTGTACAACCTACAGGATCAAGGCGTCAGGAATGGGGGGGAGCGCAGGTGGATTTCATAAGAGGCAGAGTGATCCAGGGAGGCACAAATGGCAAGAACGTCGAACAGGTTGATTTCCTTCCAGAGGATAACGAAATCCTATATTGACATACAGGGAAAGTGGCTTTTATTCTTCCTGTAGATATTGACTTAATTGATCTATGCTTTCTCACATTTTCTCACCTTGCTAGCGACGTATATTTATGAGAATTCTGATTGTTGATAGTGGTGTCATCCCTGCGTTTTTCTATGGTGGTACCCAGCGTGTGATATGGTATCTGGGTAAGGAATTAACCAAGCTGGGGCATGAGGTTGTATTTCTAGTTGGTGCAGGTTCCACATGCGATTTTGCTCGGGTAATACATATTGATAAAGAGCAGCCGTTGATTGAACAGATTCCTGGTGGCTTTGATGTTCTCCATTTCAACTTCAAGCAAGAAGGGCTAGAGCGGTTAGCTACACCATACATTATTACTATGCATGGTAATCGGAATGACCATCTTGCGTTAGATAAAAATACGGTATTTGTTTCTAGAAATCATGCTGAACGATTCGGTTCGGATTCGTACGTATACAATGGTCTGGATTGGGATGATTACTCGCCTCCTGTTTTTGATAACCCCCGCAACTATTTTCATTTCCTGGGAAAGGCAGCCTGGCGGGTAAAAAATGTAAAAGGTGCTATCGATATCATCAAGATGCTTCATGATAGGAGATTGGTGGTTCTTGGCGGTAAAAGGTTTAATATCAATATGGGTCTGAGGTTCACTTTCAGTTCGCGGGTTTCCTTTTATGGTATGGTGGGTGGTGAGGAAAAAGAAAATCTGCTCAATGGTTCATTAGGAATGCTCTTCCCAGTACGGTGGCATGAGCCATTTGGACTAGGGATGATTGAGAGTCTATATTACGGTTGTCCTGTATTTGGTACACCTTATGGCTCGTTGCCCGAGCTTATAAATTCTGACGTTGGATACCTGTCTAATAGTAAAAGTGAATTGGTGCTGGCGGTTCAAGGTGTACACGATTACTCACGAGAGGTCTGTCACGACTACGTGGTAGAATACTTTAATTCGAAAAAAATGGCTCTGGCTTACCTGGAAAAGTATCAGCGTGTCATGAATGGGGAGGTGCTGAATAAGACCAGCCCCAGCCTGCTGGAGTCGTCAGAAAAGTTCTTGGACTGGCTTGACTAGGTTGTAGTATAAGAGTCGGAAAGCCTTCTGGACAGTAGTGAACGGCCAGGTCTAATCATTTGTACAAGCTTTAAGTGTTGCATCTGATAATCATATAATATTACTCACTGAAATTACTGAACTTGTTAGACTTATTTACATCCGAGTGGAAATAACATGAGTGAAGTGGTTCTGATTAATGTCACTGGCCGCGATCGACCGGGACTCACGGCCCGCTTGACCGGTGTCCTGGCCGATTACGATATTCCGGTACTGGATATCGATCAGTCCGTTACCCATAACAGCCTGGCACTGGGATTGCTGATCGAGGCGCCGCAGGAAAACGAAAACTGTTCCCTGTTCAAGGATTTGCTTTTCAGTGCCCATGAGCTGGATCTGGACATCCGATTTACCCCCATCAATGAACAGGATTACGAGCAGTGGGTGGCCCGCCAGGGCCAGGCCCGGCATATCGTAACCCTGCTGGGACGGCAGATTACCGCTCGACATATTGCCCGCGTCACTGAAGTGGTGGGGGAAAACGGGTTTAATATCGAAGACGTAAGTCGGCTTTCCGGCAGACTCTCCCTGCATCGCGCCGAGAAACCAAGTGGCGCGGCGGCCGTGCAATTGACCCTGACCGGGGAAGTGCAGGATATCCCGGCGATGCATGCCCGGTTTTTACAGATCGCCCAGGATATGCAAATCGATGTGGCCGTGCAGGAGGATAACCTGTATCGGCGCAGTCGCCGCCTGGTCTGCTTTGATATGGACTCGACTCTGATCCAGACCGAGGTAATCGACGAACTGGCCAGAGTGGCCGGGATCGGCGATCAGGTGGCCGCGATTACCGAATCGGCCATGCGTGGCGAGATCGATTTCTCCGAGAGTTTCCGCCAGCGCATGGCGCTGCTCGAAGGGTTCGATGAGTCGACCCTGCAACAAATTGCCGAGAATCTGCCGATTACTGAAGGCGCCGAACGGCTTATTTCCACACTTCGGCACTTCGGTTACAAGGTCGCGATTCTCTCCGGTGGCTTTACTTATTTCGCCAATCATCTCAAAGACAAGCTGGGCGTCGATTATGTCTACGCCAACCAGCTTGACTTTAAAAATGGCAAACTGACCGGCAAGGTCAAAGGTGAGATCGTCGACGGACAGATGAAAGCGAAACTCCTGCAGCAACTGGCCGAGCAGGAAGGGATCAGCACCGAACAGGTGATCGCCGTTGGCGACGGCGCCAACGATCTGCCCATGCTGTCCATCGCCGGCCTGGGCATCGCCTTTCATGCCAAGCCGCTGGTGCGTGAACAGGCGCAACATTCCATCGCCACGCTGGGGCTGGATGCGATTCTGTACCTGCTGGGTATGCGCGATCGCGAGCTCCAGTCACTGGGTGCTCAATAAGTTTGGAAACTCTTTAAACGAGTAAAGTTATTAAGGATACAATGTGGTCCGCGAATAAACGCAAATTAACGCGAATTAATTTTTCATTTGCGTTTATTTGCGTGTTTAGCGGACTGGTGCTTTTTGTGTTCTGTAGAGAATGTTTGTTTTAGACATCCCAGCAACGATAAACGATGGACAACGAACTCGAACAAATTGAAACCGATGCGCTGGATGAGTTCTGGATGCAGCGGGCGCTGGAGCTGGCGCGCCAGGCCGAGGCGGCCGGGGAGGTGCCGGTCGGGGCAGTGGTGGTTCGGGATGAACAGGCTATCGGCGAGGGCTGGAATCAGCCGATTGGCCGTCACGATCCCAGCGCCCATGCCGAGATGCGCGCCCTGCGTGATGCGGCACAACGGTCGGGGAATTATCGTCTGCCGGGTACGACGCTATACGTAACGCTGGAGCCATGCGTGATGTGCGCCGGCGCGATCATTCATGCGCGTGTTGACCGCGTGGTGTTCGGTGCCCGGGATCCCAAAACCGGTGCCGCTGGCAGTGTCTTCGATATATTGAACAGCGATAAACATAACCACCGGGTCGAGATACGCGGCGATGTGTTGGCCGGGGAGTGCGGGCGTTTACTGACTGAATTTTTTCAGAACCGTCGCGAGGCCAGGAAATAAGACTGAATCGCCAGCGTAAAAGTGTGCAATCAGATGACCAGCGTTACAATGCCGGCGAGGAATAGGCCAGTATCGAGCTGGGTACCTGTCCGGGTGACGGGTTGGTACGCAAGTGCCAGCGCAGAATATCGTAATAACTACGAATATTATCGACATAAGTTACCGGCTCATGGCCACGGGCATAGCCGTAACGGGTTTGCCGATACCACTTGCCCTGGGTTAACAGCGGCAAATTGGTTTTAACGTCGGACCATTTGTTCGGATCGCCACCGCGCTGCTCGGTAATCCACTGAACATCGCGCACGTGCCCGAAGCCGACATTATACGCGGCCAGCGTAAACCACATCCGATCATCTTCGGGGATATCATCAAAGCGTTGATAGAGGCTCTTGATATAACGGGCGCCACCCTGAATGCTCTGGGCCGGATCGGTTCGATCCGCAATACCCAGCTGGTCTGCGGTGACGTTGGTCAGCATCATCATGCCGCGTACCCCGGTGGGGGAGACCGCCAGCGGGTTCCAGTGTGATTCCTGATAGGCAACCGCCGCGATCAGACGCCAGTCGAGTTCGGTTTTCGCAGCCGCCTTTTCGAACAGCTTGCGGTAGCTCGGCATGCGACTGCGCATATGGTGCATGAAAAACGGCGTCCCGGCGTAGTCGTAGTTACGTACGTATTCATAATTCTGTTTCACCCTGTGCGCCAGCTCACCCGATTCGCGCAGCGTTTCAAAGAAATGTTCCACTTCGGCATAGAGCGAAGTGTCCTCGCTTCGGGGCAGGGCCCAGGCAAGCTGCCGGGGTTCTGATAGATCGAAGGCGACCCGCAGCTCGGGGAAATAGCGCCGGTTAATGGCCACTTCATTGGAATCGGCAATGGTGTAATCGATCAGGCCCTGGGCCACCAGCGACAGCAATTCGGTGCTTCCGGCTTCCGGGTTTTCATGCCATTGGAGTTCGGGGTGTGACTGTTGTATCTGGCGTAACTGTTCGGTATGGCTGCTGTTGGCAACCACCTCCAGGTAGCCTTGCCGGACATCGGTAAAATTCTGTGGTTCGGGCAGGGTGCCCTGTCGATAGACCAGTTGCGGGGTGATTTGCTGGTACGCCGGGGCAAAGCGCACCTGCCGGCGGCGCTGTTCGGTGACGGCCAATCCGGCGGCGGCCAGATCGGCACGGCCCTTGCGCAGACCAGTGAACATCTCTTCCAGGTTGTCTTTAACGACCAGTTTCAGTCGCACGCCAAGGTGGTCGGCAAAGGCCCGGGCCAGTTCGTATTCCAGCCCGGCGGGCCCCCGGGCGCCCTGGTAATAGGTGGTCGGGGCATTACGGGTGTAAACGCGCAACTCACCGCTATCCAGCACCTGTTCCAGCGCACTGTGCTGCGGTGTGCAGGCATTGAGCGCCACGCCAATCAGCGCCGCCCCACCCAGCAATGTTGCGAAAACCCGTCGTTGCATTAGGTCTTAACCTTCTCGGTCTGTGAACTGGTTATCGGTTCATAGTTTAAATTCTGGAGTAGAATCTATTATCCGCAAGTGCGTCCCGCAGTTTTCGGCCGCCGGATAAAAAACTTCAATATTATAACACCCTAATATTGGTCAATCACACACCAGATTCTCTCTGCATGCTGTGAACGACTCTATAACCCCTTGATTAGTGGTGAAATAGCCTCTTCCCGGACCGCCAGCCGGCCTCAGCGCGGGGCGGGAAAACGGATTGGCGTTGCACCGCCCGGGCATCTGGTTTAACCTTGCGCGCTTTCTTGAATGCTGTGGCAGTTACTAGCCCCTAGCAGCTAGAACCTAGCAACTGTTTTGGGAGAGGTGTCCGAGTGGTTGAAGGAGCACGCCTGGAAAGTGTGTATACGGTAACCCCGTATCGAGGGTTCGAATCCCTCCCTCTCCGCCAAATAAAAAAACGGGCCCTTGTGGCCCGTTTTTTTATTTGGGGGCGGGGGAGGCTTTGATGAGAACCCTTGTTCGACAAATTTGCAGGAAAGCAAATTTGGTCGCCGGAGCGTAGCGACGGCGCCCGAAGGGCGAGGGGCCATGGATGGCCCCGAGACAATCCCTCCCTCTCCGCCAAATAAAAAAACGGGCCCTTGTGGCCCGTTTTTTTAT
>CAYOOC010000024.1:0-28521 GCA_964405505.1 uncultured Thiohalophilus sp.
GCAGTTGGCAGTTGGCAGTTGGCAGTTGGCAGTTGGCAGTTGGCAGTTGGCAAAAACTCTAATTCTCAGGTGCTTTTGCTGTCAACTGCCATCTGACGTCTGTCAACTCCGCTTGTCTGCCAACTTTCCCTATCGAATATAACGCAGGAAGTTTTCCAGGTGCTGTTCGATAAACTGCTGTTGATCCCAGCGCCGGGTGGAGAGCAGGCGGCTTTTCTCGTCGGGGATTACGTAGGCCATGGCAAATAACTCCAGCCCCTCTTTTGTCGTCACTCTGACCTGCCGTTTTTCATAACAGGTATCTTCGTAGTGGTCGATTTTGCGGTGAATCGCGGGATCCAGATCCCGGTATAATGTTCCCTGCAGCCCCTCTCCCGGTGCCACAATAATGCCGGGATAGACTTCGCCCTCCAGACGATAACGGGCATAGCCGTTTAACGTGGCCGGGCTGCCGTCCAGGCTCTGGCCGGTCACGGCCGCAAATACTTCGGGTAATTCGAGGGTACCGTAAGTAAACAGATGAGCAGACATTGCCCCTCCTTGATATACCGCCTGTTTCACACCAAATCAGTGTTTCGGATGCCCGGTCACGTTGTTCAAACGATTGCTTCGCTCACAATCACCGAAAACAGTAATGTCATTGCGAGAAATGACGTGACGAAGCCCCCTGGACTGGCAATCGAAACACTGATTCAGCAATTTTAAAGCAAACATTGCGCCATCACTATTCGGGTAATTACTTATACACTTCCAAGATGATCACAATTTGACAGGCGTCACGTTGGCCTGTTCCCTGCCGCCTTTTTGTGCACGGCATTAGCACTTGCACAATTTACGTGCAGAGACAAGACTGTGTGTGGGCCCCGTTATTTGACACAATCGCGACATGGAAAATTTCATCCCAGGCCAGCGCTGGTACAGCGACAATGAACCGGAACTCGGTCTGGGTATCGTGCGAACTGTCGAAACCCGGCAGGTCCATCTGTATTTTCCGGCGATCGATGAAGATCGCATCTATCGACTCGATAACCCCCCGCTGACGCGAATGCGTTTTCTGCCCCATGACACCCTCCACGATGATCAGGACACAAAGTGGTCTGTCACTCATGTGGAAGAACATGACGGCGTGTTCACCTACCACGGTCACGACGAGCATGGCCATCCCGGCCAGGTGGTTGAAACCGCACTGGCGCCCCGCTTGCAACTGAGCCGTCCACAGGACCGGTTACTCGGCGGGCATATCGACTCCGCCCGCCTTTACCGGTTACGCCAGATGACCCGCGAGCGACAGCACGAGTTATTGCCGGCGCCCGTCCATGGGCTGTGCGGCTGTCGCGTCGACCTGGTACCGCATCAGCTCTACATTGCCCATGAAGTCGCCAACCGCGCCGCGCCCCGGGTCCTGCTGGCCGATGAGGTGGGACTGGGCAAGACCATCGAGGCGGGCCTCATCATGCACAAGCAGTTGCTGGACGAGCGCATTGCCCGGGTGCTGATTCTGGTGCCGGAAAATCTCCTGCATCAATGGCTGGTGGAAATGTTGCGCCGTTTTAATCTGCGCTTCAGCCTGCTGGACGAATCACGCTGTCAGGCCCTGACCGAACAGGAGGAGAATCCGTTCGAGACCGAACAGCTGGTACTGTGTCCACTGGAAATGTTCATGCGAGATAGCAAACGCCAGGACCAGGCACTGAGCGCCTCGTGGAATCTGCTTGTCGTCGACGAGGCCCATCATCTTGACTGGCAGCCCGAACGGGTCAGCCCCGAATACCGTTTTGTCGAACAACTGGCGGCCCGCATCCCGGCGGTGCTGTTGCTGACTGCCACGCCCGAACAGCTGGGCATTGCCGGCCATTTTGCCCGGTTGCGGCTACTGGATCCGCAACGCTTTTTTGATCTGGATGAATTCCTTGAAGAAGAGGCCCTGTATCAGCCGATCCTGCAGGCGGTGAATGCGTTGCTGGAGGATCAACCGCTGGGGGAGGCCTCACGGGAGGCACTGCATCTGGCGCTCGGCGAACACCCCGCCTTCGAGCGCCTGATGTCGCTCGCCAATCATGCGCCAACGGACGAGTGGCATCGCACGGAACATCGTCATGCCCGTCAGCAACTGATTCATCTGCTGGTCGATCGTCATGGCACCGGTCGGGTCCTGTTTCGCAATACCCGCGCGGCGATCAGCGGGTACCCCGAGCGGCAGCTGCACGCCACAGCCCTGCCCTTGCCCGACGCCTATGCGCAAGCGTATACCAGCACCCGCGATGACGAGGCCGCCTGGGGGCTGAGCCCGGAACAGCTCTGGTCGCAACAGAACGAGGCCGCAACCGACTGGACCGGGTTTGATCCCCGGGTGCAATGGTTAATCGATACCTTGCGCGAATACCGGGGTGAAAAGTTTCTTTTGATCTGCGCACATGCACAGACGGCCCGCACGCTGCATCACTACCTGGCCGATCGGGTCGGTCTGCGTTGCGCTGTTTTTCATGAAGCAATGAGCATTGTCGATCGGGATCGGGCCGCCGCCTATTTTGCCGACCCGGAAGAAGGCGCCCGACTGTTGATCTGCTCGGAGATCGGCAGCGAGGGTCGCAATTTCCAGTTTGCCCATCATCTGCTGATGTTCGACCTGCCCGCGCATCCGGATCTGCTGGAACAACGTATTGGTCGTCTGGATCGTATTGGTCAGACACAAACCGTGCAGATCCATGTCGGTTATCTGACAGACAGCCCGCAAAGTATCCTCTACCGTCTGTATCACGACGCGCTCAATGCCTTTTTACACCCTTGCCCCACCGGCGATGCGGTATTTACCCGGTTCCGGGCAGCCATCGACGCGGAGATGCATCAGCCATCGAACATCACCACCTCGTTCGAGACACTGCTGGGCGACATTGCGGACTATCATCAACAACTTTCCCAACAACTGGAAGCCGGCCGCGATCGGCTGCTGGAACTCAACTCCTACCGGGCCGATGAAGCCGATTATCTGCAACAAGCCATTCGCCGTCTGGACAACGATCCGCGACTGCCTGAATTTCTGGAGGAGGCCTGTGCCCAATTCGGGGTCGATCTGGAGATGCATGGCAGTGACAGCCACGTCATGCACCCCGGTACGCATATGCTGCTTGACCATTTTCCCGGCCTGCCGGATGACGGTCTGACACTCACCTTCTCCCGCGCCACTGCTTTGGCCCGGGAGGAGTGGCAGTTTATGAGCTGGGAACATCCGATGATTCGCGGCATCATGGATCAGGTTCTGGAGGCGCGCCAGGGCAACGCCGCGCTGGCGATTCTGCGCGCCAGTGGTCTGCCCGCCGGAACCCTGCTGCTCGAGTGCCATTTTATTCTCGAGGGCATGGCACCCAGACGGCTGCAATTGCCGCGCTTTATGCCCCCGACCCTGGTGCGCCGGGTAATTGACTCCGAAAGGCGGGATCTCACCGAGCGGTTCCCGGTCGACAAACTGCGCATCCTCCCCACCGAGCTGGACAAAACCACCCGTAACCGGATCCTGCGCGCCCGCCAGGACAGCTTGCGAGACATGTTTGAACGGGCCGAGACCCTGGTGCAGGCACCGGCGCGCGAGATACTCGAACAGGCCAACCGGCATATGCTGAGCCTGCTGGAAACCGATATCACCCGTCTGCAACACCTGGCCACCATCAATCCCAACGTCCGCGATGAGGAAATCCGGCAACTGCAGGAACAACGCGACGCCTTGTCTCACCACATTCTGCAGATCGAACCCACACTGGATGCCGTGCGACTATTGATCGCCGGTTGAGCCGTCAGCCAATAACCGGCTTTTTTCGGGGTATATTGACGAATCCAGTGCCGCGATCTATAGATCTAAAGAGCAACCATCACGGAGAACCTGTCATGCACGTGCATCGTCGGGGTGAGCAGGGCGCTATTCCCTTTCGCAGCGGCCGTTTATTCAATATCGATGCCCGCTGGTATTTTGCCTGTCGGGAGGGGCAGGACAAGGGTCCCTACGACAGTCGGAATGAAGCCGAAGCCGCTCTGTCACTCTTTATCCGGGATATAAACACCCGGAATCAGCGCCTGTACGACTAAAATAGCGTATCGGCTCAGGCCGGATTGTCGACACGCGCCGCCAGCAGGTCGATAACAGGCTCTTGCGCCAGCCAGCGTCGAAATTCCGCGACGCTGACAGGCCGGCAGATGTAATAGCCCTGGGCTAGATCGCAACGCAATATTTCGAGCAATTCATAGGCGTCCTGCGCCTCGACACCTTCGGCAATCACCCGCCGCCCCATGTTATGCGCCAGATCGATGGTAGTGCGGACGATCACCGCATCATTATCGTCGCGACTCATATCCCGAACAAACGATTTGTCGATTTTGATTTCATCGGCCGGAATCTGTTTGAGATAGGCCAGTGACGAATAGCCAGTACCAAAATCATCAATCGCCAGGCTGACGCCCATTTCATGCAATTGCTCAATCACCACGCGCACTCCATGTGAGTCGGTCATCACATTGTTTTCGGTAATCTCCAGCATCAAGCGGTCCGGGTTAATCCGGTAGTACTCGATCAGGTCACGCAGTTTTTCCGGCAACAGCGCGTCCTGGATATCGTGAATGGAAAGATTCACGCTCATACGTAAATCCAGTCCTTCCTTTTGCCATTCGGCCATTTGCTGAAGTGCAGTGCGCAAAATGTACTGGGATAACGGTCGCATCAGGTTTGACTGCACCGCCAGGGGAATAAACTCATCCGGCATCACCAGACCCAGCTCCGGATGCTGCCAGCGAGCCAGGGCTTCCACCCCCCAGATCTTCTTGTTCTGCATATCGATAATCGGCTGGTAGTGCAGCGTAATCTGCCGGTTATCCATGGCGTCACGTAGATTACACAACATGCTCAGACGCTGGGTGGTGTACTGATCCTCGCTCGCGTCGTAAAACGCATAACCTGACCCGCTCTCCTTGGCCATGTACATGGCCACGTCGGCATGCTGAATCAGCATATCCGCCGAGGGGCCATCCTCGGGATAACGGGCCAGACCGATACTGAGACCAATCGGTATGTGGCGGCGATCAACATGAAACGGTTCGTGCATAAAGCGGACGATATTCTGCGCCACCACTTCTGCCGTCTTCTCACTCGCGCCCGGCAACAACACCGCGAATTCATCCCCGCCGAGGCGAACGAAGGTATCTGTCACCCGCAACACTTTCTTGATCCGGGTCGCGACATGCTGGATCAGCCTGTCACCGGCCTGATGTCCCATAGAATCATTAACTTCCTTGAACTGATTCAGATCCATCATCAGTACCACGAACTCGAAGTGAGCTGACGAGCTGTCCTTGATCAGACCTTCAATCTTCTCATACAGGAAATTGCGGTTGGGTAACCCGGTCAGGTGATCATGATAGGCATAGTGCAACTCAAGCGCGGAAATACGTCGGATATATTCAATACTGGAAAGACTGCTACGGGTGATTAACAGCACAAACAGGCTACCACCCAGAAAAACCATTGCCACAAGAGTTTCCGCAATGCCGGGGACAGCCTGACGGCTCAGCATTGTTAGCTGAGCAATATAGCCGGCAATAAACAGCATCAACAGGATAAAAATGAAGTTCCAGGTCAGGTCGGTACATTCCTTTTCCTGACAAATTTTCCTGACCGGACGCAACGAAGAGAGAAGTAATACCAGGCCGACCACCACGAGGGACATCGTTATGTACTTCAGCACCATAACCCCACCTAAAAGTATTCCGTACCCGCGAAGCGGGAATAAATATAATAATTATTCTGTTTAATTCGACTTGAGTCGCGCTGGACAAGAAATGCTCAAAAATTCCCCATCGCCCATGCTGGAAAGTCGATTTAGCAATGCTATGAGTCTACGTGATTTAGAATCATTCAAAAAATAATGTACATAGACGCTGTATTAATTATTGTTACTGCTCTGCAGAACAAATACAAGAGTGACATAATAGAATCAACAGATATATTCAGTGACGGAGTTGAGTCAAGTAGCCAATACGCCAGATTGGTGCTGTAGTCACACTTGGTGTCCCGAGCAAGCCGGTATTTGGGTAAAAATTAGCCAGCCGGGAGGCGCATGTTGGAAGAGTTGGGAGTAATGTAGAAAAGCAAGTGGGGGGGTCTGCAAAGCTCTTAAAGCTATGCGAGAGGTTACACTGAACTTTCGGGTTACAAATCACCTACATTATGAGGGAAAATTAGCGAATCCGGGCAGTGCCTATACACAAAGCTGATGTCTGCTTGGTTCAGACTTCTTTATCTGTAATCGCTGAATATTTATACATAAACCTGTCATCTCATCCAGCTCAAGTAGTGCAGCATGAAGTGTACCTTCTCCTTGGGCAATAGTTAATGGAACAGACTTTTTGTCTATCAAACGCCTCATGGACTGATTGATGTCCATTCCGACAACCGAATTATAACAGCCGGTCATGCCGACATCAGTGAGGTAGCCTGTACCTTTAGGAAGCACACATTCGTCAGCAGTGGGAACATGCGTGTGCGTACCAATAACCGCAGATACTCGCCCATCCAGATACCATCCCATGGCAATCTTCTCACTTGCCACTTCTGCGTGCACATCTACAATAACACAATTCACATCTGATGGTTTGTTGGCCAATGCATCATCTGCGGCCTTGAAAAGGCAAGATAACGATGATGGCATAAAGAGGTTACCCAGAAGGTTAAGTATTCCGATTCTGGATCCACTTTTAGTAGTAACTACATGCCAACCACTTCCCGGGGTTCCAATGGGGTAATTATAAGGCCTGAGCAAACGAGGCTCTGTAACAATATAATCAATTACTTCTGGCTTATCCCAGGCGTGATTACCATTAGTTAAAACATCAACGCCGAGAGTAAACAACTCCTCAGCCGTTTCAGACGTAACACCTTTACCGTCCGCAATGTTTTCGGCATTAGCAATGACAAGATCGATCGGGTAACTTGAATGTAAACAAGGAAGTGCAGAAGCTATGGCCTGTTTTCCCGGCTCGCCGACAACATCACCGATAAATAACACAAGCATATGAAGAGCCCTTAACGCACCATAAGACCTCGAATTGTAGAACCCGAACCGGCGTCAAAAAAGCCTATCCCTGCAACACAGCTTGAAGACAACCGGTTTTCAATGACTTACACATTAATTTTACTATTAGGACAGCCACTTTTGCCAAAAACACCTATATAATACAGGCATTTAAGCGAAAGCAGCTGGGTTTTAAGGTCATGATAAGTTGTGAGTGCGTTACACGACATTAAGTGGGATTACCTCCCTTGTGGTGTTGCTCGCGCAGGCTATGGCTCATATGCTTGCCTATAAGCGACAGGAGTCTTATACCCTCTTGCGTGCCAGGATCCTTGGCGACACGCACCATACAGCCAAACCCACCTGTTGCGGGTGGTGCAGCGGATATTTCCTGGCTCGTCGCATGAATCGCCTCTGAAAGGGCAATAAGCAAATTCTGACTTTCAGGCTTGTCAAGGACCTGGAGAAATCGCATCAGACCTTCATTGCGTGTCAGACGATCAAGAAGCGTTAAGCCCTCACTCATTGTACCAGCTATACGTGTGACAATTTCATCAGACATTGCATCACGCGCTGCTGATACAAGGTTGGCAATTTCTACCAACCCTTCAATGTCATTCCGATCAAGATTGTCTAAAGTTGCTTCATTTTCAGTAGTCATAATATCTGCTTCCTTAGAGTAACCCGCGGACACTGGACCAATACATCTGGTTATAGGCCATTTTAAACCAGTGCATCGGTTTGGATGATGGCTTCAGATCAGGCGGGTTTTTATAGTCGAACATTGCATGAGTTGCGCTATCATGGCCGGTCTCAATGAAACAGTAAACTTTCCCGTCATAATCTCTTACAGGGATGCCGATTTTTATAATTGAAGCAATATTCTCGGCAACAACCTCTGCTTCGAAATGAGCTGCGGATCCGGTCTTGCTGACAGGCAGGTTCGTCGTATCACCCAACACATAAACATTGTCATAACCTTCCATTGTCAGCCTATGCCTGTCTGTTGGTATCCAGCCACCTGTACCAAGGTTATTTTTCTCAACAACATCCATGCCGGAATGCGGAGGAATCGCAATTAACATGTCATATTTGGTTTCGGTTCCTTCCTCACTTCTGACAACCTTATTTTCAGGATCAACTTCTTTGACATTAAACAAGGTTTCATATTCAATCCCCATCCTGTCGAATTCAGGTTTTGCCCATGTAGCCACATTCGCGATCGTATGAATTCTGCCAATCGGATAGTGGTATTTGATCTTAATCTTGTCGCGTATACCCTTTGCAGTAAAGTAATCATGCAGGGAAAACACGAGTTCAACAGGAGCAATAGGGCATTTGTGAGGCACGCCAACAGCGACCGCGATTGTTCCTTCCTCAATTTCACGCAATCGCTTGAACATCTTGACAGCGCCGTCTTCAGAATAAAAGGTGTCGGCACCTTCGGACATACCGGGAATCTGCTCTGGAACAATGCGTGAACCTGTCGCGATTACCAGCATATCATACTCATGAGTTTTTCCGCTTTTTGTTACGACCTTGTTATTATCGAGCTGAAACTCTTCTGCAGGATCTACATGAAAGTCAATGCCAGGCTCAAGAAGGCTCTGCTGGTCCCTGTAGAGCTGGTCTGGCGTCATCTGACCGAATGCCACATACAGCAGACCTGGTTGATACATGTGCTTGTCCGATGCAGAAAGCATCGTTAACCTTACTTTACGATCTCGAATTTCGGAGGCCAAGCGTCGCGCCAGATTATTAGCCAGAATGGTACCACCAGTGCCGCCGCCAACAATTAGAATTCTCATTGCATTCTCCTATCCAAACTTAATCCAGGCTGTTGTAACTGCCGGTCAGGACTTACCATTCAGACACAACAGACAACACCTGTTATTTCGCTTTGCGAATAAAGATATGCCAAACGCCATCAACTTTCTCGCTGCTAATAAGCTCATGACCGACCTTATTAACCCATTCTGGTACATCATTACCAGAACCTTCGTCAGTTGATAATAACTCAAGCGTCTCACCTATCTCCGCTTGTTTCATGTGTGTAATCAGTTCCATAAGCGGCCCTGGGCAAAACGTATCTCTTGCGTCGATAACTTTACTACTATCACTCATCATTAATACCTCATTTAATTGCCAGTACTGGGCGCATAGCTCAGAATGTAACCATATGTCCTTCTTCAGCATCACTCAAAAAGCGTGTAAGTCCGGTTGGCGGGCCAAGCTCAGGCTCGAGATCATCACCAGTAATTTCCATCAAATCGAGCGCCATCGAGCAAGGCAATAATTTCGCATCACCCAGCTCTACTGCTTGCTGGAATAATTGCTTGAAAGGTGGCACGCCTTTTTTTGACATAAGCTCACCAAGCTCACCCTCAACAGGTGCAGCTTCGCTATACTGCTTCGTGAAGAATGGCAAAGCGTTCATGGACAAAAATACTACGACTTCGTCACCCGATGCAGCAGCAACAGAAGCAAACATTGCAGCCATCTGCATTTTTTCGTGCGTACCAGTGACACACACTATATTAAGTTTTGACATTTTGTCTCCATATCCTCTAATTAATCGATCTACATCAAAACGTTCAATTAACTATTAAACTCGGTATCGCCATTAATAGATAACTTAAATAATCATTTTTTACTCCAGGAAAATTTCTTGATCAGCATTACAAGAATGCTGTCCAGAATATACCCGACGACACCGATCACGAGTATGACTCCCATAAGGTTCGGATAATTCATGCCCTCTCGTGCATCCTGAATTGCGTACCCAAATCCGGAGGTTACACCCAGGAATTCAGCGGGTATAATAACAATCCAGGCAACACCCAGAGCGAGCCTAATCCCGGTAAAAATATCGAACGCAATAGCCGGCAAAATAACCGTTTTCAGGATATGTAGAGGTCCGGCACCAAGGTTTTTGGCCACTTTGAACCAGTTAGGATCGACTTTCTGCAAACCGGCTGCGGTCGAGAACATAACCGGCCAAACAGCGGCTATGGTTATCAGGAAAATAATCGCGTCATTCCATGTCAAAAATGCGACTACAGCAATAGGTTCCCATGATAAAGGGCTTATCATTCGCATAAATTGAAATGGCACGTTGGTGAGCTTTTGGAAAGTTGCTATACGCCCCATCACAATACCGACCGGAACACCAATAGCAATGGCATATAGCATACCCATGCCAAGTCTATAACCACTATTCACGATTGCATCCGGAATCGAACCACTGGCCCATAGCCCTGGCAGTGCCTCAAAAGCTTGTACTAAACCAAATGATTTGAAAAAGGAATTCGATGGATCGAGCGTAATCAGAAATATTCCTAACCACCACAGCCCGAACAAGATAGCCAGTCCAAGCAGGATATTACCGGCACCGCAGGCCGTACACTTGAACATAGTGCACATCTGACAATACATCATGTAAAATCGATCATCACGGGCGTTCACTGTTTCCGCTCCATCATTACCTACTGATAAAACATCATCACTCATCGTTTTACTTCTCCACACTTTACGGTAAGCAGCCACAGATATAACTGATAATCTTGCTTAACCTGTGCTCTATAATTACCTGGTAGCGATTGCATATATTCGAGAATCGCCATCGATCAACATACGCCACCTCTGTGCCAGCTGAATTTCTTGATTAGCATGGCAAGCGTTGTATCAAGGGTATAACCAATCGCACCAATCGTTAGGACGATAGCAGTTAGATGATCGTAGGATAATGTTTCGCGTGCATCTTGAATCGCATAGCCAAGACCGGATGTCACACCAAGATATTCGGCTGGTACCAGCACAATCCATGCAACGCCAAGTGCCAATCTCAGACCGGAGAGAATGTCAAAAGTAATTGCCGGCAGGATGATTCTGGTAACCATATGTACCGGTCCGGCTCCGAGATTACGTGCAACCTTGAACCATGCAGGATCAACCTTTGCAAGCCCAGCCGCTGTTGAAAACATAATCGGCCAGACAGAAGCCATGGCGATAAGAAACACAATCGCTCCGTACCAGGTTGAGAACACAAATACAGCTATCGGGCTCCATGCGAGTGGGCTTACCATTCGTAACAACTGAAAAGGCGAATTCGACAATTGATTAAACCGTCTGAACTGCCCGATAAGTATGCCAACAGGAATACCGATTATTATTGCTATTCCGAGACCTGCAAAAAGCCGATTCAAGCTGACTGTCGTCGCACTTTGCAGCTTACCGATTTCCCACAAATCGGGGAAAGCCTGAAGAGTCGGAAGAAGTCCAAACTTTGCAAAACTGGCTGTATTAGGATTGTTTGCAATATAGTAGCCGAATACCCACCACAAAAATCCCAGGATTGCAAATCCCGCCAAACTCCAGGCGAGTTTACTTAGCGCCGGACTTTTGAATATTCCGGCGAGGCCCCCCCCGCCGGATGCAGCTACTGCATTATTCATAGACTGATTTCCTCTTCCCGTTCAAAGGGGTTACCGGTTTGAGGCACACTCGGGTCATTCTTCCAGCCAGGGTTTTTGTCCAGGGACTTTCTTACGAAGTCATATTGGAACAGATCATTTGCTACGTGATCGCCCGTTATGCCTTCAAGGAAGGCATTGTCACCGGTAACCATGGTTTGTTTCAGCTCATCGACGATCCTGACAGTCGCTGATTTGTATGGCCAGCCCTGGAAGTTGATTCGATCCTGACCCCACTGTACATTCTGGATGGCATGCGGGTTTTTATAATAGGCCGGATCATAGAACATCATTGCACGTTCGATGACTTCAGCCGGGAAAGGCATGTATTTTTTACCATCCCTTGAAAGCATATGAGACATTGATTTTCTGTTTTCACCCAGATAGAGCTGGGCGCGAATGATCGCATCGTGTACAGCTTGCGTCCATTCTGCACGATCCGGATCCATTGCATCCTGTTCATGCATAGCCACAACACAACAGGGATGTCCTTTCCAGATATCACCGTTGAACCGCAGGATTTCACCCTGTGCGCGAAGTTCGCCCATGGCACAGAATGGTTCAGCAACACAGTAGCCATCAATTTGGCGTGATGCGAGAGCGGGTGGCATATCCGGCGGATTCAACACCAGGAAATTACACTCATCAGGCTCCAGTTTTGCATTTTGAGGCCGAATTACCGGCTTAATTCCATGTTCCTTAAGCAGCATCTGCGAAACGATATTGTGCATGGAATACCAGAAAGGCATCGCGAATTGTTTACCACCCATGTCTTTGGGTGATTTTATTCCGCTATCCTTATGTACAACCATCGCGGAACCGTTCGTATGGTCCCATGCAGTCACCTTGACCGGATAGTTATTGTTGTATCGCATCCAGACAGGGATTGGCGCCAACAAATGAGTCAGATTAAAACGGTGTGATGAGAATGCTTCAACAAGTGGGGACCAGCCTCGAATCAGTGTCGGAGGCGCGGACTCGACCCCGGCATCCTTGAAAAACCCCATTTCATGGGCTACCAGTAATGCCGCCGCATCTGTAATCGGGATATAACCAATCTTTACTACCGGGTCGAATTTTTTATCTTTTTGTGCAAATGCCGATGAGATGGGCCCCATCGCGCCAAGCCCAGCGACAGCAGCACTTGCTTGCAATAAGGTACGACGTGTAATACCTGTTCCAAGCCCTTGCGTGAATCTGGAGTCACATTCAATTGAAGGGGCAGAAGTATCTAATCCTTCACCATGCTTTTCGTAATCCAGTTTTTTACCAACTATTTTATTGCTATGTCGTTGTGTTTTAATCTTGCTCATTGCGTCTCTCCTAATAGTGCTTACCTTTGAGGTACCCCAGATTTACACACTTGCCCATATACGACGCAGGCTAAAAGGCTTACTGGGAGGCTGCTACAGCCGAATTTACAGCATGGACATCCGCGGCCGATTCGAATGTTGACATCAACTTCCCGCGAAGCTCTTGAACAGCGGGATCCTGACGATCTCTTGGATCAGGCAAATCGACATCAAGCTCATGAACGATATTACCTGGTGAACCAGCCATAATTACTGCTCTATCTGCCATAATCACGGCCTCGTCGATATCATGTGTAACCATGACAATATTAAAACCGAGTTTTTTCGCTATCGATCGAACATCGCGTTGCAATGATGCGCGTGTGAAGGCATCCAGGGCGGAGAATGGCTCATCCAATAATAAAATCTCAGGCTCCATAACCAGTGATCGGGCCAGTGCGACACGCTGCTGCTGACCGCCAGAAAGATCCTGCACATTTGATTCAGCAAAGTTCTGTAACTCGACAAGACTTATCGCCTCATCAACACGTTTACGTATTTCATCCTGCGACCATCGACCAAATGTCAGGCCGACTCCAACATTTTGCGATACCGTCATCCACGGAAATAAATGTGGCGCCTGGAACATCATGACCCAACGTGGTGATGGTTTTTGTATAGGCGTGCCATCGAGGAGTACTTGCCCTTCCGTTGGTTTTAATATGCCGGCTAATATATGCAACAGTGTGGATTTACCGCAGCCTGACCGTCCGATTATCGCCAATGCCTCGCCAGGTGGTGACACCATGTCAACCTTGTTAAACGTGACAGGACTCTTTGGTGTATATCGGTGAGTCAAACTATCTATTTTGATTTCAGTACCGCGTATTGACATCGATTTTACCTCTAACTTTCGCCCTGTTTTAAGAGGGCATATAGCGTTCAGGGTTATAATAATACCCAGCCAGGTTCATGAACTTCATTTGCCATAATTCGAAACACAAAATCCCGGCTGGCATAACCCCTGGCTTCAGGCGCTGTTAAATCTTTTTTCCAACTCTTTCATGCGTTCAGATATTTCATTCTCTTCAAGCAAACCACGCTTAATCATGGAATGTGCGAGAGCTAAAAGCTGTCGCTCCGGGAACGGCACATCTTCATATATAGTCTCGGACAGCTCGTCTTCCTCGGCACGCCGTTCTAGCGAGGGTAAAGCACATGAATCATGATCAACCTCTTCATATGGCTTGACACATGAATCAGCAGCAAGCAAATCGCAGGTAGTTTCAAGAGTAATCTTCCAGGGCGGATCGGGGTTAGTCACACCGTACTCCGTTGAAAGCTCTTCCCAATATCGACCATTCTCCTGAATATTTTGCAACAAAGAAATTGGCGTGATATCTACTGCATAATCATCACTTCTGTTGTCATTAGTTGCACTCATGGCTTAACCCTCGTATCTCTTACAATTAGTGATCGTGATGTACCGGATTAATTGCCTTACGAACAGGCCGCTTGGCATTTGACGTAACACCCGGTTTAGGTACTGCAACACCAATCAGACAGTCTCGTGTGACAATTTCAGCCAGTTGCTCTTCAGTCCAGCCTTCTGTACCTTCCGGACGCTCAGGCATAACAATATACCGTGTTTTCTGGTTCGAATCCGCGACGCGAACCTCAACATCTTCAGGCAATTGCAAGCCAAACTCTGCCAGAACCTGCCGGGGCCAGCGAACCAGTCGACGACGATAATTCGGCGTACGATACCATTCCGGAGATTGACCAAGTATTGGACGTGGATAGCAAGAACATAAAGTACAAACTACAACGTGCTTTAATTTAGGAGTATCGACTAGAACTCGCAGATTACAGTAGTCACTTGGTGTTCCGAACTGTGTCGGCGGACTCGTCACCCAGTCAACTCCTACGGCTTTACTTGCTTCAACACCATCTTCTTCGCAGAGTTTTTTGTATTCAGGGTCGAGCCAGGCCTTGGCTACAAGTCGTGCCGCAGGCAGTGGACCCAGAGTATGTACATACTCTGTCCAGACTCGATGATCCTCAGCTGAAAACAGGCCTTTCTCAATTGCCAGCTCTCTCACTGCCGCCTCAAGAATCTCAAAGTCGCTGACTTCATCGACCATAGGAGCCGGCTTGTGGACATGGCCGTGATTATGTTCATGATCTGACATCTGTATTTCCTCTCAATCGATAATAATATTTTCAGTATTAGACAGATTCCAGGTAGCGTTCAGGAAACTCAGTCTCCAGCGCATCGTTGGAATATGTGTCGCTGTATTCTGGCCACAGGTCTTTTTGCAGAAATTTGACACTATAGAACCACTCTGGAGTGTCTTCATTGCCAAACGCTTCGTCTTCGGCGGCCGGGCTCTCATACACCAGTTTAGTGACCACACCTTCAGCACCACGCGTGTAAGTCATCGTACGGGTATAAAAGATATCGGGAAGATCCTTAATTCGCACCCGATCGCCCTCTTTGAATTTGGGCTTTCCTGCCTTACCCTTGAAGCATTGCGGATCACCAATGCCATAGGCCATCTTTGCATGATGCTCTAGATCGTAAACCGGTTTAGACATGACGATTTCTCACCTCTTCAATTTTATTGACAAGCTCAGTAAGAGTAACGAATTGTTTGTCCACGAGTATTCGTGCTGCCGTCATCAGCCAGCGACCATAATATGGCAAACCAAGATACTGTGTCTGACCTACATCAACATTCTGCTTTCGACGGCGCTCTTCCGCGGTCCATACGCCTCTCCAGGCCAGGCACTCGCAGGTCGCGAAAGTATTTAATTCCCACTGCTCTTCTTCTTTTTCTTCCCATACAATGGGCACATCAGGTTCACCACCTACATCATGTGGAGTCCGCGTATAAGCGCGAAATAATGTATGGTCGATTTCATCCGGGGAAGGCGCATGCGTCTGTTTATGCAAGGCCGGTTGCATTAGGCCGACAACGTTAATGTGCCGAAGAACCTCATCTCTAGTTGACGATGACATTGTTATTACTCCTCTTTTGATTACGAGCAATCTCGCTTTCGCTCATACAGTATCGAGTTTACTTGCCTGCTTACTATCACTACTTATAACCACTTCTTAATTCACAAACTAATTAATAACTCTCTTTCTAAAACTATGAATCAACCACTAACAGTTTACCAAGACTAATTTCCGATGGCGTTTATAAGCGATAACTATATCCTGCAGAACTGATTCTCTATGCAATATTAATATCTTCTTAAATATCACAATGTATACCGAGATCTAGACTTTTTTAGCCAAATACGTGTAATAGTTACATGCGGCAAAGAATGTTCCATTATCCATCGCCTTATTCTGTTCCTTGAGCCATATATCAACGGTCTGCTCTGACAACTTCCCTGAATTTTTCACATAGGGAGCATATGTTTCGGCAAATGTTTTGAAGTAACTGCCCTGACCTATTTCTACAACCGCATCGCCCCAGGCATCTGTTAGCTCAAGCTCAAACTGTGGAAGCAATCTGGGTAAATCGCACATTATCCGTGGATTGTTGAACGTAGTGTTTGCCAGCGCCGCATCCATTTTGTCTCCAAAAGAGTGGTCAGGAAACGCATAGGTTAGTGATGAATAGTCTCCATCGAATATAGCGATAACACCACCTTTTTTTGTGACGCGCGCCATCTCCGCAAGAATTTTTGCTGGTTCTGTTACGTGACTTATTACTGTATGACAAATAACAATATCGAACTCACAATCTTCGAAATCCAGCTTGTGCGCATCTCCCAGGTGAAACTCCAAACTATCAGCCACTTTTTCCTGGTCGGCGAATTTGTTTGCCGCGTCTATAAATGATTTACAATGGTCTACACCTATACCTCTTGCACTAAACGCATGTCTTTGTGCGAGCTTCCGTAAAATTATGCCAGTGCCACACCCTACTTCCAGGATTTTTCCCGCATCCGGAATTTCAATTCTATTTACATACTTTTCGAACAAGTTAGAGAACATATTTACCTGCGCACGACTTTCCAGGCGCTCGATAAGACGTTCATGCGCCAACTCGTCCAACTCGTTAACAAATCTATGCGGATCTGGCACTATTTCTTCCTCTATCAAATTCTACTGTTATGACGATCATTAAGTCTGCACTTCAGCTATATATGATTACCATGATTTATATGGAAGAAATTTTCCATTCATAGTCACCACTACGCGATCCCCTTTCGGATCTTCCTGTTTTTCGATATTCATTGTAAAATCAATTGCACTCATTATCCCATCACCAAAATTGTCTTTGATGATTTCTTTTATGGTCTCACCGTATACACCGACAATCTCATGCCATCTGTAAATCACAGGATCGGTCGGCACACTTTGCTCCCATGATTTGTATGGATATTGTTGCAACGCCTCAGAAACCTCGCTTCCCAGTTCCAGAAACTCTGCCACGGCATCTGCATTCTCTTTCTCAAGATGATTCATTCCAAGGCATGCTGAACAGGTAAACTCGGGTGACAAACCTGCAGCTTTCCCAACCTGCTCCCATTTGATTCCCTTCTCATGCTTTGCTTGCAAAATTACCTGTTTCATTGTTTCTTTATTCATCATTACATCCACTTTTTTCTTCCTGGATTCTCGCTATATTGACTCTGTATTAACCGCCCGGGTCAAAAGACACATTGACTTTTGACCCGGGCTATACTCCGGCCTTTTATCAAGACAGACTCATTGCCAGAAAGAGACCACCGGTCAGAAAAGCTGCAATTCCACTTAGCCGCGCTGCAATACTGCGCATCGTTTCAGAATGTTTGGCAAGCTTCTCCAGGCCCAGCGTACCACCCGCAATGATCATGTACTGAATTGCTGCAAAGCCAATCAGGTACGATACCAACGGGGTCATTTCTGCACCAATTATCGACTCACCATAGGCATAACCATGCAGAACTCCACTAACTGCAAATACACTGCTCAGGACTATGGCTCCAAGATGGTTTTTTGTTAATGCCAGGACTGCACCAACAAGCACCGTCACAGCAACCAGTATTTCCGACATCGGGATATTCGCTGCCCCCAGGTGTAATGCCGTACCACCTACAGTTGCCCCAACAAATGCGAGTGGAACGACATATCGTGCCGCGCCTTTCAGTGCACACGACAGAAGTATCGCTACCACCAGGAATGCGAAATGATCCAGGCCAATAATGGGGTGGCCCAGGCCTGAAAGCAGTCCCTGGCCTAATGTTTCAGGCGTTGCCCCACCCATTGGATGATGAGCGAATGCCGGTGAAGAGGCGATTAAAAGCATTCCACCTGCTACAGACATCTTTGCGCGCAAAGAATTTTTAACAACATTATTTTCAATGCTCATAACAATTTCCCTCACAGTTTACTTCTTTGTTACCCGAGATCATTTAAGCGGTGTAATTCATTCAGTTTCTCAATTACTGTTCGAAACCAAGTGAAATTAATTATCTTCGGCTTAGCACCTGCTGATATTTTCCGCTCCTGCCTGCGCCTGAATATCAGGCTATACTTATATTAAAGTTCGCTAATCTTTTAAAATTGGAGTTTGTTTGACCGGTTTTCGCATCAATCTCTAAATTCAAGCTCGCAACGCGGTCTACAGAACTCTTCCTTGCAACTGACTATGTACGATGCGATGATTGTTTTCCAAGATTTAATTCCGATGAGCCCTATAGGAGTATGTTATGGCTCGTAATAACATTTTTCCCCGTTCCGTCCACTATCTTCTTGCCGTCGCTGAGCATCAGAGTTTCACTCGCGCCGCAGAAGCACTCTATGTCTCTCAGCCATCTTTATCTCAGCAAATCAAGCAACTGGAGGACTTGTTAAATATCCAGTTGCTCGATCGTTCTGGTCGCAGTGTTCGTTTAACCCCGGCGGGTGAGGTATATTTGCACCATGCGCGTCGCGCATTGAAAGAGCTGGATGCGGCCAAACGGGCTATTCATGAACTCAAAGATCTGAGCCGCGGCAGCCTGCGTATTGCCATGACGCCCATTACTGATTATCTGGCTATTCCTCTGCTCGTTAACTTCAATACGCTGTACCCCGGTATCACAGTAACCACACTCGAAATGCCACAAAATGACATGAAAGATGCCTTGGTTGGCGATCATGTTGATATCGGAATCGCGCTTAGCAGCACGCTCACGACCGAGGGATATCCTGGAATAACGGACAGTGAAACCTTATTTAGTGAGACGCTCAGTCTCGTATTCGGTAAAAATCACCCCCTGGCAGGACAAAAGGGACCGATCAGTAAACACGCACTAGAACAGGAACCTTTAGTCCTGTTCAATACCAATTACGCCCTGCGCTCGCATATTGACCACTATTGTCTTGAACAGGGTATATCCCCTCATATCGCCGTGGAAGCCACTTCTCTGAGTGTGATTATCGAAATGGTGCGACTGGGAAAGATCGCTACTATTCTGCCTGACACAATTGCATGTCATCAGCACGGTCTCTACTCACTATCCCTGCTCCCTGAATTGCCGCATCATACAATAAGTCTCATATATCGTAAGGATATTAATAAAAGTCCCGCCTGCCTGGCTTTCGAGGAACTGGCTGGCGAATGGTCGGCCACGCGCTGCGAACTCCATCCCAGCCATCGCCTGCGACCCTGTCCACTAACCGACGCCTGTGCTGAAGATGAAGACAAGTTTCCTCCTGATGTCAGTTTAGATGGAGCTGACACCCCGCTTGGGGATATCGAAACCGATATCGTGTAACTTAATCAAGAGGAATAATTACAAAGTTAGAAAATAAAAAATGTCGGGACAAATATCACTTGCCAGAATATTTGTCACCGACTCAAGAGGAGAACTTTGCGACAAATACCACTTCAAAATATTTGTCGCCACCTTCTCTGACTAAACACGAATCAGAACTTCATTTCCCCCCATACCCATAACTTGTCAGTATCGACTTTGCCAGCCGCTGTGTTACCGGCGGAATACGAACCATATTTGATACCCGCGGTATAGACCTTCCCAAACTTCTTCGCATACAGAACATTAATTTCATCGCCAAGATCATCAATTGTTGCTGTTGATTCGTCAGCACTGAAGTCATGATAAACAGCAAGCCATTTACCACCGGCAAACTTGCCCCCCAGACTGACATACAGATCAACCAGGCCCTGATCAGGAGTCGTTAAAAACTGGTCAGTCCAGCCGTTGAAGATATAAACAGCCGCACATAACTGACGCGTAAACAGAATACAAATTACGTCCGATTGACATACACCTGCGACTGCCAGGAGCAACTATGTATGAAGTCTCTTTTTTTTACCAAGACTAAATTCCGATAGGTCTTATAGGAATTTGCTATGCCTTGTTGATAATAAAATAATAATATGCTTGTTCTCATACAAACCAAGCGAAGCACAATTTCACAGAAATTTGATTATGGAGACATCAAAGCTATTCAAAAATCATGCTGATTCGAAGGCTATATACGAGCAGTTCATTGTCAACGGGACTGTCACTGGTATCGAATCCACTGTTTTTCAGCCACTGCACTGATGGAGTTAATGTAAGTGAATTGCTCAAACCAAACCTGTAATAGACTTCCGACTGCGTTATATCGCCTTTTGTATTAACCACCTCATCAGATACACCGGTATAACCTGCTGCGATACCCAACGTGGCATCTCCCAGACGTTTCTCAAATGCCATACTTGCAAACGATGTTGCTTCTGAAACATCTTCGTTCGCAATTCCCAGGCGGAAATTCAGCCCATAATTATCACGAATATAATCCCCGCTGAGGTAAATGCCTGAATTATCGGCAACTTGTCCGGAACCATCCACATAGTCATTGTCAGCCGTATTTTGCCAAAACCCAACCCGCCATATGCCATAAGCAGTCTGGCGATATAGTTCTACACCGGCAAATATGCCCTTACCCTTAGCCCCCACATCAAATAATTCTGAATACGATCTTCCCGGATTATCACCCAATCCATGTGAACCAGTGACAAGGAGATTTAGTCCGTAGGGTGCCAGACCTTGATGTACATGCATGCACCCGCCCAGGGTATAATCCGGGAAGGCGATAGTCGGATTATTAACAAATGCATTACCCATAAACTGAGATGTTTCATCATTGGCAATTTCGCTGTTATCCAGCCGGCAGTCCGGATCGAGAATTCCGACTGTGAGAATATTTTGACCGATTCGCTGTGTATAATGTATCTCGGATACCTGCAGACGCCCTTTTCCCTGACCGTCCAGTGCTGATCCTGCATCGCCATTAACTTCTTCAACTAATGAACTGATTCCACCCTCTCTGGGACTGATATTACCTTCCACATATGTCAGTATTTTGCCCGGCCCCATCGGCACTTCGGCCGTCAAATCAAGGGAGAACAATCCTTCGTCTTCCAGGCGTGAATCGTTACTTGTCTGAAATGTAAATGTGGCACCCGCCTGGACATCAACTCCCGGTATTTGCTCCTGGACAACACCATGCCTGACTTGTGGCTCATCAGCCAAAACTCCTGCCGAGAAACAACCAGCAAGCATTGCCACAACCAATGATCTTTTAACAAGCACCACAATCCTCCAGATTCTATTCATTATTTTTCAATTTTTCGTCAAGCAACTCGATCCAGTGGCGAACCGGTATTGGCGACACGGCAGAAAGATGTGTCAAGCACCCGATATTGGCTGTGGCAATAGTTTCAGGACGGCTTGCCAACAAGCTTTTCAGCTTCATGGCACGTAAGGATTTGGAAAAGGCACGTTGCAATATGGAGTAGGTGCCTGCCGCGCCACAGCACATAAAGGGATAGCTAACTGGCACCAGTTTAAACCCGGCCTGCTTGAGCAGTTTCTCGGTAACCCCGTTCAGCTTTTCACCATGCTGCAGGCTGCAGGATGATTGAAAGGCGATTCTTCGTACTGGTTTTTCTTGCTTGTCAGATGAACCGGTGGAAGCCTTGCTGTCCCACTCCTCACCAACAACTTCCGCAATATCTCGTGTCAGCATGGAAATCCGACGGGCTTTTTCGCAATACAGGGGATCATCTTTCAGTAATTCACCATATTCCCTGAATTGCATCCCGCATCCACTGGCTGTCAGGACGATAGCCTCTGCGCCCTGTTCGATGTGCGGCCATATCGCATCAATATTCTGGCGCATGAAATCACGCGCTTCTTCTGTTTCCGCCATGTGTTGACTCAAAGCACCGCAACATCCTTCTGCTGTTGGTATCAACTCAATTCCAAACCTGTCCAGGACACGTGCCGCGGCGGCATTGATATCCGGCGCCAGCGCCGGCTGCACACAGCCCTGCCAAATCAGCATCTTGCGAGGACGCTCCTGCCTGGGCCAGATACCCGCTTTACGTCGTTCGGGGACCATACTGCGTAACTCACCAGGCAGGATCCGCCGAAATGTCCGCCCAAGTCGCAACAGCGTACTGAACCCGCGACGATGCGCGACAATCGACCGCAACATCCATCGCATGAGGCGTTCCTTGAACGGTCTTGGCACCTCTTTTTCCACCAGTTCCCGACCGATATCCAGCAATCGCCCGTAATGCACGTCTTGTGGGCAACTGGTTTCACAGGAACGGCAGGTCAGACAGCGATCCAGGTGCAGTTGCAGGTTTTGTTCCAGCGTTCGACCTTCGAGGGTTTTCAGCGTATAGGCGGGTGGCAGTAAATCCAGTCCTGGTTCCTTGCCTTCCAGAAACTGTTTGATGAGATAAATACGACCTCTTGGCCCGTCCCATTCATCATTCGTCAGCCGGAATGTCGGGCAGGTAAATGTACACTGACCGCACTGTACACAGGGCATCAGCAACGATTCTGCTTCCTGCCCCAGTTCGGTCTTCTGATATGCTTCAGCCAGCTCGACTTTCATCGAGAACCTCCCGATATCCTGCTAACCAGGCACGGCTATGCCGCGCACTGTTGTTTTCACCTGTTTAAACTATCTCGCAGAGCACCGAAGCAGTCCAAGATTTTATTTCGATTCTGGCTATAGGGATTTGTTATAGAGGCTCAAATCAATTGCTGTTGCCGAAAACCGGCAATAATGTCAGGTAAATGAATAAGTATCAGTAAATCAGGACATTGGCAATTAGAGTAACCTGCCCTCTATCACAGGAATCACCTGCCCACCAACGAATACGATATCGGCGTCGGCCTTTTTTTGCCCTTTTAACAGGATTCTCGAGGGACGCTGGATTGCGTGTCCCTGCTCGATACGTAATGAAAACTGTCCGCCACTGTCTGTTTTATGCTCCAGCAGATAGGCGCCGAGAAAAGCGGCCCCATTGCCCGTTGCGGGATCCTCACGTACGCCATGTGCCTCGAAGAAAAAACGCACACACAAATCACTATCGGGATCCTGCGTCTCGCTGCAAAACAGATATGTCAGAGGTGGAAAGCCCTGTGCAGCCACCGGCGCGTACGCCTCAAGGTTCAGCCTGGCTCTCTGCAGTGCCGCAAAATCCCGCACCGGGACAATCATGGCCGAGGTACCGGCAGAAACCTGCTGGATCGGCGTTTTATCATCGATATCCTGCGGAGCCAGACCCAGCGCCGCCGCCATGAGTTCGGGGTCAACGGACTTGCCAAGTGACATGGATGGCGCCCTGAACCAGGCAATCTCATCACCTGATTCACTGGCCTCAAATGTCACTGTCACTGTCCCGATTGACAGCTCAAGACGTACTTCTATTGCGGCATTTGCCATGACATACTGTTTCAGAACCCAGGCTGTTCCCAGAACCGGGTGTCCGGCAAAGTCGATTTCCCGTGCCGGAGTAAAAATCCGCACCGTATAGCTTCCGTTGTCGTTCAATCCAGGGCTGACAAAGGTCGTTTCAGAGTAATTCGTTTCCGCGGCGATTCGCTGCATGGTCTCGCTATTCGGCAACTCATCACCGACCACTACCGCCAGTTGATTGCCTGCATAAGGCTGCTCGGCAAATACATCCACAATATAAAAATGTTGTGGCATATCGAAATTCTCCCCCTGTTTTGTATACCCGTTATCTTTGCACAAAACCTCACGAATGATAACTGGACGGTCTTGCACCGTTCATGACAACACATTGTCTTGCAAGATGATTTATCTGCTACTTACCGGCCAGGCCAAATTCATCGGATTGATGTTCAGGACGTACTGATATCGGGAAAGAGAGGCCTATCATCAGCGTCTAAATAAGCGTTTCGCATATCAGCCCATTTTACCGGGTAGCCTGATTCAAAGATCAACGCGACGGTTCCAGGTTTTGCCGGAGTTCAGGTGGAACCGCTTCGCTTGTTCCAACCTGCAGGAGGGTAATCGGCTATTGGGAACTTTTATTTCCCCCTGGAACCGGTTTGTCAGGGAGAGAAAACAGGATATCCACACCGATCTCCGGGAACAGCCAAAATGTCAAGCAGCGCGATGCGCTGCCTGACCTACGATTGTTTTTCATCAGGGAAGGGCGTGCTGAATTCTGAGAATACTAGCCCCTAGTAACTAGAACCTAGCATCTGATTTAATGGTGGCTACGCCCTGATTCGAACAGGGGACCCCATCATTATGAGTGATGTGCTCTAACCAGCTGAGCTACGTAGCCATATATCTTGCTGGCCCGGACGGGCCCCACAGGAGCCGCGCATTGTCGGCATTTCGGACCGGGATGTCAAGCCAGATACGTCCCTGTCAATTTCCAGAAAATTCTATTTCCGCAAATAAATCAATAGCTTAATTCACCCGGAAGGCATCTGTACTATCTGTTTCAACGCCGTCCGCAAATAAACGCTAATCAACGCGAATATGAATTTTGTATTTGCGTGCATTGGCGTTCATTTGCGGATTCCGGTTATCTAGACATTGAAACGGAAATGCATCACGTCCCCGTCATGGACGATGTATTCCTTGCCTTCCAGGCGCAGACGACCGGCTTCCTTGGCGCCGGCCTCACCGTTATATTTGACGAAGTCCTCATAGCTGGTGACCTCGGCGCGAATAAAGCCTTTCTGGAAATCGGTATGGATCACGCCGGCGGCCTGCGGAGCGGTGGCGCCGACCGGGACGGTCCAGGCGCGCACTTCCTTCTCGCCGGCGGTGAAATAGGTTTGTAATCCCAGCAATTCAAAGCCGGCCCGGATGACGCGGTTCAGCCCCGGTTCCTCGAGACCCATCTCACCGAGAAAATCCGCCATTTCCGCCTCATCCAGCTCGGCGATCTCCGCCTCGATCGCGGCACACACCGGCACCACCGGGGCGCCTTCGGCACTGGCATATTCTTTTAACTCATCCAGCAGCGGGTTGTTCTCGAAACCATCGTCGTTGACATTGGCGATGTACATGGCCGGCTTGATGGTCAGCAGGAACAGATCGCGGATCAGTTTCTTTTGCTCCTCATCCAGATCCAGCGCCCGCACCGGTCGGCCTTCATCCAGGGCGGCCTTGACCTTCTCCAGTACGCTCATCTTAGCTTTGGCTTCCTTATCGCCGGACTTGGCGACCTTGGCCAGCCGGTTCATGGCCTTTTCCACCGAATCCATATCGGCCAGCGCCAGTTCGGTGTTGATGATCTCGATATCGCTAATCGGATCCACCTTGCCGGCGACATGCACCACGTCGTCGTTCTCGAAGCAGCGCACTACATGGGCAATGGCTTCGGTTTCGCGGATATTGGCCAGAAACTGGTTGCCCAGTCCTTCGCCCTTGGAGGCACCTTCCACCAGGCCGGCGATATCGACAAACTCCATGGTCGCCGGCAGGACTTTTTGCGGCTTGACGATCTCCGCCAGCTTGTTCAGGCGGGGATCCGGCACCGGTACCACCCCCACATTGGGTTCAATGGTGCAAAACGGATAATTCTCCGCCTGAATCCCCGCCTTGGTCAGCGCATTGAACAACGTCGACTTGCCAACATTGGGCAGACCGACAATACCGCACTTGAATCCCATGATATCTGTTCCGTTTAGATTGAAAAATGTTTACCGCAGAGACGCAGAGTTAAACAAACTGTGGGAGGCGATTTCATCGGCGACCGTCGTGCCCCTGCTCTCGAGTCGCGGCTGCAAGCCCCTCCTACATTATGCAAGATGACTCCACGTTGTTGGGTTTCTAGCCACGATGAAGTTCGTTCATCGCTTTCGACAGTTCACCTTCGAGAACTTCCGGCAAGACTTTGAGAGCCGCATCGATGGCGTTATCGATGGCGATACGATCGTCTTTGGCGGCTTTTTTCAGGACATGGCTGGTCACCCGGTTTTTGTCACCCGGATGGCCGATGCCGATGCGCAGCCGCTGAAAGCCGTTGCCGCCCATCCTGGCGATGATATCGCGCAGGCCATTGTGCCCGCCATGCCCGCCACCTTCTTTTAGACGGGCCGTGCCGGGTGGCAGATCCAGATCGTCATGCGCGACCAGGATGTTTTGCGTATCAATCTTGAAAAAATTGGCCAGGGCCTGCACGGCCTGACCACTGAGGTTCATATAGGTATCCGGTTTGAGCAACCAGACATCCTGACCGCCCACAGAAAACTTGGCGACCTCGCCGTGGAATTTTTTCTCGGATTTGAAAACAGCGTGATACTGGCGGGCAACCTCGTCCACAAACCAGAAACCGGCGTTGTGCGGTGTGCCTGTATATTCGGGGCCGGGATTTCCCAGACCCGCAATCAGTTTCACACGTGCAGACAACGCCGGTTACCTGAGGTCGTAAAAAGGGAAGAAGCCGCTCAGCTTTCTTCGCCGGCCGCTTCGGCCGACTCGCCGCCTTCCTCTTCTTCCGCTTCTTCTTCCTTGGCACCGCGCGGCAGATGGATAGCCACAACCGGCTGATCATGCTCTTCGCCATGCATCAGTTCCACCAGTTCGACACCGGCCGGCAGTTTCAGCTCGCTCATGTGTACCGTGTGATCCAGCTTCAGCTCGCCAAGATCCAGCTCGATGTATTCGGGCAGGTTTTTGGGCAGGCAGGATACTTCGACTTCGGTCAGGTTATGGGTAATAACCCCGCCTTCCTTAACGCCCGGGCACTTCTCTTCGTTCATAAAGTGCAGCGGTACTTGCACACGAATCGCCTCGGTGGCACTGACGCGCTGCAGATCCATATGCAGGATATAGGGCTTGCCGGGATGGCGCTGCAGATCCTTGATGATTGCCTGATCTTCACCCTGGCCCATTTTGACAGTCAGGATCGAGGAGAAGAACGCTTCGCTTTTCAGCTGGTTAACCAGCTCGTCGTGATCCAGGGTCAACATCACCGGATCCTTGCCGGCGCCGTACATGACGGCCGGTACTCGGCCCGTGCGACGCAGGCGGCGGCTCGCACCTTTGCCCTGATCGCTGCGGGGTTCTGCTTGTAATACAAAATCACTCATGGTGAATCTCCTGTTACATGGTGCGCTAAATGCGCGATGCCGTCCCCGCGACCAGGGACGGCGTTGCCCGCCCGTAAACAGGCGGGATCGTCAGCACTCAGTCGACAAACAGACTGCTGACCGATTCTTCACTGCTGACACGGCGGATGGTCTCCGCCAGCAACTCGGCGATACTCAGCTGCCGGATATTCGGGCACTCGCTGGCCGCCGGCGACAACGGAATGGTGTCGGTCACCACCAGCTCATCCAGCGAGGAATGAGTAATGTTGTCCACCGCCGGGCCGGATAACACCGGGTGGGTACAGTAGGCCACCACTTTGCGCGCCCCGTGTTCCTTGAGCGCGTTGGCCGCCTTGCACAGCGTGCCGGCGGTATCCACCAGGTCGTCAACGATAATGCAGGTACGATCCCGGACATCGCCGATAATGTTCATCACCCGCGCTTCATTAGTACGCGGGCGGCGCTTGTCGATAATCGCCAGGTCCGCGTCATCCAGTCGCTTGGCCAGCGCCCGGGCGCGTACCACCCCGCCCACATCGGGTGAGACCACCATCAGATTCGGATACTTCTGACGCCAGACATCGCCCAGTAAAATCGGCGAGGCATAGACGTTGTCCACCGGAATATTGAAAAACCCCTGGATCTGATCGGCATGCAGATCCACGGTCAGTACCCGATCGGTCCCGGCGGCGCTGATCATATCGGCCACCACCTTGGCGGTGATCGGCACCCGCGCCGAACGCGGCCGGCGATCCTGGCGAGCATAACCGAAATACGGAATCACCGCGGTAATGCGCGCAGCCGAGGAACGGCGCAGCGCATCGACCATGACCAGCAGTTCCATCAAATTGTCGTTCGACGGACGGCAGGTGGGCTGGACGATGAAAATGTCCTTACCGCGGACATTTTCCATGATCTCCACCATCACCTCGTCGTCGCTGAACTTGCCCACCAGCGCCTTGCCCAGCGGCAGACTCAGACGCGCGGTAATGTCCTGCGCCAGTTGCGGGTTGGCATTCCCCGCGAAGATCATCATGCTGCGATCGGCGACACGGTTTCCGGGGAGATCCAGTTCTGGTCGATTGTTTAGCATCATTCTCTCTGGGTCAGCTAAATGGCTCGGCCCATCATTTTATGGCTGGGGTGGCAGGATGACTCCGGGCTTCCTACCCTCCGCCCCTCCAGGGCCGGCCTTCGGCCGTTCAAATTCGAGTCGCTCCCGACATCCTGTCTCCCGCGACATTAGTACATCCCTGTACGTCATCCCGGCGAATTTGTCGAACCTTTTACGGTTCTCATCCTGCCTCGCCTCAGCGTCGTTAATTC
>CAYOOC010000024.1:28621-36084 GCA_964405505.1 uncultured Thiohalophilus sp.
AATACCGGACGCTGTCGATCAGCCTTGCTTTCATTTATGGCTGGGGTGGCAGGATTCGAACCTGCGCATGCTGGAATCAAAATCCAGTGCCTTACCGCTTGGCGACACCCCAAAAAATAGTTCTCAGTCCTTAGTACTTAGTACTTAGTACTCAGAACTTGGTACTCAGTACTGTATTTAAAGGTGATTCGTTGACGCCTTGTGCCACGAATCCCTGCCAGTTTCCGGCCAGTTGCTGCCAGGCGGCATTGGCGGCCGCCTCGCTTTCGAATGCCGCGAAGACGCAGGCGCCGGTGCCGGTCAGGCGGGCCGAAGCCAGGGCATCGAGTGCGTCCAGGGCCGCGGCTACTTCAGGGTAGCGGGTGCGGACCGGCGCTTCACAGACATTGCCCCATTGCGGGCTTTCGGGCGCGGCCAGAAAGTCGCGTATTGTAATGGGTGGACAATCCCGCCGCAAATGCGAATCAGCGAAAATCGCCGCTGTTGAGACAGTTACCGGCGGGCTCAGCACCAGATACCAGCGATCGGGCAGATCCAGCGGCTGCAATTGCTCGCCCACGCCCTCGGCCCAGGCGCTGTGACCGCGCACGAAGACCGGCACGTCGGCACCCAGCTGCATGCCCAGTTCGGCCAGCGCCTCGGTGCCCAGCCGGGTATTCCAGAGGTGATCGAGCGCCACCAGGGTGGTGGCGGCATTGGAGCTGCCGCCCCCCAGGCCCCCGCCCATCGGCAGCCGCTTGTCCACATGGATTTCCACGCCGGCCTCGATCCCGCCGGCCTCCTGCAGCAGGCGCGCCGCGCGGACCACCAGATCCTGATCGGCCGGCACGCCGGCGAGATCGGTCACCCGATGAACGGCGCCGTCATCGCGCAGGGAAAAGGCCAGCCGGTCGCCGTAATCGAGCAACTGGAAGACTGTCTGCAACAGATGATAGCCATCCCCGCGTCGGCCGGTGATATGCAAAAACAGGTTCAGCTTGGCCGGCGCCGGCCACCAGCGAAGAGCGGTGTTATCCGGTGCCATGTTCATTTCCCCGGCGGCTGCAGCCGCAAGCGTTGCTCGCCGATCAACACATAGTCGGGCACGGGCAGGTTCTGTTGTTGTGCCACCCCGCTGCCTTTGAGCAACCGTCCGGCGCTGTCAAAACGGGCACCGTGACAGGCATCGACAAATTCCGGTTGTTCCGCGGCCAGCCGAACCCGGCAGCCGCGCCGGCTCTCATAGGGATGAAACACGAATATTCCCGGGTGGCGCGAGCGCCAGAGCGGGGAGATACCCTCGGGCTGGCGGCTGTGGCGCGAGTCGGGATCATGCAGATCCGTGGCCGGGCGCTCTTCCAGCCGCTGCGCTTCGCCGGCCGGGCGTCGATAGATCCAGATCTCCCGCCCGTCGGGCCACTGCAATTGACGCAGCGCCCCGACCGGGATTTGCGCCCAGTCCACTTCCAGTCGCCAGGGATCGGCCGTCGTTGCCTGCTCCCGCTGCCCGTCGCCGCTCAGGCTGGCCAGCAACACCGCCGCCAGCGCCACCAGGGCAATCAGAAACAGCAGTTTCACCGCCACGGAGAGATAAAGTCGACGCGCGGAACTGTTCATGAACCGGAAGCGCTGACCTGCCAGTGATCCACGACCATCTTGACCCGCAGATCCTGCCGGTCGACCGACAAGCGATCCGGCAGGGCCAGGCTGTCGACCCGGGTATAACGGCTGAAGGCGACCTGCCAGTCGGCCTGTTTGACCGCTGTCAGCCGACCGGCCTGATCACGGCGCGGCTGCCGGGTGGCATAGCGGGGATCGGTCAGCCCCAGAATCCAGTAACGCAAACCGCTGACCGGCATGTTGACCCCGGTATGTTCATACAACAGGCTTTCAGGGTCATCGGCGTAATAGATACCCTGACGCGAATCGGTCAGGCGCACGCCCTGCCCGTCGCCCTCGAGTTGCACCCGGCCGCTGCCAAACGGCCCCCACAGCTCGATGCGGTAATCCTCCTGGCGCTGTTGCCATTCCACGTTCAGGTGCCAGGCTTCGGAACCGTTGATAATGGCCACCCGTCCTTTCAGCTGCCAGGCGTTGATCTGTTCCAGGGCCTGCTGGCGCTGTTCACGGCTCTGGTCGGAAACGGTCCCGGGTTCAGGCGGTGTGGCGCAACCGGCCAGCCAGACGCCGGCAATCAAAACAGACCACCACCTCATTGGGTGAACCGCTCGATCACATCCTGCAACACACGATGTTCGGGGGCCTCGCGGAGCGCCTCGTCCCAGACCCGGCGGGCATCTTCCCGGCGGCCGGTCACCCACAACACCTCGCCCAGGTGCGCGGCGATCTCGCCGTCCCGAAGTTTGTCGAATGCCCGTTGCAGATATTCGAGCGCCTTGTCGTGTTGGCCCATGCGGTAATAGGCCCAGCCCATGCTGTCGATAATGGCCGGCTCATCGGGCTGGATCTTGTAGGCGCGGCGGATGTAATCGAACCCTTCGTCGATCCGATCGGTGGCGTCCACCAGGGTATAACCCAGCGCGTTGAGGGCCTCGGCGTTGTTGGGTTCGTTATTCACGATACGTTGCAGATCGGCGATCGTCTCATCCAGCCGGTCGAGTTTTTCGGCGACCAGCGCGCGGGCATAGAGCAGTTTGCTGTTATCGGGCATCTGCTCCAGGGCGATGTTATAGAGTCGATAGGCCTCCTCGTACTCACGGGCGTTGAGCAACAGATCTCCCTCGGCCAGATAGAGTTGCAATTCCGTGTCCAGGTTGTCGGCCCGGGTGTTTTGCAAATGTTCACGCCCGGCGGCCAGACCGTCCTGTTTGGCCAGGATGCCGGCGGCGCGAATCCGGGCATTCACATACTGTTCGCCGCGCTCGATCATGGCGTAGTAGTCGAGGGCCAGATCGAATTTTTCCTGTAACTCGGCGGCCTGGCCCAGGTAATAACGCGCCTCGTTCACCCGTCGCTTTTGCGCGATGAGCTGCTTGAGACTGGCTTCGGCCTGGGGGTAATCGCCCATCTGCAGGGCCAGCAGCCCGCTGGCATAAAGTGCATCGGTATGCCCGGGCTCACGCTTGAGGACTTTGTCGAATTGCCGACGTGCGGCGTCGAACTGCTGTTCGTCCACCAGCTTGCGCGCCAGAAACAGGCGCAACGGCACATCGTCCGGCGCGGCGTCCAGTCGCTCACGCACCAGCTTGAACAACCGGCGGGTCTTGCCCTGACGATGCAGGACATTGGCCCGCAACAGATGCGCATCGGACCAGTCGGGGCGCCGGGTCAGAGCCCGTTCGATGGCCTGCCCGGCCAGCTCCAGGCTGTCGACCATCAGGGCCAGATGCGCCAGGGCATACTGGGCATCGGGATTATCCCGGCGCTCGGCAACCAGCTTCTGCATCACCGCCAGCGCGGCCTGCTTGTCTTTCTCTTTGCTGAGCAACGAGGTGATCAGCATGTAACGCTGGCGTTCCTTATCGCCGTTGTCCAGCACCAGCAGCGCCTCAAAGTGCGGCAAGGCGGCATCACTGTTGCCGGTGCGGACCAGCAGCGCGGCCAGTACCTGGCGCGCCTCGGCATTGTCGGGCGCCAGCTGGACCCACTTTTGCGCCGCCTGCAGAGCCCGTTCATCATCCCGGGCATAGACGGCGATGCGGGCCGCCCGCTCGGCAACCCGCACATCATTGGTGGCCGCGGCGGCCTTGCTGTAGCCTTCCACCGCCACATCCATGCGGTTGCGCTGCAGGGCGATTTCGGCGGCCAGCAGATAATAGAGGACTTCCCCGGAGAGCGACTCGGGCAGCTCGGCCACCGGGGCCGGCGCCTCGCTTTGCGCCGCCGGCTCACTGGTCACCGGGGCCGGTTCGGGCGTATCATCCGGCGCGCGAGAGGTGGGGGAAGACTGGCAGGCCGGCAACAGCAGCGCCAAGCATATGATAAATAGAGGATTTTTCATCAAATTACCGTAACAGACTGGACTTGATTCCGATCATTGTAGATAAACCGAACAGCAACTATAACCAACTTTCGCCGGTTTGACGCTGATATAATATAGAATATCGGGCAGCATAACCGGCATCTCAACCCGAACGCGAACTTTCGACAGGTATTCAGGCAAACGACGTGGCATTACTGGCATTTGGCATCAATCACAAGACCGCCCCGGTGGATATCCGGGAGAAGGTCTCGTTTGCCCCCGAAAAGCTGGAGGCGGCGCTGCGCGACCTGCAAGCCCGCGGCGCGGTGAACGAATGCGCCATCGTCTCGACCTGCAACCGCACCGAACTGTATTGCGGTTTTGACGAGAGCCAGAGCAATGTCGAGAACATCCTGCACTGGTTTCGCGAATACCATCACCTCGACGCCGACGAGGTCGAGCCCTATCTCTACACTCATCTGGACAACCTGGCCGTGCAGCATTTGCTGCGCGTGGCCAGTGGGCTCGACTCGCTGGTGCTGGGCGAGCCGCAGATCCTGGGCCAGATCAAGGACGCCTACAACAGCGCCAGCCACGCCGGCGCCATCGGCCGCCAGCTCAACCGCCTGTTTCAGCATACATTTTCCGTCGCCAAGCAGGTGCGCACCGACACCGCCATCGGCGCCAGCCCGGTCTCGGTCGCCTTCGCCGCGGTCAACCTGGGCAAACGGATCTTCTCCGAGCTGGGCAAACACACCGCCATGCTGGTCGGCGCCGGCGACACCATCGAACTGGTGGCCCGGCATCTCAAGGAACAGGGCATCAAAAAGATCATTGTCGCCAACCGCACCGTCGAGCGCGCCCAGTCACTGGCCGAAGGCTTCGACGGCGAGGCGATCACCCTCTCCGACATGCCGGCGCGCCTGATCGAGGCCGATATCATCATCTCCTCCACCGCCAGCCAGTTGCCGATCCTGGGCAAGGGCGCAGTGGAACGGGCCCTGAAAAAACGCAAGCACCGGCCCATGTTCATGGTCGACATCGCCGTGCCGCGCGACATCGAACCGGAAGTGGGCGAACTGGCCGATGTCTATTTATATACCGTGGACGATCTGCACGACGTGATCGAGGAAGGCCGCCAGTCCCGCGAGGAAGCCGCCCGCCAGGCCGAGGACATCATCGACAACCAGGTCGAACACTTCATGGGCTGGCTGCGCTCGCTCGAAGCGGTCGATACCATCCGTGCCTTTCGCAACAATGCCGATACCATTCGCGATGAAGCCCTGCAAAACGCCGAGCGTCAGCTGGCCGCTGGCAAGGATCCACAAGAGGTCATGCAGGAGCTGGCCCGCACCCTGACCAACAAACTGATCCACAATCCCTCGGTCCAGATGAACCAGGCCGCCTTCGAAGGTCGCAAGGATCTGCTCGATACCGCCCGTCAGCTGCTCGGCATCAAAGACGACGACGCCTGAGCCGCCGCTGCATGAAAGCTTCCATCCAAGCCAAGTTGGAAAACCTGGTCGATCGCCTCGAGGAAATCAACGCGCTGCTGGCCGACCCCGGTGTCATCAATGATCAGAACCAGTTCCGCAACCTGTCGCGTGAGTACGCCCAGATCAACCCGGTGGTCGCCACCTTCAGGCAATACCAGGACACCCTCACCGAAATCGACGAAGCCCGCGCCATGCTCGAAGACGTCGACGGCGACATGCGCGAGATGGCCGAGGAAGAGCTGCACAGCGCCGAACAACGCCAGGCCGATCTGGAAGCCGAACTGCAAAAGCTGATGCTGCCGCGCGATCCCAACGACGATAAAAACCTGTTTCTGGAAATCCGCGCCGGGACCGGCGGCGACGAGGCGGCGATCTTCGCCGGCGATCTGTTTCGCATGTATTCCCGCTATGCCGAACAACAAGGCTGGAAGCTGGAGATCTTGAGCGAAAACGAAGGTGAACACGGCGGCTACAAGGAGATTATCGCGCGCATCGCCGGCAACGGCACCTATTCACACCTGAAGTTTGAATCCGGCGTACATCGCGTGCAACGCGTCCCTGAAACCGAATCCCAGGGCCGCATCCACACCTCGGCGTGTACCGTCGCAGTCATGCCCGAAGCCGATGACGTCGAAGAGATCGACATCAATCCGGCTGATCTGAAAGTCGACACCTTCCGCGCCTCCGGCGCCGGTGGCCAGCACATCAACAAGACCGACTCGGCGATTCGCCTGACGCACCTGCCCAGCGGCATCGTGGTCGAATGCCAGGAAGAACGCTCGCAACACAAAAACCGCGCCAAAGCCATGTCCCTGCTGCAGGCCAAGCTGCAGCAGGTCGAAGTCGACAAACAACAAACTGAACAGGCGCAGACCCGCAAATCCCTGGTTGGCAGCGGCGATCGCTCCGAACGCATCCGCACCTACAACTTCCCCCAGGGCCGCATCACCGACCACCGCATCAACCTCACCCTGTATAAACTCGAGGAAGTCATGCAGGGCAACCTGGATGACGTGATCAACCCCCTCAGCGACGAACACCAGGCCGACCTGCTGGCGGCCATGGCGGAAGAGTAATCCATCGCCTTTTCCTCTACCTGACAGCGGGAGGATAAGGATGGGTTGGTATGAATCAGCGATAGATAAAGGGCCGAGTGACGAGGGACGAGTAACGAGGAAGATCAAGACCTGGAACGCCAGACCCGCAAAGCGGCTCCGCCGTAATAAACCCTTCTTACAGTAAGATCTCGCTCCAGGGAACATCGGCAACACCCGGGATTGTTTTCCTCGTCCCTCGTAACTCGTCCCTCGGCCCTTGCGCCGCGCGCAGCGCATTGCTCGCAAACCCCCCACGACCTGCTAGGCTTATTGATCCCTTCCCCAAGAACACAAAACACTGGAGGACGCCGTCATGTCACAAATCCACGATGAAGTTCTGGCCGCCAACGAACAGTACGCCGCCGATTTCGGCGACAAGGCCAACCTGCCCATGCCCCCCGGACGGCACTTCGCCATCCTCACCTGCATGGACGCCCGCCTCGATCCGGCCAAGTACGCCGGCCTGGCCGAGGGCGACGCCCACGTCATTCGCAACGCCGGCGGCCGCGCCAGCGACGATGCCATCCGCTCACTGGTGATCTCCTACAAACTGCTCGGCACTCGCGAATGGTTCGTCATCCACCACACCGACTGCGGCATGGAAACCTTCACCGACGACATCATGCGCGGCCTGCTCGCCAGCAGCCTGAAAACCGCCAGTGTCGACGAATCCGGCTGGCACGACTCCGGCGAAGGCCACGGCTCCACCGAAGGCAACTACATCGACTGGCTCACCATCGCCGACAACGAACAGAGCGTGGTCGAGGACGTCCAGCGCATTCGCCAGCATCCATTGGTACCGGGCGATATTCCGATCTACGGATATATCTACGATGTGAAAAGCGGCAAGTTGAAGGAAGTGTCCGAGGCGACGAAAGCCGGGAAAGCGAAATAACGGGATAACAGATCGGGGGCCTCCCCACTATCCCTCGCATCATCATTCCGGGCAAGCCGGAGGCGCGACCCGGA
>CAYOOC010000025.1:0-30814 GCA_964405505.1 uncultured Thiohalophilus sp.
CGCAAACTCGAACGCCCTTCCGATCACGCCCCGGTCGTTACCAATCTGTCACTGTCATGATTCGCCTGCAAAGCGATACCAGGCACCACTGAACACACCGATTGCACCGAATACACCGTGTTTTCTGCTTGTTACAAACCCTATCGATTCGGTGATTTCAGTGTTTTCTGTGGTCATTATCATTGCTTGCCATTATTATGCTGCAAAACTTATCGGTAAATTTGTATGAAATACCGCGATTTACGTGATTTTATCGCCCGCCTGGAAGAGCGGGGCGAGCTCAAACGGATTCAGACCGAAGTCGATCCCAATCTGGAGATGACCGAGATCTGCGATCGCACCCTGCGCGCCGGCGGGCCGGCATTGCTGTTTGAAAATCCCAAGGGCTCGGATATTCCCGTACTCGCCAACCTGTTCGGCACACCCCACCGGGTGGCGCTGGGCATGGGGGAAGAGTCGGTCGAGGCCCTGCGCGAAGTCGGCAAGTTGCTTGCCTTCTTAAAAGAACCCGATCCGCCCAAAGGGATGAAAGACGCCTGGAGCAAGCTGCCAATTTTCAAGCAGGTTCTGAACATGGCACCCAAACAGGTCAAGGGGGCGGCCTGCCAGAAACAGGTGATCGAAGGCGAGGATGTGGATCTCGGTCAGTTGCCGATCCAGACCTGCTGGCCGGGCGATGCCGGCCCGCTGATCACCTGGGCGCTGGTCATTACCAAAGGCCCCAACAAGGAACGGCAGAATCTGGGTATCTATCGCCAGCAGTTGATCGGTCGCAACAAGCTGATCATGCGCTGGCTGGCGCATCGCGGCGGCGCGCTCGATTATCGCGACTGGCAACAGACCCATCCCGGCGAACCCTTCCCGGTGGCCGTCGCCCTGGGCGCCGATCCCGCCACCATTCTCGGCGCGGTCACGCCGGTGCCCGATACGCTGTCCGAATATGGCTTTGCCGGCCTGTTGCGCGGCGACAAGACCGAAGTAACGCAATGTCTGGGCTCGGATCTGCAGGTCCCCGCCTCGGCCGAATTTGTCCTCGAAGGCGTGATTCATCCGGATGAAATGGCGGATGAAGGGCCCTTCGGCGATCACACCGGTTATTATAACGAGGTGGAACAGTTCCCGGTGTTTACCGTCGAGCGTATCACCCACCGCCCCGATCCCATCTATCACAGCACTTACACCGGCCGGCCGCCCGACGAACCGGCGGTGCTGGGCGTGGCGCTCAATGAAGTCTTTGTGCCACTGTTACAAAAACAGTTTCCAGAGATCGTCGATTTTTACCTGCCGCCGGAAGGCTGCTCCTACCGCATGGCGGTGGTGAGCATGAAAAAACAGTATCCCGGCCATGCCAAACGCGTGATGCTCGGCGTCTGGTCGTTCCTGCGCCAGTTCATGTACACCAAGTTCGTGATCGTCACCGACGACGACGTCAACGTGCGCGACTGGCAGGATGTCATCTGGGCCATGACCACGCGCATGGATCCGATTCGCGACACGACCTTGATCGACAATACCCCGATCGATTATCTCGACTTCGCCTCCCCGGTCTCCGGCCTGGGTAGCAAGATCGGTTTCGATGCCACCAACAAATGGCCGGGCGAAACCCAACGTGAATGGGGCCGGCCGATCAGTATGGATGTAGAGGTGAAGCAACGCATCGACGCCATCTGGGATGAATTGAACATATTCGATCAGTCAGACTGATCCTGTTCTGCTGCAATTTATTCGGGCGTATTGATCTAACCACCGAAACACCGAATTCACTGAACTCACCGATAATTTATTTGTAACGCTTCGGTGTTGTTCAGTGCCCCTCGGTGTTTTCGGTGTTTTTTAATACTTCACCAGCTAAATGATTCAGCACCAAAACCCATCACGCTTTTGTTTCCTGCTACCCTTATTTTCACTATACTTATCAAAATACTCATCCATCCCTGATCACCAGCAACGTACTGACGCACCTCGTCACTGAAAACAAGGAGGTCGTATCGATGCGCAACATCATGGTGCTCAATGCCAAGGGCGGTTGTGGCAAAAGTACGATCGCGACCAACCTGGCCAGTTACTACGCCTATGAGCTGGAAAAGCAGGTCGCTCTGGCCGACTTTGATCCGCAAGGCTCCAGCCTGGCCTGGCTCGGGGTTCGGCCCGATAATTATCCGTTCATTCACGGTATTGATGCGACGCGCAGCCCGGTTCGCGCACCCAAAGAGACCGAAGTCGTCATTATGGATGCCCCGGCCCGGGTGCAGGGCCCGGAACTGACCCGGCTGGTTCGCCGGGTGGAGACCATCATTGTTCCGGTGCTGCCCTCGCCCATTGATATTCGGGCGGCGGCTGATTTCATGAAGGAACTTCTGACCACCGGCAAGGTCTCTCGTAAGGAGACCCGCGTCGCCGTGGTGGCCAACCGGGTCCGCGAGAACACCTTGATCTACCAGTCCCTGCAGGCGTTCTTGAAAAATTTAAAGATTCCATTTGTCACCACCCTGCGCGACACCCAGAATTACATTCGCGCCGAGGAGCGGGGTGTCGGTATTTTCGAGATGGCGCCCTCGCAGGTGTGGTGGGATCTGGAACAGTGGGAACCGTTAATTCGATGGCTGAGGAGCAAGCGCAGCCAGGGGGTCTAGCTCATGTCTGCATTACGTCGATTTGTTCTGCTGCTCGTATCCCTGTCGCTGGTGGCTTGCGGGACGACCGTCAATATCGATTACGATCAAAGTATTAACTTTGCGGCCATTCACAGTTTCAAACTCGAAACCCAACCCGTCAAAATCAGCGACGACCCACGTATCGATAGCAGCCTGATGCAACAACGGGTCGTTACCGCCATTCGTGAGGCATTGAACCGAAAAGGATTGCAGGCCGCTCCGACACCGGATGTGCGTGTCAGTTACCGGATTGATGTCAAACAGGAAATCGAAAGCGATCCCTCCGGTGTCTCGGTGGGCGTCGGCACCTTCAGCCGTAACGTGGGTATCGGTTTTGGCTACGGTTTTCCCGCCGCCGATGTGGAATCCTACGATAGCATTATCCTCACCATCGATCTCCACAGCCCTGACGACAAACTGTTATGGCGCGGTTCCGACAGCCGCCGACTGACTTCCGGCAGCACACCACAGAAGAGTAACCGGCTGATCAACGATCTGGTCGCGGCGATCCTCGAACGCTATCCACCCAACTAACCCTACTCTCGCGAAGACGCAGAGCCCGCTGAGAATGCGCGATATCAGATTTCTTTGCGTCGTGGCGTCTCTGCGAGAGATACATCTTTTCCTTATACCGAGCACCCGCTGCGAACAGCCTGAAAAAATGCCATTCCAGGAACGCCTGGTTAGCGGACCAGCGTAACCGGAGCGACGGGACCCGGGCTCGGCGACTGTAGTTGACGCATTTGCGGGACCAGCTGGCGCAGGGTTTTTTGACGGTTCCCCGGCGCCGGGTGGGTGCTTAAAAATTGCGGCGGACCATTACCGCTGACTTTTTCCATCTTCTGCCAGAGCGTCACCGCCGCCTGCGGGTCATAGCCGGCGCGGGCCGCCAGCTCGATGCCGATGCGATCGGCTTCTGATTCCGCGGTGCGGCTGTTGGGCAACTGCACCGCCAGTTGCGCGGCAATGGCGCCGGCGGTCAGGCTGGAATCCGAGGCATCGGTGGCAATCCCGACCGCACTGACACCCAGCTGGGTCGCGATCGCCACGGACATCTGTTCCGCCGTGTGATTGGCCAGAGCATGCGCGATTTCATGGCCCATGATCTGGGCCAGCTCGGCGTCAGTCAGGTCTAACTGATCGATCAGGCCGGTATAGACCGCCATCCGACCGCCGGCCATCGCCCAGGCATTGACGGTTTTTGGATCGTTGATGACTGCCACGCTCCATTTCCAGTTTTTCGATTCGGGATACTGCTTCACGGCAACCGCCACCAGCCGGCCGGTAATCTCCTGCACGCGCTGATTCACCGCCGAATCGCGCACCAGTTTATTCTCCTTGCTCAGCGTCCCGACCGTATTCATATAGGCTTTTTCCGATTCGACGATGGCGGTCTTCGGGGAGATCAGCATCAACTGGGATCGGCCTGTCGGGCTGGTGGTACAGGCAATCACCAGCACCGCGCTCAGCAGCAGGATAAAATCGCGTTTGATAGACATGGATCGAGACTCCTTCGTTGATCGGACTTATTTGCCGATACAAAAACTGGAAAAGATCTTCCCCAGCAGATCGTCGCTGCTCACCTCGCCGGTAATTTCGCCCAGGACCTGCTGGGCCTGACGCAGATCCTCGGCCAGCAGTTCCCCGGCGCCATGCTCCCGCAGCTGGTTCGCGCCGTTTTCTATCCGCCGGGCGGCCCTTTGCAGGGCCTCCACATGTCGGCGCCGGGCCATGAACACACCTTCACCGGCTGAAGTGTAGCCGACGCAGGCCTTGAGATGATCCCGCAACAGCTCGATACCCTGTCCTTCCACCGCCGACAGATAGACCTGCGTGCCCTGGGCCCCTTCCTGAACGCGCGGCGATTGCCCGCTGAGATCGATCTTGTTATGAACCCGGGTCACCGGCAGATGCGCCGGCAGTTGTTGCAGGATGGCGGCCTCGCCGTCGCCGAAGCCCTGGCGATCGTCGATCAGCAGCAGCACCCGATCGGCCTGTTCGATGGCCTGCCAGGTGCGTTCCATCCCGAGCCGTTCCACTTCATCCCCGCCCTCGCGCAGGCCGGCGGTATCGATAATGTGCAGCGGCAGCCCGTCGATGCTGATCTCCTCGCGCAGCACATCGCGGGTGGTGCCGGCGATATGCGTGACGATCGCCGATTCGCGCCCGGCCAGGGTATTGAGCAGACTCGATTTGCCGGTATTGGGCTGACCGGCCAGCACGATCCGCATCCCCTCGCGCAGTAACTGGCCCTGATGGGCCTGTTTGATCACCTCATCCAGCTCGCGCTGCAACCAGTCGAGTTGATCGGTCACCCGTTTGTCCGAGAGAAAATCGATCTCCTCCTCGGGAAAATCGATGGCCGCTTCCACGTAGATGCGCAGCTCGGTGAGTTGTTCCACCACGCTGTGAATCCAGTCGGAAAACACCCCCTGCAGGGAGCGCTGGGCCGAACGGGCCGCCTGCTCGGAACCGGCCTCGATCAGATCGGCCACCGCCTCGGCCTGGGCCAGATCCAGCTTGTCATTGAGAAACGCCCGCTCGGAAAACTCGCCGGCCCGGGCCAGGCGCGCGCCCAGCTCGATGACCCGCGCCAGCAGCATATCCATCACCACCGGGCCGCCGTGGCCGTGCAGCTCCAGCACATCTTCACCGGTAAACGAATGGGGGCGGGGAAACCACAACGCCAGGCCGGTATCGAGCGCCTGGCGTGCGGCATCATAAAATGGCAGGTATTCGGCCTGGCGCGGGCGGGGCAGGTGACCCAGCACCGCTTCGGCAATTTCCGCGGCAGCCGGACCCGAAACCCGGATAATCCCCACGCCACCGCGCCCCGGCGGCGTGGCCAGGGCGGCGATGGTCTCTGTTGCGTGAGATGGCGAGAGGGTCAGGTCGTGATCCGATGTTTGCATGACGATTTCACGCGCTGACCATCTTGCGACCTTACAGCCTCACGCCTTCACCACATAACGGGTAATGTAGTACTGCTGCGCAATCGACAGGGTGTTATTGACCACCCAGTAGAGCACCAGCCCGGCCGGGAAGAAGGCAAAGAAGATGGTGAACACGAATGGCAACGCCATCATGATCTTGGCCTGAATCGGATCCATCGGGGCCGGATTGAGTTTCTGCTGGATGAACATGGTGATGCCCATGAGCAAGGGCAGAATAAAATAGGGATCCGGCGCGGACATGTTCTGCACCCAGAGGATCCAGGGCGCCTGACGCATCTCGACACTTTCCAGCAAGACCCAGTAGAGCGCGATAAATACCGGGATCTGTACCAGGATTGGCAAACAGCCGCCGAGCGGATTGATCTTCTCTTTCTTGTAGAGGTCCATCAACGCCTGGTTCATTTTCTGCCGATCGCCGGCGTAACGCTCCTTGAGCTGCATCATGCGCGGCTGAACCCGGCGCATGTTGGCCATCGATTTGTAGCTGGCTTCGGAGAGTTTGTAGAACACCAGTTTGATAAGGATCGTCAGCAACACGATCGCCCAGCCCCAGTTGCCGACAAAGTCATGGATGAAATCGAGGATCCAGAACAACGGCTTGGAAATGAAATGCAGCAGGCCGTAATCGACCGTCAGCTCCAGTCCCGGTGCAACATCATCCAGGCGATCCTGCAGCTTGGGCCCGACGAACAGCCGGTTGCTCAGAGTCTGCTGTTCCCCGCCAGCCACGCGCAGTTCATTGGCCGACTTCATCCCCAGCACATAACGGGTATTGTTCTTGATATGCCGGCTATAGAAGGTCTGCGCTTCCTCCGCCGGCGGAATCCAGGCACCGAGGAAATAGTGCTGGATCATGGCCGCCCAGCCGCCGGTGATGGTGCGTTCCAGATCCTGGTCCTGCATGTCGGAAAAGTCGATCTTCTCGTACTTTTCTTCCGGCGAGTAGATCACCCCGCCCATGTAGGTGTAAACAAACCGGGGGGTGTCGATTTGCGAGACCTGGGTGCGCTGCAGCTGGGTATAGAGATTACCGCGCCACAAGCGATCGGTTTTGTTATTAATCGTGTGTTCGACTTCGACGAGATAGTCGCCGCGGTTGAACTTGTAGGTCTTGATAAATTCAACACCCTCGGGGCTTTCCCAGATCAGATCCACGCTCAGTTGATCCTGCCCGTCGCGCAACCGATAGCGATCGGCCTGTGCCTGATAACGGCTGTAATGGTTCGGCGCCTCGATCAGACTGTCATCGCCTTCGCGCTGGCGCTTGGCGGTAAAGCCGGACTGACTGACAAACAGGTTCGGCAGGCTGTCGTTCATCAGCACCACCGGCTCATCCGGTTTGTCACTGGTGACCGGGTACTCGAGCAGCTCGACCCGGCGCAGATCCCCGCCCACGGTGTCGATCTCGGCACGAAAGACATCGGTGATCACCTCGATGCGCGATTCGCTCTCCAACAGGCGGCGCCCGTCACCGCCGCCGGAAGGCACATCGGCCGAGCTGCCGCCAGCGGATGTGGCGGGTTCGCGCTCATCGGCGCCCATCGGCACATCGGCGCGATCGGCACGGCTGTCTGCGGCCTGATCGGTTTGCTGCGTCGTCTGGGGTTCAGGCTGGGGACCGAAATCCCGTTGCCAGGCGTCCCACAGCAGGAACAGGATAATGGCAAGGGCAATAAATAATAGCGGGCGTTGTTGTTCCATTTACTTCTTCTTCTCGGGTACCGGGTCGATGCCGCCCTCATGCCAGGGGTGGCAACAACTGATGCGTTTGACCGCCAGCCAGCTGCCACGAAACACACCGAAGCGGCCGATGGCCGTCTGGGCGTACTCGGAGCAACTGGGGTAAAAACGGCAATGATGGCCCATCAACGGGCTGATCAGATAGCGATAGCCACCGATCAATAGTATCAGGAGTCTGCGCATTCTGTTGCCAGCCTCTGCCAGTGGGATTCCAGCACCTCACGCAGCTCCCGGTTGCTCAGGCGCGCGGCGCCGCTGCGCGCCATCACGACAATATCCCATCCTACCAGCTTCGTCTGCCGGGCGCGAAAGGATTCGCGGATCTGGCGCTTGATACGATTGCGATCGACCGCGTGCCGGATATGGCGTTTGGGAATCGCCAAGCCGAGACGGGCATACGGTTTTTGATTGGATCGAGCCAGCATCATCAGATGGGGATGGCTGAAGCGCCGGGGATGGGCGAAAACATGCCGGAAGTCGGATGAGGTCAGCAGCCGCTGGTGCCGAGCAAAACGCCCGGTTCTCATCCGACGGCTCCGGATCAGACTGCCAGGCGGTGGCGGCCTTTGGCGCGACGGGCGTTGATGACCTGGCGACCACCACGGGTTTTCATGCGGGCACGAAAACCGTGCGTCCGTTTGCGTTTCAGATTGCTGGGCTGGAAAGTACGTTTCATGACCTAAACCATTGTTTATCGAATCATTTTATCGACCGTTTTGGCCGGCCGACTTGCCCCGAAAAAGGTCGGCAACAATACTGCGCCCGGGCCCGTCTGTCAACTGCCACGGGCTAAAATCCCGCAGATAAAAAGGGCTCGCCTCCTGTGGATAACTCGTTTCGATCCGTATAGACTTGGTGTCCCTCTCAGGGGTCACAATTATTCCAAACCTACTCTGCTTCAGGGGGAACCGTGTCGGATTCACTATGGGATCAGTGCCTGCATCGTCTGCAAGGCGAGCTGACGCCGCAACAGTTCAATACCTGGATACGGCCGCTGCACGCGGTTTATGACTCCCATACCCTGCGCCTGCTGGCGCCCAACAGTTTTGTCAAAGAGCGGATAGAAAGCAACTTTATGTCGCAAATTGCGGCGATCGCCTGCGATCTTGCCGGGTTATCGGTGCCTATTGTCGCCGAAGTGGGCAGCCAGGCATTGTTTGAAGAAGCCCCCGCGCCGGCAGCAGAACCCAGGGCCGAAGCCGCCGCCCCGGTCCGGGCCACCCCGGCGGCGAGTCAGAACGCGAAATCGAATACCACTGCGGCGCCGCGCAATAACAGCAGTCTTAATCCCAATTTCACCTTCGAGAATTTCGTCGAGGGTAAATCCAACCAGCTGGGCAAGGCCGCCTCCATCCAGGTCGGGGAAAATCCCGGCAAGGCCTATAATCCGCTGCTGATCTACGGGGGTGTGGGGCTGGGTAAAACTCATCTGATGCACGCGGTGGGCAACATGATCCTGCAACACAACCCGCAGGCCAACGTAATTTACCTGCATTCGGAGCGGTTTGTGGCCGAGATGGTCAAGGCGTTGCAGCACAACACGATTAACAATTTCAAACGCTTCTATCGCTCGGTCGACGCCCTGCTGATCGACGACATCCAGTTTTTCGCCGGCAAGGAGCGTTCCCAGGAAGAGTTCTTCCATACTTTCAACTCCCTGCTCGAAGGCGGCCAGCAGGTAATCATGACCTGCGATCGCTATCCCAAGGAAGTCGACGGCCTGGAAGAGCGGCTCAAATCCCGTTTCGGCTGGGGATTACCAGTGGCCATCGAAGCGCCGGAACTGGAAACCCGGGTCGCGATCTTGATGAGCAAGGCGCAGCTGTCCGGGATCGAGATGCCCAGCGAGGTGGCCTTTTTCATTGCCAAACGCATCCGCTCCAACGTCCGCGAGCTTGAAGGGGCGCTGCGCCGGGTGATTGCCAATGCCCAGTTTACCGGCCGACCCATTACCATGGACTTCGCCAAGGATGCCCTGCGCGATCTGCTGGCGATCCAGGACAAGCTGGTCACCATCGATAACATTCAGAAAACCGTGGCCGAATATTTCAAGATCCGGGTGGCCGATCTGCATTCCAAGCGACGCAATCGCTCCATCACCCGGCCGCGCCAGATTGCCATGGCCCTGTGCAAGGAATTAACCAGCCACAGTCTGCCGGAGATCGGCGATGCGTTCGGCGGCCGTGACCACACCACGGTGTTGCATGCCTGTCGCAAGGTGGAAGAGCTCAAGGAAAGCGATCAACGCATTAACGAAGATGTCTCCAACCTGTTGAGAACCCTAAGCACATGATGTCGGTAAGCTGTGGACAAACTGTTTTCAACTTGACCCTGTCCGACCGGGTACGGCATCCTCACAATTTATCCACAGCCTTTACCACTTTCATACAGACTTTATTTGTCCTTTGTTATGCTTAACAAGTCTATAATAATCAAGCAGAAAACCGGCTTATCAACCGTTTTGCGGTGGACTAATAGATCTAACAATAAGAAGATATATATTCAGGTATTTAATATATGAAGATCACCTTAGAACGTGAAACGCTGCTCCGTCCGCTCCAGTCGGTCGGCAGTGTCGTGGAGCGTCGGCAGACCCTGCCGATCCTCTCCAATATCCTGTTTTCCATCGATAACGGTAAACTGACTCTGACCGGGACCGACCTGGAAGTGGAAATGGTGGCCCAGCTGCCGGTGGATGCCGCCGACAGTGGCGACATTACCCTGCCGGCAAAAAAGTTCATCGATATCTGCCGGGCCCTGCCGGACAATGCCCAACTGGATGTGCAAATCGATCAGGACAAGGCGATCATCCGCTCCGGGCGCAGTCGCTTTACCCTGGCGACCATGCCGGCGGCCGAATTTCCCAATATCGATCCCATCGAATCGCCGCTGGAGTTTTCCCTCTCCCAGCAGCAGCTGAAAAAGCTGATCGAACAGACCCAGTTCTCCATGGCCCAGCAGGATGTGCGCTATTATCTCAACGGATTGATGCTGGAGTTGGCGAACAACCGGTTGCGGGCCGTTGCGACCGACGGGCATCGCCTGGCCGTCTGTGAGGTGGAAGCCGAATTGCCGGTAAACGAACCCCGCCAGGTGATCCTGCCGCGCAAGGGGGTGACCGAACTGATGCGCCTGCTGGATGACAGCGAGAGTACCGCGCGTGTCCAGCTGGGAGAGAATCACATCCGGGTCGAGTTGCCGGACATCAGCTTCACCTCCAAACTGATCGATGGAAAATTCCCGGATTATCAACAAGTTATCCCAAAAGATCCGCCGCGCATTGTCTCCTGTGCCCGTCAGCCCCTGTACGAAGCGTTTCATCGGGCCGCGGTGCTCTCCAATGAAAAATACCGGGGCATGCGCCTGAGCCTTTCCGCGAATCAGCTCAAGGCGACCGTCCACAACCCGGAACAGGAAGAGGCGGAAGAAGAAGTCGAAGTCAGCTATCAGGGCGATGAGTTCGAGATCGGCTTCAATGTCAGTTATTTTCTGGATGCCCTTTCCGCGCTCAAATCGGAGCAGGTTTCCATCGGCATGATCGACGCCAACCACAGTTGTTTGATCCAGGGCGATGACGACGCCAACAGCCGCTATGTGATCATGCCGATGCGGCTCTGATGAGACCGCGATGAGCCTGACCCATCTGGCGATTAACCGGGTTCGCAACCTGGACGCGGTGGAGATGGCCCCCTGTGATCAGATCAATCTGATCGTCGGGGAAAACGCGAGCGGCAAGACCAGTCTGCTGGAAGGAATCCACCTCCTCTCCCTGGCCCGCTCCTTTCGCAGCACGTCGATTCAACACGTTATTCAGCGGGATCATCCCACCCTGACCGTGTTCGGCCGTATCCGGGGCCAGGGGGGACAGACCACCGCCATTGGTCTGGAAAAAGGCCGCGATCTGACCCGTATCCGGATTAACCAGCGTACCGCGCATAAAACTTCGGATCTGGCCGCCGTGTTGCCGGTCCAGGTGATCAATCCGGATATTCACCGGATTCTGGAACAAGGGCCCCGCTATCGCCGCCAGTTTCTCGACTGGGGTGTGTTCCACGTGGAACACTCCTTTTTGCCCACCTGGCAGGCTTACCACAAGGTGTTACGCCAGCGGAATGCGGCCCTGAAGTCCCGCTCCCGGCCGGGGGAGATCCAGTACTGGGATGCCCAGCTGATTGAACAGGGCGAACGTCTTACGCAGTTACGACGGGATTATCTGACGGCACTGCAACCCTGGTTGGAGCGTTACAGCCAGGCGCTGCTGGGATCGGTACCGGATTGGTATTACCAGCCGGGCTGGAATCAGGAACAGGATCTGCGCACGGCCCTGGCGCGGGGTTTCGAACGGGATCGCCAGCAGGGTTTTACCCAGAGCGGGCCGCATCGGGCGGATCTGAGTATTCGCCAGGATCGCCAGGCGGTACAGAACCATTTTTCCCGGGGCCAGCAAAAGCTACTGGCCAGCGCCATGCGCCTGGCCCAGATTGCCCAGTTCCGTGCCGTGCGCGAACAGATCCCGGTGCTGCTGGTCGATGATCTGCCGGCTGAGCTGGACCCGGAACGCCGGGCCCGTTTACTGGGATTACTGGTGGAATCCGGTGCCCAGTTATTCGTCACCGCTACCGAAGCGGGGCTGCTGGAGCCGGGTGAACAGCAAATGATCAAAATGTTCCACGTGGAACACGGCGTGGTCCGAGAAGTGGTATAATGGCGACCTGACTGGAGATCCCGCCCATGAGCGAACAACATTACGATTCCTCGAATATCAAGGTCCTGAAAGGGCTCGATGCCGTGCGCAAGCGGCCCGGTATGTACATTGGTGATACCGATGATGGGACCGGATTGCACCATATGGTTTTTGAGGTGGTGGACAACTCCATCGACGAGGCGCTGGCCGGCCACTGCAAGAGTATCGAGGTGACCATCCATAGTGACGGCTCGGTCTCGGTCCGGGATGATGGGCGCGGGATTCCGACCGATCTGCATGAAGAAGAAGGTCGTTCCGCCGCGGAAGTGATCATGACCGTGCTGCACGCGGGCGGTAAATTCGATGACAATTCCTACAAGGTCTCCGGTGGCCTGCACGGCGTGGGGATTTCCGTGGTCAATGCCCTGTCCGAACACCTCAAGCTGACGATCCGGCGGGATAACAAGGTCTACCAGCAGGAATACCAGCTGGGCGAGCCCCAGTACCCGCTCAAGCCCCTGGGCGAAACCGAACAGACCGGGACCGAAATCCGCTTCAAACCCAGCACTGAAATTTTCACCGATACCGAATTTCATTACGATATCCTGGCCAAGCGGCTGCGCGAACTCTCTTTTTTGAATTCCGGCGTGCGCATTGTGCTGACCGACGAGCGGGAGCCGGACAAGCAGGATGTCTTCGAATACGAGGGGGGTATCAAGGCCTTCGTCGAGCATCTCAATCGCAAGAAGACGCCGCTGCACGAAAATGTGTTCTATCTGAACCTGGAAAAAGACGGCATCTGGGTCGAGCTGGCGATGCAGTGGAATGATTCCTACCAGGAGAATATTTACTGCTTTACCAATAATATTCCGCAGCGCGACGGCGGAACGCACATGTCGGGGTTTCGTACCGCCCTCACCCGCACGCTGAATAATTATATTGAGAATCAAGGGCTTGCGAAAAAAGCCAAGGTCAACCCCAGCGGGGACGATGCCCGCGAGGGGCTCTGCGCGGTGCTGTCGGTCAAGGTGCCGGACCCGAAGTTCTCTTCCCAGACCAAGGACAAACTGGTTTCCTCCGAAGTGAAGGGGGCCGTCGAATCGGTGATGGGCGAGAAATTCAGTGATTACCTGCTCGAACATCCTAACGACGCCAAGGGGATCGCCTCCAAGATTCTGGATGCGGCGCGCGCCCGCGAGGCCGCCCGCAAGGCGCGCGAAATGACCCGCCGCAAGGGCGCCCTGGATGTGGCCGGCCTGCCGGGCAAGCTGGCCGACTGCCAGGAGAAGGATCCCAGCCTTTCCGAACTTTTCCTGGTGGAGGGTGATTCCGCCGGCGGCTCGGCCAAACAGGGTCGGGACCGCCGCGCCCAGGCGATCCTGCCGCTGAAGGGCAAGATCCTGAACGTGGAAAAGGCCCGTTTCGACAAGATGCTCTCCTCGGTGGAAGTGGGCACCCTGATCACTGCGCTGGGCTGTGGAATCGGCAAAGAAGAGTTTGATATCAATAAGTTACGTTATCATCGCATCATTATCATGACCGATGCCGATGTGGACGGCTCGCACATCCGGACCCTGTTACTGACCTTCTTCTATCGCCAGATGCCCGAGCTGATCGAGCACGGCTATATCTATATCGCCCAGCCGCCGCTGTACAAAATCAAAAAAGGCAAGCAGGAGCGCTATCTCAAGGATGATGCCGAACTCAATGCACACCTGCTGCAAACCGCGCTGGACAGCGCCGAGCTGCATGTGAACGACAGCGCCCCGCCGCTCAGCGCCGAGGCCCTGGAAGAGCTGGCCCGCCAGCATATGCTGGTCAACGACACGATCCGGCGTTTGAGTCGTCGTTATCCGGAGATCGTGCTGGAGAAAATGATCTACATGCCCGGCTTGCAGGATGCGCAATTGCTGGATAACGACGGCATGCAGCAGTGGTTTGCCGAACTGCAGCAGCGCCTGGCCAATGACGACAGTACCAACAAACAGTTCCAGTTCCAGTTCAAAAGCGATGAGAATGAAAGTGGCAGCTGGCAGGTGACCATTACCGCGATTCGCCACGGTATTAGCAGTGACTATGTGTTTACTCGCGAATTTTTCGAAATGGGGGAATACAAGGCGATTCGTACCCTGGGCGAGCAACTGGACGGTTTGCTGGAAGACGGTGCGTTCATTCAGCGCGGCGATAAACAGCAACCGATTACCGCCTTCCGCCAGGCCATGGAATGGTTACTGGAAGAGGCCAAGCGCGGGCAACACATCCAGCGTTACAAGGGCCTGGGGGAAATGAATCCCGAACAGCTGTGGGAAACCACCCTGGACCCCGAGTCCCGCCGCCTGCTACAGGTGCAGATCGAGGACGCGATTGCGGCCGACGAAATCTTCACGACCCTGATGGGTGACCAGGTCGAACCGCGGCGCGACTTTATCGAAACCAACGCCCTGAACGCGAATAATCTCGATGTCTGATCCCGGCCCGGCCGCCCGGCCGGGTTGTTGATGTCACGCAGTAGACCTGTTTTGCATCCGGCCATGTTGCATTGAGCTGCGGCAACAGCCGGAGTAGAGTCGGTCAGTGAGCACCAATCTGCCGAGCCGGCAGATTTTTCTGGTATCTGAATACGGTTGCCGGGTGTCTGACCCATGAAACATGTCTGAACTGCATTGCGATCCCGGTTTTCGACAGCTGCTGGCGCAGCATTTTTCGATCGCCTTGCTGGAACAGCATCCCGGGACTGTTTACGGTTTATGGCCGGATTTCACCCTCGCCTATATGAATCCCGCCTGGTTTCGGTTTGCCCGGGATAACCAGGGTGAGCCAGTCATCAGTACTGACTGGATCCGGGGACGTCGCATTACCGATGCCCTGCCGGAAGTGTTACATCCTTTTTATGTGGAGCTTTATCTGCGAGGCCTGGAAAACAGCAGTGATCAGCCGTTGTTGCACGATTATGAATGTTCCTCTGCGCAAGAGTATCGCTGCTTCAACATGAGTTTGCATAACCTGGGCTTCGGCGCCGGCTTGTTGGTAATCAACCGCGATCAACAGGTAGGCCGGCACTGGCGTACGCCACACCCGGCGCAAAGCGAACAGTACCGCGATAGTGCGGGACAGTATTGCCAGTGTACCCATTGCCGTTGTTATAAAAATCGGCAACAGAAACGATCAAACCACTGGGACTGGATCCCGGACTGGATCAGCCACCCGCCCTACCCGATCGATTACGGCCTGTGCCCTAACTGCTTCGCCTATTACTACAACCCCGATAACTGCTGATTGGCTTTTGATTAAATCCTCGCAAACCGCCACCTCTGGCGGCGAGATACAACCCGGGTAGGTAGTTGAAGAAAAAACTTGTCTTTCGCAGAGCCGCCACGGCGCAAAGCAATCTGATTTTATTCACTTCTCAGCGTGCTCAGCGAGAGTGTTGTGGCTCTGCATCATCTGTTTTGCGCTGGTGTGCAGCAGAAGGAAAAGTTTATTTCTCGCAGAGTCGCCACGGCGCAAAGATATCTGATATCACTGATTCTCAGCGTGGCTCTGCGTCGCTGCGAGAATATTATAGTCGTGTAGAAGTGCGTTTCACGTTCCCCACTCCCTGACTTCCCCCTCAGAGGCGCTCATCATATAACCCGCTTCGCAGCTGCCGCGCGCGCAAATGCGGAGGATAGTGCATCAGGCATGGCTGGGATGTTGCGAATATCTGGGGCCGGTGATGGTGGATCGGATTCTGGGTCAGGCGGTGGCCGAAGTGGAACAAAAAACCCGCGGCGAGGCGATCTCACCGCGGGTTTTATTGTAAAGCACAAGTGTTGCGGTTCAGGCGGCGGCGTTGGCGTCGTGTGCCTTGTGGTATTCCAACACCCGCTCGACTTCCTGCTTTGAGCCGAGCACGACCGGAACCCGCTGGTGCAGGTTGTTCGGCTGCAGTTCCATGATCCGCTCGCGACCGGTGGAGCTCATGCCGCCAGCCTGTTCCACGATGAAGGACATGGGGTTGGCTTCGTACATCAGGCGCAGCTTGCCGGTTGTTCCCTTGGCTTTCATCTTCTCGTCCATTGGATAGAGGAAGATACCGCCGCGGATCAGGATGCGGTGAACCTCGGCGACCATGGAAGCGATCCAGCGCATATTGAAATCTTCGTCGCGATCGCCAGCGGAACCAGAGAGGCACTCATCTACGTAGCGTTTGACCGGGGGTTCCCAGAAGCGCATGTTGGAGGCGTTAATGGCGAATTCACGGGTGGATTCCGGAATGGTCAGGTTGGGATGGGTCAGAATGAACTCACCGATATTCTGATCCAGGGTAAAGCCGTTGACGCCGTTGCCGGTGGTCAGCACCATCATGGTGGAGGGGCCATACAGGGCATAGCCGGCGCAAACCTGTTCGGTGCCGGGCTGCAGGAAGTCCTCGGTGGACGGATTCTGGCAGTCGCCCTGACAACGCAGGATGGAAAAGATGGTGCCGACCGAGACATTGACGTCGGTATTCGAGGAACCGTCCAGCGGATCAAAAGTCAGTAAGTACTTACCACGTGGATACTGGCTGGGAATATGAGAGATTTCTTCCATTTCTTCGGAGGCCATGGCGGCAAGATGGCCGGACCACTCGTTGGAACGCAGGAATACATCATTGGTGATGATATCCAGCTTCTTCTGATCCTCGCCCTGCACATTTTCAGTCCCGGCCTGCCCCAGTACGCCAATCAGATCGCCGTGGTTGACCAGGTTGGAGATCTCCTTGCAGGCGGTGACGATGTCGTTTAGCAGGGAGGTGAAATCACCGGTCGCGCCCTCGATGCGGCGCTGTTCCTCGATGATGAACTGGGTAATGGTGGTTCTTCCGTCTCGCATGCTCGCCTCGGTAAATTCGGTTATGTCGGTTCAGCCCGGAGCCAATCAGCTCGGTTGTCGGGCATAAAGAATAAGTATATCAGTATTAACCGATATACTGAACCACCAGGCACAGGGCGACATTATAATAGACTTATTTTTAATATGGACCTGTAGGACGTGAATCAGTCGGGGCAATGCGGGCCATCTCACTCTCAATGAAAGCTTCGGCTTCGGATAAAATCTGTTCAGCCGATTTGCCTTCACTCTCGATGGGCGGGCCGATTACCATGCGGATCGTGCCGGGGCGTTTGAGAAACTGTCCCTTGGCCCAGAAGTAGCCGGCGTTATGCGCAACCGGCACCACCGGGTACCCGGACTCGGCGGCAAACACGGCGCCGCCGATCTTGTAGCGGCCCTGGGTGCCGGGACGTATCCGGGTCCCTTCCGGGAATATCACGACCCACAGTCCGCGCCTGAGGCGTTCGGTCCCCTGTTCGATGATCTGGCGAATGGCGTTGCGTCCGGCCGAACGGTTAATGGCGATCGGGTCCATGCGCGACAGGCCCCAGCCGAAAAAGGGCAGCCACAGCAACTCGCGTTTGATCACGAAGGTCAGCGGCGGAAAGACCTGCTGCAGGGCGATCGTTTCCCAGGTGGATTGGTGCTTGCTGAAGATGATAGCGGCCGTGTTCGGGATGTTTTCCCGGCCTTCGACCACATAATCGATCTTGCAGACGTATTTAAGAACCCACAGATTGTAGCGGGCGAATTGGCTGATGATGGTGTAGCGCCAGGAAAACGGGGCAAAATAAAACAGCAGGACGATACAGGTAATAATCACACTGGTGATAATCACCGACAGGCTGAACAGAGTGGAGCGAAGGAACACCATTTAACCCTCCTCACGGGCGAGAAAATCATCAACAAACCGGGCAAGATCGGCATACACCGGAACCCCCTCCAGCCCCTCGCCTCTGGCCAGCGTCCGTTCACCCTTACCGGTTTTGACCAGGTAGGGCGTGGCGCCGACCACGCGGGCCGATTCGATATCCCGCAGGGAGTCACCGACCACCGGCACATTCTCCAGGCTGTGATCGCTCAGGTGGGCGATGCGTTCGAGCAGGCCCGGCAGCGGTTTACGACAACCGCAGTGATCCTCCGGCCCGTGCGGGCAATAGACGATCCCGTCGACCCGCCCGCCCTGCTCGGCCAGCAACCTGCGCAGCTTGTCGTGCATCTGCTGCAGCGTGGTTTCATCGTAATAGCCGCGGGCAATGCCCGACTGGTTCGTCGCCACATAGACATGATAACCGGCCCGGTTCAGGCGCGCGATCGCCTCCAGGCTGCCCGGAATCGGCACAAACTCGTCGACACTTTTTATATAGTCGTCGGAGTCGTAATTAATCACCCCGTCACGATCCAGAATAATCAGTTTCATAATAATAGTGATTTACCACCAAGGCACCAAGACACAAAGAAAAGAATAAGTAAATCAAAAATCAATCCTGGTGTCTTTGTGTCTTGGTGGTGATCAGTTGTCTTTAAATTCAGAAACTCGGATCCGCCCGTTCACCATCTTGGATTCGCGTTGCATGATCTTGTCCAGCTTGGCCCAGAAGGCCTGGTTGAGATCGAAGTCGGCCGAGATGGCGGTGCCCATGATCAGAATCAGCAGGTCGGCGACTTCCTCGGCCAGCTCGTCCTTGTCCTTGCCCTTGGTGACACAGGCGGAGATCTCACCCAGTTCTTCGGCCATTAATGCGATGCGGTAAGGCAGATCCTCGCCGCCGGTGCCTTTGAAATCATGCTTGTCGTGAAACGCCTGCACGGCCTTGAGCATCTCGGCATAGGAATCGGTATTCATCGGTTTATCCTTGCAGACGGGAAATGTCCGCGATTTGCATAAACAGTTGATGCAGGTTGTTGAGCAGAGCGACGCGGTTGTTGCGCAGTTTGTCGTCCTCGGCCATGACCATGACATCGTCGAAGAATTTATCCACCGGTTCGCGCAGGTCGGCCAGTTGACTCAGGGCTTGCTGATAGTTGGCCCGCTGAACCTGCTCATTGACCTGTTGTTGCAGGCCGGTCAGGCGATCGTGCAGGGTTTGTTCGGCGGGATCCTGTAGCAGGCTGGCATCGATGTTCTGCGGCAAGGTGCCTTCGACTTTTTTGAGAATGTTACCGATGCGTTTGTTGGCGGCGGCCAGACTTTCGGCGGCCTCCAGCTGGCGAAAGTGATCCACGGCCTTGAGTCGTTGCTCGATATCCAGCGGCCGGGTCGGGCGGTTGGCGGTCACCGCGTCGAGCACGTCGGCGCGAATGCCCTGATCGCGGTAATAGGCCTTGAGGCGTTCGAGAACAAAGCCGATCACCGATTGCACCGCTTCATCCGCCTTGAGGGATTGCTCGAAGCCGGCGGCGGACTGTTCCAGCAGTGTCTGCAGATCGAGATCGAGCTGCTGTTCGATCAGGATGCGCAAGACCCCGAGTGAAGCGCGACGCAGGGCGAAAGGATCCTTGTCGCCGGTGGGGATCTGACCAATAGCAAAAATGCCAACCAGGGTGTCGATCCGGTCGGCCAGTGCCAGCGCCTGGCCGGTGACCTCCCCGGGCAGATCATCGCCCGCGAAGCGGGGTTTGTAATACTCGTCCAGGGCCCGGGCCACCTGCGGCTGTTCGCCATCGAGCTCGGCGTAATAACGGCCCATGATGCCCTGCAGTTCGGGGAACTCACCGACCATCTCGGTCATCAGATCACATTTGCACAGCTGCGCGGCGCGGACGGCCAGTTGTTTGTCGCCGCCCAGTTGTTTGGCAATGCTGCCGGCCAGCTTTTCCACCCGCCGGGTCTTGTCATGCAGCGTGCCCAGCTTTTTCTGGAAAACCACATTCTTGAGTGAGTCGAGGCGTTGTATCAGCGGGATCTGCCTGTCCTGCTGCCAGAAAAACTCGGCGTCGGCGAAGCGTGGTCGAATGACCCGCTCATTGCCTTGTTGAACCTGTTCGGGCTGTTTGCTCTCGATGTTGCTGATGGTGATAAACAGCGGCAGCAGCTGACCTTTGTCATCCAACAGATGAAAATATTTCTGGTTGGTTTTCATGGTAGAGATCAAGGCTTCCTGCGGGACATCCAGGAAGCGTTCATCGAAGCGACCGGTCACGGCCACCGGCCATTCGACCATGGCGGTGACCTCGTCGAGCAACGCCTCATCGATAACAGCGTTAGCCTTATGTTGAGTTGCGGCCTGTTCGATCTGGGCACGCACGGCGGTGCGGCGGCGGTCAAAATCCGCGATCACCTTGCCCTCGTTCTCCAGCAATACTTCGTATTCTTCCGGCGCGGGGATATAAATGGTATCAGGATGATGAAAACGGTGACCCCGGGTCTCGCGTCCGCTGGGCACGCTCAGAATCTCCGCCTCGATCACCTCGTCGCCGTACAGCAACACGACCCAGTGCACCGGGCGCACGAACCAGGCATCCAGATCGCCCCAGCGCATGCGCTTGGGAATGGGCAGCTTATCCAGTGCGTTGCGCACGATATCGGGGATAAGTGATTCAGCTGACAGACCGGCTTCATATTGTTGAACAATAACCTTGCCATCGTCATTGGTCTGTAGATCTTCTGCGCTGGCGCCCCATTTGCGAGCAAAGCCTTCGCCGGCTTTTGTCAGGGTGCCTTCTTCGTCGAACGCGGTAGTGGCAGGTGGGCCGGTTCGTTCGATGGTGCGGTCCGGCGTGGATTCCGGGAGACCTTTAACAAGTAATGCCAGTCTTCTCGGGCTGGCATACTGTTTAATCCCGGGGTTGCCCAGGCGGTTTTCCTGAAGCCCGTAGCGGACCGCCTCTTCAAAGGCACTGGCAAGCGCCAGAAGTGCTTTGGGGGGCAATTCTTCAGTGCCGATTTCGACAAGCAGGTCCCGGTGTTCCTCTTTTCGAAAATCGCGGGTTTTGGAGACGGATTTGCTCATTGGCCGCTCTCCTTGCACATTGGGAAGCCAAGCGATTCGCGTGCGGCATAATAGGCCTCGGCCACGGCACGGGAGAGGTTACGCACGCGCAGGATATAACGCTGGCGCTCGGTGACCGAAATGGCGTGGCGGGCATCAAGCAGATTGAAACTGTGCGAGGCCTTGAGCACCTGTTCGTAAGCGGGCAGCGGCAGCTGCGCCTCGATCAGTTGCTGACTCATTTTCTCGGCCTGGTCAAACTGATGGAACAGATCGTCCACGTCGGCGTGTTCGAAATTGTAGGTGGACTGTTCCACTTCATTCTGGTGAAAAACATCGCCATAGGTGACCTTGCCGCGCGGCCCGTCGGTCCAGACCAGATCGAACACACTCTCCACGCCCTGCAGATACATGGCGATCCGCTCCAGGCCGTAGGTGATCTCACCGGTGACCGGCTTGCAATCCAGCCCGCCGACCTGCTGGAAATAGGTGAACTGGCTCACCTCCATGCCGTTGAGCCACACCTCCCAGCCCAGGCCCCAGGCGCCGAGGGTGGGTGATTCCCAGTTGTCCTCCACGAAGCGGATATCGTGCACCAGCGGATCGAGGCCGAGCATTTGCAGCGAGCCCAGATACAGTTCCTGGATATCCAGCGGCGAGGGTTTGATTACCACCTGGAACTGGTAGTAATGCTGCAGGCGATTGGGATTTTCGCCATAACGACCGTCGGTGGGCCGGCGCGAGGGCTGCACATAGGCGGCGGCCCAGGGTTCGGGGCCGATGGCACGAATGAAGGTGGCGGTATGAAAGGTGCCGGCCCCCACTTCCATGTCGTAGGGCTGCAGGACGATGCAGCCCTGTTCGGCCCAGTACTGTTGCAGGGCGAAGATCAGCCCCTGGAAGGTATGGGCGGCGGCGGGATGGCGGGATTTGCTCAAGCGGACACCTTTATTAATATGGACACAGCGAAAAGAGCGCTCATTATAGCCGCGCCGTCTGCTGCTGATAACCTCAAGGAGTGCGGTTTTTACAGCCCGGTCGCGGCAGGCAACGATCGCGCAAAAAGAATCAAGTTCGGCTCCGGACGGGCCGATGATTTTAACAGGGCGATTCACATCAGGAGGCAGGTTGTGATCGACACCGACCATACGCCGCTGTCCCAGTGGCACACCCTGGTCAGCGAGGCCGAACAGGCCGTGGGTATCACGCTGGAGCCGGAACTGGAAAGTTATCTGGTCTTCACCCTGATGCGTTATCTCGATCGACCGGAGATGGCGCAACGGGTGTTGGCGCTGGATTACCTCGAGGCGGCCCATTGCCAGGGCCGGGAACAGCAGGAGCGACTGCGCGATGTGGGCGATCAGTGCCTGCTTTACAGCGGCCTGTTCCCGCGCCGCGCCGAGCGCCGCCGGGTGCGGATCAGCTATTACGTCGATCTGGGTCGCAGCGCCTATCACCACCTGGGTTCCTGTGGCACGGCCCACGCCACACTATACGCCGAACTGGCCCGGATCTTTGTGATCGCCATGGATATCCTGCAGGCGATCCGCAACCTGCGCCGGGAACAACAGCTGGATCCGCTGGGCAGCCTGGAACTGTGGCAGGACACCGGTTCCAACGTGGCCCGTAAGTCATTGAAGCAGGTTACCGATGCCACGCTCCAGCCCGACCCTGATGCCCGCAAACGTGGGGGAAATGGCAGGTTACACTGAAAATACTTATATTAATTAAAGGGTCCGCAAATAAACGCCAATGAACGCAAATAAGATCATTTAAAGCCGCTCTTGCCTCTCTCCCGGCCTGTTTTTCGATCTGGTATATGTGAATTATCGGTACATTTTATCAGGCCGTATTGCTGGTCACGTCACCCTGCTGAACGGCTATTCAGGGAGGAGATAATGAATTTTTCGCGTTCATTGGCGTTTATTTGCGGATAATTCGATTTTTCTCTATCGGGCCGATTTCTGCTATCCTTGCCCTCCCCAGGCCAACCCCGCAACACCGGTAAATATCCATGTCCGAGCAACGCAAAGCTGTCGCGCTGATTTCAGGCGGTCTTGATTCCATGCTGGCCGCGAAGGTGCTCATGGAGCAGGGCGTGCATGTGGAGGGGATCAATTTTTTCACCGGCTTCTGTGTCGAAGGGCATACCCACGCGATTCGCAAGAAAGACCAGGATAAGCCCAAGCGCAACAACGCCCTGTGGGTGGCCGAGCAGCTGGGGATCAAGCTGCATATCGTGGATGTGATCGAGGAGTACAAGGACGTGCTTTTGAACCCGAAACACGGTTACGGTCAGAACATGAATCCCTGTCTCGATTGCAAGGGCTTCATGGTGCGCAAGGCACACGAATGGATCGCGGCCAACGGCTTTGATTTTATTGTTACCGGCGAGGTGATGGGCCAGCGGCCCATGTCCCAGCGCAAGGACACCATGCCGGTGATCCAGCGCGAATCGGGCGCCGGGGATTTGCTGCTGCGTCCGCTGTGCGCGAAGAATTTGCCTCCGACATTGCCCGAGCGCGAGGGGTGGGTGGATCGCGAACGGCTGTATGATTTCAGCGGCCGTTCGCGCAAGCCACAGATGGCGCTGGCCGAACAGTTCGGCTTTACCGATTACGCCCAGCCGGCCGGCGGCTGCTGTTTTTTGACCGACAAGAACTATTCCGACAAGCTGGTGGACATGTGGCAGCATCGCCCGAGTCGCGATTACCAGCTGGATGACATCATGCTGCTCAAGGTGGGACGCCATCTGCGTCCGGCGCCCAACTACAAGGTGATCATCGGGCGCGAGGAAGGCGAGAATAAATTCCTCGAAGGTTATCGCAACCAGTTCGTGCACCTGCGCACCACCAGCCACAACGGGCCGCTGGCCCTGATCGATGGCGATATCAGCGAGGCCGACGTGGAAGTTGCCGCGCGGGTCGCCGCCCGCTTCAGCCAGGGGCGTGACGCCGAGGCGGTCGAAGTGGAAGTGAACTACACTGATGGCCATCAGCGCATTCTGCAGGTCGCTCCCCTGGCCATGGATGGTATCCCCGGCGAGTGGTATTTGTGAGTACTCACCAGCTGGATGCCCGCCGCCTGCTCTGTCCCATGCCGGTGATCCGGGTGCAGGATGCGATCGCCGCGCTGGCCCCCGGCGAGGTGCTGGAGGTGACCTGCACCGATCCGGGTACGCTGAACGATGTCCCCGCCTGGTGCCGGATCAATGGCCATCGCATTCTGGCGACATCGCAACAGGATGAAGAGATCGTGATCCGCATCGAGGTTGGCGATGGCAACGACTGAACAGGATCAGGCCCCTGTGATTACCCGTGCCGAGCGGGATGATCGCACCCGCCAGATTACCCGGGTCACCCTGGTCGGTGCCCTGGTGGATCTGATTCTCGGTGTGCTCAAGGTCGTGGTCGGCTGGCTGGCCCAGTCCCAGGCCCTGATCGCCGACGGGGTCCACTCCTTCTCCGATCTGCTGACCGATGCGGTGGTCATTTATGCCGCCCGCCACTCCAGCCGCGAAGCTGATGCCGAGCATCCCTATGGCCATGGCCGCTTCGAAACCCTGGCGACGGTGGGGCTGGGTATCGCCCTGATGGCTGTGGCCGTCGGCATCAGTATCGATGCGGCAATTCGGCTATTCAATCCGGACAAGCTGTTGCACCCGAGTTTCTGGGCGCTGGTCGTGGCCGGCGTGTCGATCCTGGGCAAGGAGGCGATCTACCACTACAGCATGCTGATCGCCCGCAAATACAAATCCCACATGCTCAAGGCGAATGCCTGGCACAGCCGTTCCGATGCCATCTCCTCGCTGATCGTGTTGCTCGGGGTCGCTGGCAGTATGGCGGGCCTCGAGTATCTCGACGCCATTGCCGCCATCGGCGTCGCCTACATGATTGCCAGGATCGGCTGGGATCTCTCCGCCCACAGCGTCAAGGAACTGGTGGATACGGCCCTGGAGCCGGAGCGCCAGGCGGTGATCCGGGAAGCGATTCTCGAGGTCGACGGCGTGCAGGCGTTGCATATTCTGCGCACTCGCCGCAGCGGATCCGAGGCCCTGGTGGATGTGCATATCCAGGTTGATCCCTATTTGAGCGTGTCCGAGGCCCATTACGTCAGTGAACGGGTGCGCAAGAAAGTGATCTCGGACGTGGAAGAGGTTAATGACGTCACGGTGCATATCGATCCGGAAAATGATGAGAAAGTACCGCTGAATCTGAAACTGCCGAACCGCAGCGATGTGCTCGCCCGGCTGGAAAAGGCCTGGAGCGAGATTGAAGAATCCCGCCGGATTGCCCACACTACCCTGCACTACCTGGAGGGCGGTATTCAGGTGGAGCTGATCCTGCCGATCGAGCTGGCCCTGGAACGGGACCAGAATCAGCGCGAAGCCCTGCGCCAGCGCTTTGCCCGCGCGGCCCGGGAGGTGGACGGCGTGCAATCGGTCAGGCTGCTGTACCGTTAATGCACCGAAATGATGCTAAAACTGAATTATATGCACTGTATTGGTGCGCTCGCTCCCGCATGGTGGGCACCAGGGGTATAAAACCCCAGTCGAATCAGCTTGTTACGGTGTGGCATGGTTCGTGCACCTAATCGGGCAACAGATTTTGGACTGCGCCAACGACAGCGCAATTCTGGATAATACTGAATATTGAGATAACCGGAGAAGCTTAAATGTCTGACAAAGTCATGAAGATGATTAAAGATAACGGCGTCAAGTTTATTGATTTCCGTTTCACCGATACCCGCGGCAAGGAGCAGCACGTTTCCGTGCCGGCCCATGCCGAGGATGAAGACCTGTTTACCGAAGGCAAGATGTTCGACGGCTCGTCCATCTCCGGCTGGAAGGGCATCAACGAATCGGACATGATCCTGATGCCCGATGCCGAAAGCGCCTTCCTGGATCCCTTCTCCGAAGAGCCGAGCCTGAACCTGACCTGCGACATTCTGGAGCCGGCCACCGGCCAGGGCTACGAGCGCGATCCCCGTTCCATCGCCAAGCGCGGTGAAGCCTACCTGCAGTCCACCGGCATTGCCGATACCGCCCTGTTCGGTCCGGAACCCGAGTTCTTTGTCCTGGATGACGTACGCTGGGGCGCGGATATGAGCGGGGCTTTCTACAAGGTGGATTCCGAGGAAGCCGAATGGAACTCCGAGCGGGTTTACACCGACGGCAACATTGGTCACCGCCCGGGCATGAAAGGCGGTTACTTCCCCGTGCCGCCGGTCGATTCCCTGAACGATCTGCGTGCCGCCATGTGCCTGGCACTCGAAGAGGTGGGCGTGCCGGTTGAAGTGCACCATCACGAAGTCGCCACCGCCGGCCAGTGTGAAATCGGCACCAAGTTCAGCACCCTGGTGGAGCGGGCCGACTGGAACCAGCGCATGAAATACGTGATCCACAATGTCGCGCACATCTATGGCAAAACCGCCACCTTCATGCCCAAACCGCTGGTCGGCGATAACGGCAGCGGCATGCACGTGCATCAGTCGCTGATGAAAGACGGACAGAACCTGTTCTCGGGTAACGAGTACGGCGGCCTGTCCGAAACCGCGCTCTACTACATCGGCGGTATCATCAAGCATGCCCGTGCGCTGAATGCCTTTACCAACGCCTCGACCAATTCCTACAAGCGGCTGGTGCCGGGCTTCGAAGCGCCGGTGATGCTGGCCTATTCGGCCCGTAACCGCTCCGCGTCCATTCGTATCCCGTACGTAGCTAACCCGAAAGGTCGTCGCATCGAAGTGCGCTTCCCGGATCCGACCGCCAACCCGTACCTGGCCTTCACCGCCATGATGATGGCCGGCCTGGACGGCATCCAGAACAAGATCCACCCGGGCGACGCCATGGACAAGGACCTGTACGATCTGCCGGCCGAAGAAGCCGCCAGCATCCCGACCGTGTGCCACTCCTTCGATCAGGCGCTGGACGCGCTGAGCGAAGATCGGGCCTTCCTGACCCAGGGCGGTGTGTTCACCGATGATGTCATCGATGCCTACATCAAGCTGAAGATGGATGAAGTGACCCGCTTCCGCATGACCACCCACCCGGTCGAGTTCGATATGTACTACAGCCTGTAAGCGGCAACACAGGTGAAAACCAAACGCCCCCGTAAGGGGGCGTTTTTGTTTCTGCTGCTGGAAAAGCGATCCGCTAATGAACGCGAATTAACGCAAATAAAAAATTGGTGATATTTACGCCTATTGGCGTTTATTTGCGGACTCTGTTTGTCCCTCGCCCCTGAGCTCTTACTGACAAGGCGAACTCCTGGCCGATAAGCCGTCCTAATAATAAAGATCAGTTGTAGATGTGCCGTCGCGGGACTATTCTTGAGATATGAAAAATTACTGCCTGATTATCTTGTTGTTATTCACTCTGCCGGCTGTGGCGGCCGACAAGGTGTACAAAAAGGTCAACCCGGATGGCTCGGTGGAGTACAGCGATCAGCCTTTTGAAGGCAGCGAGGAACTGGAGCTGGAAGACACGCCCGCCATCCGGTTTGAAAAATCCCCCGATATCAATTACCGGCCGCCGGAGCGGGAACGGGAGGCGGCGTCGAGCTATGAGGTCACCATTACCTCGCCGCGTAATGATGAATCCATCCGCGCCAATGCCGGTAACGTGACGCTGCAGGGTAACGTTCAGCCGGCCCTGCGCGCTGGCCATCAGTTACGCTGGCACCTGGACGGCGAGCCGCTGGAGCAAACCGGCGCCGCGGTGAATTTGACCAATGTCGATCGGGGTACCCACACGGTGAAACTGGAAGTGGTGGATAATGACGGTGAGGTTCTGGCCGCGAGCCCCGGCGTCACCTTCCACCTGCTGCGCCGCAGCATCACACCGTCAAGCTCGTCCTCGGGTTCCGGGCCGACACCGACCAATCCGCCGAAAGCGAATATCCCCGGCCCGACACCGACCAATCCGCCCAAACCGTCACCGCCTTCATCTTCCCCCTGATCGCGTCGCACCACTTTGGTGCATACAGGGCCAGTCTGCGCTATGCTGTAGTGTGTAGGGTATCTCGGCGCGGCCCAAAACAGCGCAGCGATTTCAAAACAGCACTGAGCAGGCTCACTAACTGCTTGTAATTCAAGCCCTTTATCGGGCTGGCCAAAAACCTGCCAAACGGGCATCGAAAATGGTGCGTTATGGTTTGGTTCTTGCTACAGCCCGGGTATGGAGACGATGACCCCATCCCCCGATTTGCAACAACGTGTCCTCGAGGCCATGACCTCGGGGCTGATGCTGTTCGACCAGGATTTGTGCCTGCGCTATGTGAACGCCGCAACCGAGATGCTGTTTGGCAGCAGTGGTCCGCATCTGATCGGGCACCGTTTCGAAGAGCTGTTCGAGACGCCTGACAATGTCGGCGATGAACTGCGCGATGCCCTGGCCAGTGGCCATCCCTTTACCCGCCACGAGGTGAGCCTGAAGCTGATCCACGGTCGCGAGGTGGTGGTGGATCTGACCGCCCTGCCCCTGGTGGAGCGGGAACAGGCGCCGGAATTGCTGGTGGAAGTCAGCCAGATGGATCGCCTGCTGCGCATCGCCCGGGACGAAAGCCGGGCGGCCCAGCAACAGACCACCCAGCAAATGTTGCGCGGTCTGGCGCATGAGATCAAAAACCCCCTGGGCGGTCTGCGCGGTGCCGCCCAGTTACTGGCACGCGAGCTACCCACTGATGAGCTCAAGGAATATACCGGCGTCATCATCAGCGAGGCGGATCGCCTGCAGAAGCTGGTCAACCGGATCCTGGGGCCGAACAAAATGCCCAGGCTGGAGGCGGTCAACATCCATGAAGTCCTTGAACATGTGCGCAGCCTGCTGCTGGCCGAAGCCCCCGAGGGGATCCACTTGCGCCGGGATTACGATCCCAGTATTCCCGATCTGACCGCCGATCGGGATCAGATCGTCCAGGCCCTGCTCAATATCATTCGCAATGCCATCGAGGCGCTGCAGGGTGAAGGCGATGTCACCCTGCGCACCCGGGTGGTGCGCAAATTCACCATTGGCCAGAAACAGCATGATCTGGTGGCGCAGATTCAGATTATCGATAACGGCCCGGGGATTCCGGCAGAGATCCTCGAGCGGATTTTCTTCCCCATGGTCTCCAGCCGGGCCGAAGGCACCGGGCTGGGGCTGGCCATTGCCCAGTCGCTGATTCAGCAGCATAACGGGATTATCGAATGCGACAGTGAACCGGGCCGGACCGTTTTTTCCATCTATATACCGATCGAACTTGAGGCGTGAGACAACCATGAGTAAGGAAACCATCTGGATCGTCGACGACGACCGCTCAATCCGCTGGGTGCTGGAGAAGGCATTTAAAAATGCCGAAATGGAGGTGCGCAGTTTCGACGAGGCCGACAGCGTCTTGCGCGCCCTCAATCGCAGCGAACCGGATGTCATCATCAGTGACATCCGCATGCCGGGTATGGACGGCCTGGAGCTGCTGGGCCGTATCCATGACAAATATCCCGGATTGCCGGTGATCATCATCACCGCACACACCGACCTGGACAGCGCGGTCAGCGCCTATGAAGTCGGTGCCTTTGAATACCTGCCCAAGCCGTTCGATGTGGATGAGGCGGTGGAGCTGGCGCGCCGCGCGATCAGCCATCGCCGGGAAACCGGCGGCGGTGAAACCCCGGCCGGCCAGATCGATGCGGAGATCATCGGCGAAGCCCCGTCCATGCAGGAGGTGTTTCGTGCCATCGGTCGCCTGGCCCGCTCCAATATTACCGTGTTGATCAACGGCGAATCGGGCACCGGTAAAGAGCTGGTGGCCCAGGCCCTGCACCGGCACAGTCCGCGCGCCGGACAGCCGTTTATTGCCCTGAACATGGCGGCGATTCCACGGGACCTATTGGAATCGGAACTGTTTGGCCATGAAAAGGGGGCCTTTACCGGGGCCAACACCGCCCGGCAGGGCCGTTTCGAACAGGCCGACGGCGGTACCCTGTTTCTGGATGAGATCGGTGACATGCCGCAGGAGCTGCAGACGCGGCTGTTGCGGGTGCTGGCCGACGGGGAGTTCTATCGCGTCGGCGGGCACAGCGCGGTTAAAGTGGATGTGCGTATCATCGCCGCAACCCATCAGAATCTGGAAAAGCTGGTGGAACAGGGGCGTTTTCGTGAGGACTTGTTCCATCGACTCAATGTCATTCGTATCCACATTCCCTCGCTGCGTGAACGACGCGAGGATATCCCGCTGCTGGCCCAGCATTTTCTTAACCGGGCCGCAAAAGAACTCAACGTCGATGCCAAGAGCCTGGACCGCGAAGTGATGGACTATCTGTCGCGGTTGGACTGGCCTGGTAACGTGCGCCAGCTGGAGAATACCTGTCGCTGGCTGACCGTGATGTCACCCGGCCAGGTGGTCCATATCGATGATCTGCCCCCCGAGATGTTGCACGGCAAGGACGAAACCCATTTCGACGGCGACTGGAGCGAACTGTTGCGTCACTGGGCCGAGCAGGAACTGTCCCGGGGCCATACCGCGATCCTTGATCAGGCCATGCCGCAATTCGAACGAGTGATGATCGAAACCGCCCTGAAAAAAACCGGCGGCCGACGGCAGGACGCCGCCAAACTACTCGGCTGGGGCCGCAACACCCTCACCCGCAAGATCAAAGAGCTGAACTTATAATAGAGCTGAACCACGAAGACACCAGGACACGAAGTAAAGATTTTGTGTAATACATCAAGGTAGGCCGGACATAGCGCAGCGGTGTCCGGCACTCTTCGGGATGCCCGATACCGCTATCGCTATATCGGGCCTACGGTTTGGTGCGATCGAGGTAGGCCGGACATAGCGGTAGCGGTGTCCGGCGCTCTTCGGGAAAACCCGATACCGCTATCGCTATATCGAGCCTACGGTTTGGTGCGATCGAGGTAGGCCGGACAAAGCGATAGCGGTGTCCGGCGCTCTTCGGGAAAACCCGATACCGCTATCGCTATATCGAGCCTACGGTTTGGTGCGATCGAAGTAGGCC
>CAYOOC010000025.1:30914-35689 GCA_964405505.1 uncultured Thiohalophilus sp.
TAGGCCGGACATAGCGCAGCGGTGTCCGGCACTCTTCGGGATGCCCGATACCGCTATCGCTATATCGGGCCTACGATTTGGTGTAATCGAGGTAGGCCGGACATAGCGGTAGCGGTGTCCGGCGCTCTTCGGGAAAGCCCGATGCCGCTATCGCTATATCGGGCCTTCGGTCTGGTATCTTCGTGCCCTGGGGGTGAATATTTCACTGGAATCTTTCCCGCCAGAAGTAGAAGTAGGCCGGACATAGCGCAGCGGTGTCCGGCGCTCTTCGGGAAAGCCCGATACCGCTATCGCTATATCGAGCCTACGGTTTGGTGCGATCGAAGTAGGCCGGACAAAGCGATAGCGGTGTCCGGCAAAAGCTTGTCGTGCCAAACTAAATCTCTTAAATTGCAAGGAATCAACAGAATAGCCAGGTTCAGGGAGGAGCCATGTCTGATTATCGACGCGTTTATTATCCCGGTGGGGTCTACTTTTTCACCGTCGTCACAGCAAACCGCCACCCATTATTTATGGAAGCAGCAAAGGTGGATATTTTACGAAACGGATTTCATCATGTTATGATCCGTCGCCCTTTCCACCTGGATGCAATCGTGATATTACCCGATCATCTCCATTGCCTCTGGCGGATGCCCGAAGAAGACGCGGATTTCTCGAATCGATGGAAAATGCTCAAAGGCTATGTAACGCGGCACCTGACGGACGTGTCTGGAAGGATTTGGCAGCCAAGATTCTGGGAGCACCTCATTCGGGATGAAGAAGACTGGTGTCGACATGTGGATTACATCCATTACAACCCTGTAAAACATGGTCTGGTGAACGATCCAACGGCATGGCCATTCAGCTCCTGCAAAAAGTACCTGGAGCGTGGATACTATGAGGCCGGCTGGGGAAAGAATGAACCACGGAATATTGAAGGCATGGAGCTCGAATAGCGAGTTGCCCGATATCGCTATCGCAATATCGGGCCTACGATTTGGTGCGATCGAGGTAGGCCGGACAAAGCGCAGCGGTGTCCGGCACTCTTCGGAAATGCCCGATACCGCTATCGCTATATCGGGCCTTCGGTCTGGTATCTTCGTGCCCTGGTGGTGAATATCTTCACTGGAATTTTTCCCGCCAGTAGATGATCCGGTCATCACCGCGATAACGACCAAAGGTGGCGGTGGCTTCGGGATCTTCCTCGCTGCCGTCGCCGTCCCAGTCGAATTGCAGATAACCGGGTGCGTTGCCGCGCACGGTGACGTTACCGTAGATCGGGTTGGCGGGATCGAAACCGGCGTCGGTGTCGGGGGCCTTGAGATAAAGTGTATAGATACCGTCATCGGGGGTGTCCGTATACTGGATATCCGTATCCGACGCGGCAACTGCGCAGCCGCTGCCACTATCACCAGGAGCCCCGGTGTCCTGCACGCAGGTCTCGCCGCGCGTATCACCATCGTCGACGCTGACGGTATCGGTGGGATTCAGCAACGAGATGGTCACGCCGTTATCACAGACATCGAGGGTGTTGGTAACAAAATTACTGCCGTCGTAGTACTGGGCAAACATCGGCACCTGCAGGTCAGCCAGCTCGGAGCCGTAGGCGTTGTTGAACGCAATACGACCACTACGGATGTTAACTGTACCTTCGGTATAACCATTCGAGCTTATGCCGTCATCATCGGTGGCGCGTAGCTGGGTAATGGATAAGGGTGCAGTTTCCTTGTCCGGGAAGGTATAGGTCACATCATTACGCACGCCGATTCCATCATTGGTGGTGAAATAAGTAGTATCCAGCGTGTTGTTGGTAAAGTTGCCCGTGTCGCCGGCATCGGAGATCACCGGGTCGCGCACGAATCCGTCGCGGTAATTGCGTGTCGGGTTCCCGCCCAGGTTCAATGAATCGACGGTCACGGTGAACGGCTGGCCTGAATAGGTGAATGTTCCGTCACAGGCCTCGGTGGCAGTGACATCGAAATGATGCGGGGTAAATCGGCCAATGTTTTCGCTGGTATTTAGGGCAGCGCTACCGATCGTGGTTTCACCAAAATAGCTGACCCCGGCCAGGCTGGCGGTAAAGGTAAACACGCCGACCTCGGACACTGTCTGGTTATTGATCAGATGTTCGCCACTGTCAGCGGCGGTGATATCGAAATTGTTGACATTAATTGACCCCGTAATACCGCCAGCCGGTGCAACAAGAGTGTGACCCAGGCTGATATTATTCAGCCGGAAGTTGGGTGTAAGCGAAGTGTCAGCACAGGCCCCGCGAACTTTCAGATTAAAATTGTTACCGGCAGCAGTGTAAAGCGAGCAAGTGGCATCGCCACTGGGGCAGGCGGCGTTGGTATCATCACTGTAGACATACAGCCGGGCCGGCTTGGTGACATAGGTATCGTTACCCAGCATGACCAGCCCGGCCTCGTCACCGCTGCCATCGTATCGGGCATTGAGTACCAGTTGCCCGGCATCGGGATAGGTCAGGTTGTATGTGGCATCGGCATTGGCATCGAACTGGACCGGCACATTGGTCGTGCCGGGTTCGGTGGTGGGCAGGGTATAGTCATTGGTTGCGTGAGTCAGAGTGACGTTTTGTGTCCCGCTGGCCGGATCCGAATAAGTTGCCCAGAGCTTGAGATTTTTGGTGGTACTTGAAAAAGTCGGGATACACCGCTCTGGATTGGTTGGACTTTGTCGAACAGCGCTGAGCGTCAGGTTAGTCGAGGTTGCACAGGAGGTCTGGGTTGGCACGTCGATCAGGAAGCCGGTGTCATGGAAGGTCAGGTCACAACTGTCAGGGCCATCGGATGTATTGATGCAGACCGGCGGGTTATCGGCAGAAGGCGCGGAGCTGGTAATACCAAGGGTGGCGGTTTCAGCATCAAAGTGACGTAGAGAAAACTCCTCCGAGCCGCCATTGATGGAACGGTTTGTATCGCCGCCAATCCAGCCTGTAGGCGATAGGTTAACGGTGACAGGTTCGGTGTAGGGTGTACAAGCTGAATCTGCACAGGCCGTGATTGTCACCGGTTCGGGATTGCAGGTCAGGGCCGAGCCATCATGGCTGATTTCAAAATGATGTATACCCGTCGGGCAGTCTTCGGGGCGAAGCACAAGCATCTGGCCGATGTTGTCGGTATTGGCGGCGGTTGCGGTGCGATCACCGGTGGCTCCTGCGTTGGGTAATACCTGTATGCCGCTGGCAATGGCAATGCCATTGGGGCCGCCACCCGTGCGTGGCTGATACAGGGTCGTCAGGGAAGCCGTCGGGGTGACGTCAGTATTTCCGTTTGTACTGGCAAACAGCGCGACCAGATAGCTGTTATCTTCTGTGCTGCTGACAGATGGTGCCGTGATAGTAGAACTATCATCATCCTGCCCGGCGTAAACATCAATGGGATTACTGGCGTCAACACCATCGAAGGCCACAATACCACCGGCAGCGCGGTCACTGGGAAAGGACCACTGATAAGAAGCAGATTCACTGCCATCGACTACACGATAATAAATGGTCTGCGTGGAAGTGCGGCTCCAGAAGGGCCCAGAAACATCATCGCGTATCTTGGTCCAGCCTGCAGGCGGTGAAATATTGTCACAATTAAAGAAGCAAAAATCGTCTCGGCGAACAGCAACCTGAGCAATCAGTACATCACCGGCTTCAATGCCTGCCGGAACGTCGAGTGTAAGTGGACTGCCATTACTGGTATTCGTGGTTGTCGCACCAGGGGTAATCGGATCGCAGGCAGGAGGCGGAGCGCCGGTGCAGGAACGAACGGAACCATCCCAGTTGTCACTGTTGCTTTGATTGGTATAGCCCTGCTGAACCTCGCTGTCTGTCAAAACGGAATCGAAGATAAGAATTTCGTCAAGCTCACCCTGGAAGTATTCCGGCGAGCCCCCCGTGTCCTCAATCCGACCCAGGCTTGAATAGTCGTTGCCGATAGTCCCGGCAGCGATTGTACCGCTGGCATCCAGAGTCCCGTCGATATAGATTTTGTATTCACCATTGGATGCATTGCGGGTCAGGACAACGTGATGCCAGAGGTTATCATTGACAGGGGTATTCGATTTGGCGCTGTTGTCATTTCCAACAGTAACTCCGATGCGACCGGAGGCATCAATCCAGCCCCAGAAAATATCGTCTGTACCTCCGTTTTGCTCAACACCGGTGATCCCGGGAGCTCGCCATGCCGTGTTGTTGCCTGTTTGTGTGGTTCTGATCCAGAATGCAAGGCTTGCCGTACCATTGAGGTTATCCGACAAATTCGGAACATCCACGTAGTCATCGTTGCCGTCGAAAAGGCCGGCGCGGCAGATACGTCCGGGATCCAGTGTATCGGCACCATTGATTGCAGTACCGTGATTGGTATGGCTACTTGAATCCAGCACTTCTCCGCCGGTCCCGTCCCAGGCATCTTCGTCAAGTCGATAATCGGCTGCGGGAGGCAAACTGACTGTGACGGCGTCGGTCAGTGTAAACAGAGTGCTGCCGCCGTTGCTGCAACCATCATCCTCGTACGCGATAAAGTAGGCGTTATAAGTGCCGCTGGCAGATGGGGCGGTAATGGAAAAACTTTCGTTGTAGGTACCAGCGCCACCGTGGTCAGCTGTATTTTCGCAGTTGGTTGAACCAGGCGGCGAAGTTGCAAGGCGCCAACTGGTAGATTCCCATCGTGTAGAGGGACTATTTCCGGGGCCGGTGGTTGTAACGGTCACGGAAGCCGTAATGGTCGCACCGGGCTCCACAGATACCGAGGCGGAGCCGTTCAGGGTGACGGAGTCGACGGCTCTGT
>CAYOOC010000026.1:0-34983 GCA_964405505.1 uncultured Thiohalophilus sp.
TTTCGTCCATTATCGATTTAACCTAGCAAACCCACTACAATTGGGGAAGAGCCTAAATATTAACCACCTTTACATCATATTATCTCAAGTATTCTTTGTTGGTCGGTCATTCTACGCGATATGAATTCATTTGAACTCGACAATCTTTCTGATGTTCGTGATGGGCTAATAAAAGGCACCAATAAAAGGTGTCGGTGACAAATGAAAATCATTATCGTTTTCCACCTATCTCTTCTAATCATGACTCACGCAAGTTCAGGGGATAGCAACAGGGAGTTGCAAACCAGATGACCTTTTTCAACGAACTGGCAACAAAAATTAAACCGGCTGCCACATGGCAGGATCTGAACCTGAGGCTGCGGTGAGCGGGGTCGGACCACTGCAAACCATTGAAACACAATGATAAAGGGGTAAAATTCAGGCCTGATCGGGGCTTAGAAGGCCGTTTTAAGGGATGAAATGTTCGCTTTAAGGAGGAAGCATTCTGCCTGCCTTTAGGCAGGGTCGTGGGCGATGTCCCGTTGTTCCAATGCCAGGTGCTCCAGCATCCCCAGCCATAAATCCCGAAACACCTCGATGGGTTTGAAGTAGTCTTTGTCGCCCTTGCATTTGCGTAACCACTCATTCATCTGCACGCCAAAGCCGAAGGCATCTTCGGGTGATTCGGGCAGGTGGCCAATTTGCCCGGCCATGTCTTTCAGATGCCAGGCGACATCGTTGATGTGGGCCTGCACGCTGCGGTCGCTGCTGGTCTGGAAATGCTGTTCCGCCGAGAGCATGTTGATCAGGGCCACGAGTTTCTCTGATCCATGTTCGTCAAGCTGGCACAGTGAGACGGCCTCTCGCCACAGGCGGTCGGCAAAGATTTCTGGAAACTGGCTGAATTCGTTTTTGGTCAGGCCGCAAAACACCATGCTATAGCGGCTTTGCCACTCCATGGCGATGATGCATTTGCGCCGCAGCACCGTTACCCGATGGGCGTACCATTGCATGGCGCTCGCGTTGACCGTTTGCGTCTGGCCCAGATGCATGGCCAGGTCCTTGCTGAGTGTTTTGGACAGATGAAACTGAATCATGACATTGTTCGCCTGGTTGACCGGGCTGTGCATGATGTTAACGGTATTCAGGTTTTATCGCTATCCCGCCCCAGGGTCGGTTCACTACAAGCTCGGACCCGAATGGCACTTACTTAAGACGAATTTCAGGATTTTCGTCATTCCGGCGCAGGCCGGAATCCAGAAAGACCGCCACTATAACCAGTCTGGATCCCGGCCTGCGCCGGGATGACGACGTTAAGTAAGTGCCATTCAGCTCGGACCCCTGCAAGCTATTGAGCTAGCGAATCAATACCCGGATTCCAGGGCCTCACCGGGGCTAAAAAAGGTCTTTTCCCGGGGTGAAATGAAAGACAGGAGGCAGTTGGCGGATAGCCGTCGGCAGAGAAGGGCTGGCTCAAACAGGCCCTTCGGGAACGTACCCGGTGCCGGGATAACGATGCCAGGTAAGTGCCACAGCAAATATGCGTATTTTCAGTGCCCGGGCGGGGCCCGGTCCCTTGAGTGTGTCATGTAAATCCATTTGACCAGGCCCTTGTTATCAGACAAACTGTCACCATGAATTTATTTCTGGAGGCATTTTGTCTGGCTTGTTATGACCGATTCCACGCGACTACCCTCTTCCGCCGTCGATCCCGTGGCGCTGTTTCGCGCCCATGGCGGTCAACTGCGCCTGAGTCAGGCGCTGAAGCTGGGGATCAATCGCTACCAGTTTTACAAGCTGCGGGACGAGGGAGTGATCGAGCCGGTCAGCCGCGGGCTGTATCGGCTGGCCGAGCTGCCGCCGGTGCGTCATCCCGATCTGCTGGCGGTGGCCACGCGGTATCCCAGGGCGGTGCTCTGTCTGGTCTCGGCCCTGGACTGGCACGAGATGACTACCCAGATTCCGCGCCAGATCGATCTGGCGGTGGATCGCAACGCGCGGCTACCCAGTCAGGATTATCCCCCCGTGCGGGGATATCGTTTTTCCGGCCAGCGTTTCAGCAGCGGGGTAGAGGTCCATACCATCGATGGGCACGAGCTGAAAGTCTACAACCCGGAAAAGACTCTGGCCGACTGTTTCGCCTACCGTGGCAAGCTTGGTATGGAGGTGGTGCTGGAGGCACTGAAGCTTTACCCGCAACGTCACACGCCCCGGTATGACCAGATGCTGGCTTATGCCCGGATCTGTCGAGTCGAGAAGATCATGCGTCCTTATCTGGAGGCCAGCCTGTGATCCGTAATATGGCCGCCTCGGTGCGCCAGCGGTTGCTGGATCGCTCGCGACAGGAACGACGTCCGTTTCAGGAGCTGTTGCAGTTGTACGTCATGGAGCGGTTTTTGTATCGGTTGAGCCAGTCGCCGCATGCGCAGTGTTTCGTACTCAAAGGGGCGCTGATGTTGCAGGTGTGGCAATCGCCTCAGTCCAGGCCGACCCGGGATATCGATTTTCTGGGGCACCTCAGCAATGATCCGTCCTCACTGCAGGCATTATTTCGTGATGTACTGCTGGTGGGTGAGTTCGATGATGGGATTGAGTTTGATCCTGAATCATTGTCGGCCGAGCCGATAACCGAGGAGGCCGATTATCAGGGCGTTCGCGTGCTGTTCAATGCCACGTTATCCGGTGCGAAGGCAAGGCTCCAGATTGATATCGGGTTTGGTGATCTGGTACTGCCAGCACCTGAATGGATGACCTATCCGGTGTTGCTGGATTTGCCCGCGCCCGAGCTGCTTTGCTACAGCCGGGAGTCGGCCATTGCCGAAAAGTTTCAGGCCATGGTCGCGTGGGCAGGCTGAACAGTCGGATGAAGGATTTTTACGATATCTGGCTGTTGTCTCGCACCTTTGATTTTGAACTGGCACCACTGAAGGCGGCCATTGTCGCGACTTTCCAGAAGCGAAACACAGAACTGCCGGCGCGCCCACTGTTCAGCGAGGAGTTCAGCAGAGAGAAGCAACCACAATGGCAGGCATTCATTCGCCGATTGGATCAGGACGGGATTGAACAGGACTTTTCGGCGGTCGCTTCCGTACTCGAGAAATTTATTGGTGAGGTCGTGGAGCCCACCGTGGTAATGGCGGACCGATACTGGCGCGCCGGTGGGTCATGGCAATCGTTATAGTAAAGCTAACCCGGGGTACAAGCGGAGATAAGCAGGGCGGACCTCTGCAAGCGATCATTTAAGGGATCGAAGCCCTCAAGCACGCCGGCTCAAAGTCGGCATGACGTGGTACCGGTCATCTTGCGGTGCACACGCTGCGCTATTGCAGACTACAGTTTTAGCCTCCCTCCCTCCGGGAGGAGTAAGGGGGAGGGGATTGATCAGCGGACGATGGTTTAATTTGATCACCCCTCCCTCTCCCTCCCCTTGAAGGGTGGGTTGTGTAGAGAATGCCCGATACCGCGTTGCTTTATGGGGCCTACCTGGTTTTACCATGATCGTCATTCCGGGCAAGCCAGCGGCGCGACCCGGAATCCAATATTAAATCTGGATGCCGGCTCAAGGCCGGCATGACGTGATGCATGTCATTTTGCGGTGTGATGTGCTGCGGTATTGCACCCTGCATGATTGTCGCCGATGAAATCGCCTCCTACAGAATGAACGGATACGTGTAGGAGGGGCTTTCAGCCGCGATTAAAACCGTCGCCGATGAATTCGCATTCTGCAAACGTTATGACCTGTTGAACCCCTGCATTGATGTAGAGTCTTATTCACAATGCGTCCGACTACATGGCATAGTGAAGATCAGATCAAACAGTGTCTAATTACCTTATGAAAAATCAAGTATTACAGGAACCGGCTCCCAGCATCTCGACGCTGGAGGAACTCGCCGAATGTGCGGATTACTCCTTCATGGACACGCTCAAGCGCGATCCCGAGGCGACTGAACACGGCGCGGATCACGACCCGCGCCAGGTCTTCTCGGGTCATTATGTGCCGGTTAAACCCACGCCCATCGAGAACCCGGAGTACGTCGCGCACAGCTGGGACTTTTTCCGGGAACTGGGCCTGGCCGACAGCCTGGCCGAGTCCGCTGATTTCATGCGGATGTTCAGCGGGGATCTGTCGCAGGTTCCGGCGCCGATGCGCCCGGTGGGCTGGGCCACGGGGTATGCCCTTTCCATCTTCGGTACCGAGTACACCGCACAGTGCCCGTTTCGCACCGGTAACGGCTATGGGGATGGCCGCGCGATGTCGGTGCTTGAGGCGGTTATGCCTGATCGGAACGGGGGCCGACGCTGGGAGATGCAGCTCAAAGGGGGCGGTCGCACGCCTTACTGTCGCGGTGCGGACGGTCGCGCGGTGTTGCGCTCCAGTGTCCGGGAGTTCCTGGCCCAGGAACACATGCACGCCCTGGGGGTGCCGACCTCCCGGTCTTTGAGCCTGTATGTGTCGAAAACCGAGCAGGTGCAGCGACCCTGGTACTCGGAAGGTTCACGCTCATACGAACCCGACCGGATGGTCTCTGAAGCGGTGGCGATCTCCACGCGCGTGGCCCCGTCCTTCATCCGGGTGGGCCAGCTCGAGCTGTTCGGTCGCCGGGCCCGCAAGCAGGAACACCCCGCTGCGCTGGCGGAACTGGAGCAACTGGTGTTGCACTTGATCGATCGGGAATACGCGGGGATCATCGACCCGGATCTGAGTACCCCCGAGAAGGTGGTTCTGCTGGCACAGGAATTTCGCAGTCGCCTGACCTCGCTGGTGGCCAACTGGATCCGGGTTGGTTATTGCCAGGGCAACTTCAACAGCGATAACACCCAGGCCGGTGGTGTGACCCTGGATTATGGCCCCTTTGGCTTCATGGAGGTCTTTGATCCTTACTACCAGCCCTGGACAGGCGGCGGGGAACACTTCGCCTTCTGGAATCAGCCCGTGGCCGCCGAACGCAACTTCGAGAGTTTCTGTACCGCCTTGCGGCCGTTACTGGAATCGGATCACAAGGCAGTGCAACAGCTTGACGAGATTCGCAACGGCTTTGCCAATGTGATGCAGGAAGAATTGCAAAAGATGTTTGCGGCCAAACTGGGGTTGGAGACGCTGGACGTCGACCTGTTCAATGAGCTCGCCAACCTCATGATGCAAACCTCGGTCGATTACACCATCTTCTTCCGCGAACTCTCATCGATACCGGACGATATCGGTGCGCTCAAAAAGAGCTTCTACGGCCAGTTGAATGACGAGCTGGAACAGCAGTGGTCACAATGGCTGAGCCAATGGCAGTCGCGGCTGAGCGATGAGCCGGGCACGCTCGAAGACATTGCCGCACAGATGAAACGCGTGAATCCCAAATACAGCTTGCGCGAATGGTTGCTGGCCCCGGCCTATCAGCAAGCGGCCCGGGGGGACTACACGCTGATCAGAGAACTGCAGGAAGTGATGACCCAACCTTACGCCGAGCAGTCGAAAGAGGTGGAAGCGAAATACTATCGGCTCAAGCCGGCCGAGTTCAGGGAACTCGGCGGGGTGTCGCATATGAGCTGTTCGTCATGATTAAAAAATAGTTGGCAGTTGGCAGGTACTTAGTACTTAGTACTTAGTGCTTAGTGCTTAGTAGGAGGCGATTGACGTACACGGATGTACTAACACCCAAAACACTCGCCTTGCTCGCGGGGTGGGCTCTGTCGCGGAAGGCATGGATGCCGTGAGCGACGCATCGGCGACCGGTGTGCCTCTTTTCCGTCGCGCATAAAATGCCCTCCCACGGCCCTTCGGGCAGGGGACAAGTACTTAGTACTTAGTACTTAGTACTTAGTGCTTAGTAGGAGGCGATTGACGTACACGGATGTACTAACACCCAAAACACTCGCCTTGCTCGCGGGGTGGGCTCTGTCGCGGAAGGCATGGATGCTGTGAGCGATGCATCGGCGACCGGTGTGCCTCTTTTTCGTCGCGCATAAAATGCCCTCCCACGGCCCTTCGGGCAGGGGACGAGGGGCGAGTGACGAGGAAAGATATAGTTGGCAGTTGGGAGGTAGGCCGGATCAAGCAACGCGGATCCGGCATTCTACGGGATCAAGGACATCGCGAGGGTAGAGGCTAAGACCAGGGGCGTTGTGGGAGGCGATTCCATCGGCGACGGGGCTGTCCCTTTTCCGTCGCGGCTGAAAGCCCCTCCTACATCTGCCCTTCGGGCAGAGACGAGAAAAGATCGTTGGCAGTTGACAGATAGCAGGGCTGAGCAGGCTCGGACCCACGTACTTATGGTTCGTCCCAGATCGCTGCCAATTATCACTTATTTTCAGTACGCTATTATATAGGTCTATAAAAACAGTAGGTTAGGGGTTCTTTCTCCTTTATCGGGGTTATAATTTACAGAAACTTGCAAAATATGGAAGTTATTGTAAATTATAGTGATGGTGCCGCTCACAGAAAAGATTATTTACTCCGGCCTGGCTGATCGCCCACTGTCGGCGACTCAGATCGAGCGCCTGTTGGGGGGCAGCGACGCCCGTCGCTATGGGCAGGTCAATCGTGCCCTCAAGGCGGGGGAGTTAATCAAAGCTCGCCGCGGGCTGTATGTTCTGAATCCGCTGTATCGTAAACATTCTTTACACCCTTTTGTCCTGGCCCAGCAGATGCTGCCCGGCAGTTATGTCTCCGCCGAATCGGCACTGGGGTTTCATGGCTGGATTCCTGAGTCGGTGCACACCGTGCTGAGCATGACCCATGGCGGCAAGTCCGTAACCTACGAGAGTGCACAACTGGGGCGATTTGAATTCCGGCGCATGACAGTAAGAACCGGCTATTTCCTGCAGTCGGTCGCCAGGCATGAGCTGGATCATCAGGTCGCCCTGATCGCCGAACCGCTGCGGGCATTGCTGGACCTGGTTTATCTGCGCAAGTTCGAGTGGCAGGGACTGGAGTTTTTAACCCTCGGCATGCGGATCGATGAGCAACAACTGCGCAGCGTGACCGGGCTGGATATTTCACGATTGATGGATGTATACAAGGGCAGGCGGGAACAGGCGTTTCTTGCCGAACTGCAGAGGGAGCTGGGGTTATGATTGAGCTAATTCAAAAACGATTAGAAGCCTATAGCCCCGGCAGTCCGCTTGAGGAGGAGAATGCCCTCAAGGAGATTGTGCAGGAGATTTTATTATTCGCCTTATGGCGTGAAGGATTCTTTGAAGTGGCGGCATTCCAGGGCGGAACCAGCCTGCGAATCCTGCATGGCTTACCTCGCTTTTCGGAGGATATCGATTTTATTCTGCAGAACCCCGATCCGGCTTTTACCTGGAAGCCCTATCTGGACAATCTTGCCGAAACCTGCAAGGAATTTGGTATTGAGCCGGAGGTGCTCGACAGGGGCCAAATGGATCAGCCTGTAAAAGCCGCCCTGATCAAGGATAACTCTATAGCCAACCAGCTGAACCTGGGTTTTGTAAATCACCGGGATCAGAAACTAAAGATCAAACTGGAAATCGACTGCAATCCGCCAGCCGGTTCTGGTTTTGATTATACTTACCTGGATTTCCCGGTTGACTATGAAGTATGCAACCAGGATCTGAGTAGTAACTTTGCACTGAAAATTCATGCCTTATTGTGCAGGGCTTATATAAAGGGGCGGGATTGGTATGACTTTAACTGGTATATCGCTCAGGGGGTGACTCCAAATCTGGCGTTATTAAAAAACGCACTTTTCCAGTTTGGGCCCTATCAAGGTCAAAAGCTGAATGTGGATCGTGAATGGCTAGTTGGTGCTCTACGAGAAAAGATTGCTTCAATTAATTGGCAGAATGCGGCTGCTGATGTTGAACGTTTTCTGAGGCCGCTGGAACAGAAAAGTCTGAGCCTCTGGAGTGAGCGGTTTTATGAAAGTAAATTGAAAGCCTTGGAGTCTATGCTGATGTAAATCATGATAAATGATGCCATAGACCCATTGTTACGATGGCAGCGCCTTGTCAGCGATAATCCCCCGCATCAATGGCATGAACGTGACTGAAATTGCTATCATAGCGCCCTCTGATTACCCCAATTATCCCCCGATAACTTCTGATGAAAGCGCCGCCGGAATCGAATCGCGAATCGTTATCAGACCTGATTGCCAGCTGCATGCTGCGCGACCAGTTCCGCTTTCGCCGGCGCTTGAAGAAGGTGCAGCAGTCAAAGCGCAAAGACGACGCTGACTCCCAATGGCAGCAACTGGCCGCGGATATCCAGGCCTCGGCGTCGCGACGGCAACAGCGACAGGCTGGCCTGCCGGTGCCGACCTACCCGGAAAACCTGCCGGTCAGTGAGCGGCGCGAGGCGATCCGCGAGGCGATCGCACAGCACCAGGTGGTGATCGTCGCCGGGGAGACGGGCTCGGGCAAGACGACCCAGTTACCCAAGATCTGTATGGAGCTGGGACGGGGCGTGGCCGGGATGATTGGCCACACCCAGCCGCGGCGCCTGGCGGCGCGCAGCATTGCCAGCCGGGTGGCCGAGGAGCTGCAGAGTGAGCCGGGCGAGACGGTGGGGTACAAGGTCCGCTTCAAGGACCGGGTGGGTCCGAATACGTATCTGAAACTGATGACCGACGGGATCCTGCTGGCCGAGATCCAGGGCGATCGGTTTTTGAATGATTATGACACCCTGATCATCGACGAGGCCCACGAGCGCAGCCTGAACATCGACTTTCTGCTGGGCTATCTCAAGCAGCTGTTAGCGAAGCGGCCGGATCTGAAGGTGATCATCACCTCGGCGACCATCGATACCGAACGTTTCTCCCGCCATTTTGACAATGCCCCCATCATCGAGGTCTCGGGCCGCACCTATCCGGTCGAGGTGCGTTACCGGCCGTTGCTGGATAGTGAAAGTGCTTCAGGCGATGACGACAGCGAGGCAACCACCCGGGACATGCAACAGGCTGTGCTGGAGGCGGTGGATGAGCTGGCACAAATCGATGTTTCTCAGGGTAAGAGTCCGGGGCATATCCTGATCTTTTTCAGTGGCGAGCGGGAGATCCGTCAGGCCGCCGAGGCGCTGCGCAAGCATCATCCGCCCCAGACCGAGATTCTACCCCTGTATGCCCGATTGAGCGGCGCGGAACAGAACCGGGTGTTCAGCCCGGCCAAACACCGGCGCATCGTGCTGGCGACCAATGTCGCCGAGACCTCGTTGACGGTGCCCGGTATCCATTACGTGATCGACACCGGCACGGTGCGGATCAGCCGTTACAGTTATCGCAGCAAGATCCAGCGCCTGCCGGTGGAGCCGGTGTCCCAGTCCAGCGCCAACCAGCGCAAGGGCCGTTGTGGCCGGATTACCGAAGGGGTGTGTATTCGCCTCTACTCGGAGGAGGACTTCAACGCCCGACCCGAGTTTACCGACCCGGAGATCAGGCGCACCAACCTGGCGGCGGTCATCCTGCAAATGGAGGCCTTGCGGCTGGGGCATATTGAAGACTTTCCCTTCATCGAGCCGCCGGACGCCCGCTACATCAAGGACGGTTACAAGCTGCTGTATGAACTGGGTGCGGTGGACGAACAGCAGCGGGTTACGAAACTGGGCCGGGAATTGTCCCGTCTGCCGGTGGATCCGAAGATCGGTCGCATGTTGATCGCCGCGCGCGAGTTCAGTTGCCTGCAGGAGCTGCTGATTATCGGCAGTGCCCTGAGTGTGCAGGACCCGCGCGAACGCCCGGCCGACAAGCAGCAACAGGCGGATGAGCAACACCGGTTGATCTATTTCCCGCCAGAGGAAGAAGAAGCCGATAAGCCCGCCAATACACCCAAGCACAAGCAGAAGAAAGACAAACAGAAACCCAGGTCGGACTTCCTGTTTTATCTGAACCTGTGGCACCTGTACGAGGAGAAGCGCAAGCACCTCAGCCAGAACAAGCTGCGCAAGTTCTGCAAGCAGCACTTTCTCTCCTACAACCGGATGCAGGAGTGGCGGGATATTTACCAGCAGATCTACACGCTCTTTAAAGAGCAGGGCGCGAAACTCAATACCACGCCGGCCGGGTATGATGCTATCCACCGCGCCTTGCTGTCGGGCATGCTGGGCAATATCGGTAACAAGGCCATCGAGTCCAACGAGTTTCATGGCGCGCGTAATATTCGTTTTCATATTCACCCGGGTTCGTGGCAGGCCAAGAAGCCACCCAAGTGGATCATGTGTGCCGAGCTGGTGGAAACCACCCGCCTGTACGGGCGCATGGTGGCCCGGATCGAGCCCGAGTGGGTGGAAGAACTTGCGGCCCACTTGCTCAAGCGCAGTTATTCGGAGCCCCACTGGCAGAAGAAACCGGCCCAGGTCGGCGCCTTCGAGCGAACTACGTTATATGGCATTACCATTTGCCCCAAACGGCGGATTAACTACGGTCCCATCGACCCGGTGCTGGCGCGGGAGATCTTTATCCGTGAGGCCCTGGTGCAGGGTGACTATGACACCCGCGCATCATTCTTTAAATATAACCAGTCGGTGATCGAGGAGATCGAATCACTTGAAGCCCGGGGCCGGCGCCGGGATATCCTGGTGGATGAACAGGCGCTGTTCGAGTTTTACGACGAGCGCATTCCCGAGGGGATCTACAGCGGCAAGGCTTTTGAAAAATGGCTCAGGACCGTGCAACAAACCAACCCCGAAATATTGTATTTGCAAAAAGAGTCGTTGATGCGCCACGAGGCGGAACACATCAACGAGGAACAATTCCCCGGGTCTATGGAGGTCGACGGGGTCACGCTGGATCTGGATTACCACTTTGAACCGGGTCATGCCGAGGACGGGGTGACGGTGATCGTGCCGCTGGCCATCCTTGGCCAGTTACGCGAAGCGGCGTTCGATTACCTGGTCCCCGGCCTGTTGCGTGACAAGGTGATCGCGCTGATCAAGTGTCTGCCCAAGGCGCTGCGCAAGCAGTTCGTACCGGTGCCGAACTATGCCGATGATTTTCTGGCATCAAGTTATGATCGCAGTCAGCCGTTACTAGACAACCTGGCGGCGCATATGCAAAAGATCAGCAGTGCTGCGATAGAGAGTGATGTCTGGCAACTGGATAACCTGCCGGAGTTCTATCACATGAACTTTCGCGTGATCGATCAGGACAACCAGGTGCTGGGCGTCGGCCGGGACCTGGGGCAGTTGCAGCAGGAGCTGTCGACCCTGAGCGAGGGCGTGCTGGCCGAACTGCCGACATCCGATGTTGAAAAGCAGGACATTACCCAATGGGACTTCGGCGATCTGCCGGAGGTCGTGGAGCTGGAACAACACGGCCTGACCATCCGCGCCACCCCGGCGCTGGTGGATGACAGCCAGGATAGTAACGGCGATAGCGAGAGCGTGTCGGTGCGCCTGTTCAATGACCCGGAACAGGCGGCAGCCGAACAGCGGTTGGGTCTGCGCCGGCTGTTCCGGCTGGTGGCCCGCAAGGAGATGAAGTACCTGCGCAAGAACCTGCGCCATATCGATAAGATACAGTTGTTCTATACCTCGATCGGTGACAAGCGAAGCCTGTTGCAGGATCTCGAAGATGCGATTATCGATGAGGCCCTGCTGGACGATATCGAGGATATTCGTTCACAGGAGGAGTTCGAACGTCGGGCGGCCGAAGCCAAAGCCAACCTGATGAGCGTGTCGAATGAACTCTGTGATCGGCTGTACGAGATCCTCGAGCAATACCATCACGTCGCCAAACAGCTACAGGGCAATATCCCGCTGGCCTGGTTCGATGCCGTCAAGGATATCCGCCAGCAACTGGAGTGCCTGGTCTACGCGGGTTTTATCAGCACCACGCCGCGACACTGGCTGAAACACCTGCCGCGTTATCTCAAGGCCATTAATTTGCGGCTGGACAAGATCGAGCGATCGCTGGCGGCGGACAAGCAACGCCAGGGCGAAGTGCAGAAGCACTGGGACCGGGTGTATGCGCAGATCGGCGATGAGCCGTACCAGACACTCAGCCCGGAATGGGAAACCTACCGCTGGATGGTGGAAGAGTTGCGCGTGTCCCTGTTTGCCCAGGAGCTGGGGACTTCCCTGTCTGTCTCGCCCAAGAAGCTCGATCAACAGGCGGCGCGGCTTTAGTTGTCGGTGCAATACGCTGTGCTATTACATCCTACGGTTGTTGTCCTTGCAGGAGGGCTTTTCAAGCGCGACAGACAGATATTGGTGGCGGGGTTGTAGTACAGCAGGAGCAGTTGCAGGCTAGGCCATGACTTTATACAATTTCGATAACCTCCCCGATGTGCGCGACGGACTGAGCCGCAAGGAGCGGGTTGTGCTGTATTGTCTCCATCAGGCTCAGCGTGAACTGGACGGGCGGAACGTCCCGACCGCGATGCTCTACGGCCGCGTGGTGGAGTATATTGATATGAGTGAGAGTGAGCTGCAGCAGATTCTGCAGCGGTTATTAAGCCAGCAATAAAACCCGGTCGAATTGTTGATGAAACCGACTATTTACTTTATCGCTGTACTGATCGTCGTGCTCGGCATCGCGGGTGGGACGCTCTGATCCGGGCGCCAACCGCAAGCGGGTAGAGAGAGTCAGGAGCTGGTTTGGGCAGAACAAATAAGATTTCTCCCCAGGCCTCGAACACGTGAGCGGTAGAATGTAAGTGAATAATCGCGGTCGTGACCAGTCAGGTGATAACAGGTGAGAGCAAGATGGTCCTGTTGATTGCCCGGTTTATCGAGATACTCCCCTTATGGATGCAATATTCCGTAATGATGAGTCGTTTTATCATCCAGGGTTAGAGTTAAACCGGCAATGTTACCCGGATATACCGGCCGTTCACTTCCTGTATGCTCCCTGTCATGGCAAGTTTATTGCGATTATAGAATTCGATTGTGTCACCGATACTGGCCAGTTCCTTGAGCTCATCGTCAGCATGGATGTCAAGTTTATGATCGGGAAGGCTGATAGTTTGAACACGTTTCCTGATGGAGTTTATGTAGATGGTCCACCAGCCTTGAGTGGTTCGGGATGTTCCATTGACGCGGCGTTCATAATATTGAGTTCCGATTCTGGATGTTATGTACATGGCGGCGCCGATAATAAAAACGATAACAGAATAGACAATTAGCCGTCCGAGCTGCTCTTGATTCAGGTCGGTTATATCAAATGACTGGTTATTGTTGAGAAAAAGGAATGCAAAGCCTACCAAAAGTACATTTGTTGTTCCCTGTAGCAGGGCGGGGACCAGGCTCTTGAGATAGTATCGCCAGTTGGTTTCCCAGCCTGGATATGGGGTATCAATAAGATATGATATAAAAATCGATGAAATAAATGCGAGGCCTGAATAGATTCCGAGCGAAGGGATAGCGTTTGATGTTACCGGTTCTCGGAACAGGGTTACGATGTAATAGATGGCGGCAAGTATGGAAAATGTCACAACATAGGAAGTTATGCCGACTATAAAATATATGCCCCAGGATCGTCTGTCAAAAGGAACTCCAGGCTCCTCCGGACGTTGCACACCCCAAACTCCGTTCATGCTCAGATAACGCTTTGCGAGCAAGGTCACGGCCAATGGCATGATAAACATTGGAATGCCGTAAATTAGCCAATAAAAAATCATTGAAGGCTTGATGGTGAATTGTCTATGATCAACGGCGCTGATTTCTAATAGCAATACTGCACTGATGGCGGAGCCGATCAAAATAGAAATGAATATGATTGAGCCAGTGAAAAGTATTTGTCGACCAGAGAACTTGAAGTACTTGTCCGGGCTAACAATCCAGCCGATGCTTTTTAAATGTATTGAAGGATCTTCTGCGGCTTTATTTGCCATAAAAAGAAGAAGAGTGATCATCCAGTAAATTTTGATAGACAGAATGTCTATCGCTTCTTTTGTTTCTTGTATTTGTGCATCATCGAGTTCGCCCTGCCTGAACTTTATCATTCTGGGCGTGAGATTATCGTGGTAGTATGCGCGCAACATCAACCATTTCAGGCTCTCTGCTTTCAGGTGTCTTTCGAACTGTTGATTGGTTGACCATTTCTCCACGGCATGCATTAAGTACACCAGTCTTGCCCATTTTCGTTCAATCCTGTCTTTGTCGAAGTGAAAATAGTCTTCTTCTATGTCTGAGCAGGCTGGATCGGCCGAGTGTTCGTTCAGTATTTTAGCAAGGTTTTTATTGAATTGTTCAGATGAGGTATTGATGCCGCTGAAGCGCAGACTGTCGAATACATACATCCCCTTGTCAGGAATTTTGGCTCTTTTGTGCAGGTCGGATTTCCATTCATTCAAGGTTTTTTTGACGTAGGGTATTTTGGTGGAAAGGTTAATAAATGCCAGGGTGCCAATTACCAGTGCAACAGAAAAACTCGCCTGTATATCCTTGCCAAGAATGTTTGATATGAGAGATGGGAAAAGTAAAGACAAGATATAATAAAGAACGACCGTTAAAAAAATAAATGTATTCAGATAAATGTGGTAACGGGTTTTTTCTGTAACATATCTTGGCAGTGCCGGCTCCATCCTGGGGTCGCTGGAAAGAGCGTTTTTCACATTTTCATCATTGGGTTGATAGGGCTTGTCATTGAAATATCGAGCGGCAAAGATAATGACAAAAATCGTGCCGGCCAGGTAAACCAAGGATGTCACGGTCAGTTCGTTCATCATCATCTCCTTATGTTTTGATGCTTATCCTGTTTTGGCTGATTGAGGATAGCTCAACTAACGCGCTTTTCAAGAAGGGACACTAAAGCTGCCTGACGACTGATAGAGGTAATTGTTGTGGTTGCCTCAGATCGAAACTGACCAACAGGGTCTTGTCCTCGGCCTCGCCCTTGATGGCCAGGATTATGTTGAGATCGATGGCCCCGCTATGAGTGGCGGGCATATCAAAACCGAGGCTTTTAACCTGTATCGGGTTGGCCCCTTTTTTGATTTGCTGTGCGATTTGGTTTAGCGTGCTGTTGGTGAACTGTTCCAGCGCCTGCTGGGCGTTAATTTTCTGACCGCCGGTGGTCTTGAGTTTGTTGATATGGTTGATGGCAAACTGCAGTTTCTGTTTGCGGTTCTTGTCCAGGTAAGCCACCTTCATCCTGTAAACGGTCAGGTCGACGCTGACCGGGTTGCTGTTGATGACGGTTTGCAGGACGGTTTTCAGCGCGGCACGGGTGCTCGGGTCGTCGTTTTTGTTCAATATGTCGATCAGCGTTTGAAGCTGTCCCCTGACCTTTTTGACCTGCCGGTCATTGTTATAAGCCGCTCTGGCGAGGCTTTCGCATTTGGGGATCAGCTTGCCTTTGCACTGTTTGGCAATCTCCTGGTTGACGATGGCCCTGGCATGCGCGGTATCCATGTTCCACAGTGCCAGCTCGGCGGCTTTTCTGGCGGCATTGCGCACGCCGGGCAGATCGGCGGTCAGGTTTTTCAGTTGCCGGGTCAGTTCGGATATCTGTTGTTGCAGATCCTGCGTGGTTTGTTCGGCGGTCTGCGTAACCTTGTGGGCGATCCGATCATTGAGCCAGTCCGGCACGTCAAACTCACCGGAGAACATCAGCCTCTGTGCCACCTTGTGGAGTTCACCTTGCAGGGCCATTTGCCATTCGCTCGGGCCGGCGAGTCTGGCGGTCAAGGTGGCCGCCGCGGGGGTGATCGCCAGTTTGCCGTTTGTGTCGAAGGCGCCGATCAGGATGTTGCCGTCGATGTTCAGGTGGTTGTTCTGTCTTTTGAGCGCGACCCGAGCATCGAACCTGGTGTTGGCGCCAAACCGGAACGGCGAGAGGTCACTGCCGATGCCACCGGACATCTCGATCTGCTCCAGGGTGATGCGAAATTCGCCCTGCTGCGAAACCACCTTGGCAAACTGAAGTCCTTCAGGGGCAAAGGCCGATCCGGCGAGCGCATAACTACCCTTGCCATGCACGAAGTTGTTGGCTTTGTTGCCGGTATCCATGCGTACCGCCAGTTGTACGTCTGCTTCCGGGAACAGGGGGATAATCGCGGGCACCCAGGAAGTATCGGGCAGGAAACGGCCGGCCATCAGGATCTCGGCGCGCTCACCTTTCACCTCAGCGATGGCGGTGGCATTACCCAGGGAAATACTGAAACTGGTCAGCAGTTTCAGCGGAAAACCGACGCTGATGTCACCGTCGATCGCCTGCATAGTGGCGTCCTGGCGTACCAGGTAATAGCCGTTGTATTGAATGACCGGGGTCGGGGGGAAGGGGATGGAGCCTTCCAGTAGCAGGTTGCCGGTCATTTTTCTGTTGAAGTCGGGGGTGTTGACTGTCTCGGGAATCCGGCCCTGGAAGGAGTAACCGAAGCCACCGATATTGAGACCGGGTTTCTTTTTCTTCCTGTCGTCCTTATCGTCTTTTTTCTTTTTAGGTACCAGCCCCTTGGCACTGACGTAGAAGAAGGGATCGTGGGCATCCAGCGCCATGGCGAGTTTCGCTTCAGGGATGGGGGAGAAGGTAAACGGTTTGCTGGCGGCCTCGCCGCCGCGTACCGGAATGCCCAGATCATCGAAGCCGAAACTGACGCCGAAGTTTTCCTTGAAGACAAAGAACAGGTAATGAGTCCCGGCATTGAGCGGGGCGCCGAGTTCGCCGAGATTTCTGCCCTGGTCGTAACCCAGTGCCGCCATCACGCCGCCACCGGTTTTGGCTTTTCTCAGGATTGGGACCCTGTCGAACGGGATACGGGCTTCGCCGCTAATGCGATCAAAACGTTTGCCGTCGGCGGCCGGTTTGAGGATGGCGCTGACCTCGGTCAGGGTCCAGCGGAATGCGGGGCTGACCAGCACCAGCTGATTACTGATTTGCAGGCTGCCATCGGACAGACGCTGCATGTGGGCAAGATCGGCTTCGAAGTGGACCGGGGTGGCTCCGGCTGCACCGAAACGAAGAATACACAGCCCCTGCGCTGATTTTTGCGGACAGATGTTGTCGGGTGAGGCAAGCGGGGTGGTTGATGAATCGGTTGTCGGTGAGCGATCGCAGGCACTCAGTCCTGCCGCGGCGATAATGGCTGCTCCGAGCAGCGCACGCATGATGGGAGGCATCAGGGAAAGTCCTTTTACTGTTAGCGAGGGAAAGAATCTTCAAAGATTAGCAAGTTATTCCGGATTTGCTATGGGGAATGTCGTTATCAAAGGGAGTGAGTAACAAATGAGAAAAATTTACATTTATCAGGTTTATTTCCTTGTTGTTCGGGGCTATTAACTTGACAGGTTTTTCGTTAAAACCGCACGATAAACTCTTTCGTTCAGGATTATTGCGACGGATCTCATGAAACTGCTGGCTTATTCACTGGCGACACTGGTCATTGTCGTGACCCTGCTGTTGATAGGGTTGTCCTTCACCTCGCGCAAACAGCCCGATCTGGGGCTGGTCGATGGCCGGTTACCGCCCTGTCCGGCGTCGCCAAATTGTGTTTGCAGTGAATATCCGTCGAATGATGCCTATATCAAACCGCTGGGTTATAACGGACCGCGGGAGAATGTGTTGACCAGACTTAAACAGGTGATCGGCGATACCGGCGGGGAGGTGATTGCCGAGCAGCCAGATTATCTGCACGCGGTCTATCAAACCCCGTGGTTACGCTTTATCGATGACGTGGAGTTGCGGCTGGATCAAAGCCAGCAGGTGATCCATGTGCGCTCGGCATCCCGGGTCGGGCGATCCGATTTTGGCGCCAACCGTCAGCGGGTGGAGCGAATCCGGGCGTGTTTAGCCAGTAAGCCTGACTAAAAGCCAGCGGTGTGGTTGACAGGATTGCCGTCCAGACGGGAATGGTTCGAAGACTGGATGCTGCGTTGGCATGGTTTTAATGTACTTTCTGTGGTTGAGCAGGTGGCGGATCCAGAAGTTATGGTCCAAACTATATGGCGTCGGTATTGCCGTTCCAGGTTCTAAAGGATTGACATTGAAAATCAACAGGGAGTAGAGCCATGCCCGATAAACCCACGCTGATTCTCGTCCACGGGATGGGCGAGCACACCGGTGATTCGTTCAGGGATGAGGTAACCGCTTCTCTCAACTACGCCCTCGGCCTGTATGAAAAATGGCAGGGCAAGCAAATCCAGGAACAGGTCAATCTCGTCCCCTTCGGCTACAACGCCATTTTCAACGAACACCGCGAGAAGCTGGCGGACACCGCCTTGCCACTGGTCCAGCGCCTGGACAAGTTAAAGGCCGCCGGCGTGACGGGGATGATGTCACAGGAGATCGCCCGCTGGGATTCAGAGCTTAACCAGGATCACTTTTTTAAAACCCACTGGCTGGATGTGATCTTTTATCGCTTTACCGGGCTGGGTGAGCTCATTCGCATCAAGCTGGCCAGGCTGATTGCCGAGACGATTCGTGATGTTGGTGCCCAGAATGTGCATGTTCTCGGCCATTCCCTGGGGACCAGCGTGGTGCATGACACACTGGCCTCGTTGTATGCTCCGCCCGGGGAGAGCAGTCTGGAGCACAACCTGTCACCGCGCACCAGCAAGCTGGCCTCGGTGCATCTGGTCGCCAATGTCTCCCGGCTGCTTCAAAGTTTTGTCGACGTCAACCGGTCCGTGGTCAACCCGTGCAGGACGGGTTGTGTCGGCACTTATTATCAGTATCGCCATACGCTGGATCCGTTCATGATTCCTCAACCGTTTGAGCCGGTGATCAATGATATCTGGTGCGCGGAGATCGAGAATGACCCGTTCATGTACCAGGAGTTACGGCCCAGGCTGGTCACTGATCTCAATACCCATGCTGTCACCCACTACCTGAAAAACCCGGTCTGTCACGTGCCGTTGTTGCAGGTCTTGAATATCGACTTTGCACCAAACAAGACAGAACGTAAGAAGGCGTTCAAGGCACATCAGGAGACGGCCGTGCAGGGTAAGGCCGAACTGCTGCAACAAAAATGGGATGCCATCGATCTGAGCAACAAGGAGAGCGTTGAGGCGTTTATCCGTGCCGCACAGGGATTGCGCGATATGCTGGGCGCATTTGGCAGGGACTTCGAATAAAGGGGACCAACATGAAAATCAAATGGCTTGTTTTCCTGTTATTTCTTCTTTCGGGACTGCCCCTGTCGGTGCAGGCGGCGGATACCGAGTTTTGCCGGGATTACCAGCTGGAGCCGAAGTATCATCAGGTCTTTCCACAGATGGCGTCGGCCTCCGAGGCGATCATCGAGCAGTTTTGCAGCGGGGCATTGAGCAACAAGCGTGCGATATCCGATCAGATCGCACAGATGAGCGTGGCGGCCGAAGACCGCTTCAGACAAGGCAACACTTTCTTTTTCCCGATCCGGGATGTCAACCAGGGTATTAACCGGGTTATGCAGGCGGAAAATGCCGCACCAAACTTCTTGACCATGCCGCTGGCACAGGGTGATGGCATCAAGTTTGACGGTGAGAAGTTCAGGGTATCGGAGGCCAACCAGGCCACCTGCGAGGCGGTGGCGCAGGCCAACCAGGCCGGCAACTGTCGGGATTACATCCTGGCTTATGTCGCGATCTATAACCATGCCCAGTTGCTGATCCAGAAGCTGGACACCAGACCGGTACTCAAGTATCTCAATATCGTCGAGCAGGACTGGGAAAACTTTTATCAAAAGAGCCGCTCGCAGACTTTGCTGGAGCGCGCGGTCAACAGTTATTTCTGGCGTAAGGATAAACAACCCGGCGAGTTTCTTCGTCCGCCGGACGCGCAATGGATCCTGATGCATCCCGCGGTGGTGATAGAAAATGTCTCCGAGGCAGTGGAGGGTAATCAGACCGAAGAAGGCATTATGCTCGAGCTCGTCGGCTGGAACAGTTGGCGGCGCGACAAGTGGTACCAGCTCTCCGGAGGCAGTATCGTCGGGGTCTATTCTGAACGGGTCAACCTGGATGACTGGGCCTATGGCCTGGCGCTGCACTTCGGTAATATTTATACGATTGGCGCCGTCGATCGGGACGGAGAGGCCGGGGTATTCATTTCGATGGATGTACTCGAGCTTTTCAAGGACAAAAAGGCGTACATGGACAGTTATATCGGCAGTCTGAAATAAGAGGCAGGGAGCGGTACACGTGGCAAAGAATAAGAAGCAAACCCGGGACTATTTTTCATGGAAAGACGAGGACAGGCTGCTGGAGCAGGAACGCGCCTATCTCAAGACCCGCAAGGACAAGCCGCCGGGCAAGACCACCGTCGGTCTGGCCCTCTCCGGTGGCGGCATCCGCTCGGCAAGTTTTGCGCTCGGCCTGTTGCAGGCGATGGCCAAGTATCAGCTGCTCAAGCAGGTCGATTATCTGTCGACCGTTTCTGGCGGGGGCTACATCGGTTCCTCGCTGGCCTGGGTGTTACACAAAACCTGGAAAATTCGCCGGGAAGACGGTTGTGTGGAGGAAACCCGGTATGGGCTTGAGCAGGAAGATTTTCCGTTTGGTACCCGGCCGAATCAGCGCAGTGCGACAGGGGCCGGCAGTCGCGAGAAGATGAGTCTGCTGCGCCATCTGCGCCAGAATATCAATTACCTGTTCCCCGGCGGCTGTCTGGATTATACCGCGCTGCTTTCGGCGCTGTTACGCGGGATGTTTATCAATATCCTGGTCTATGGCCCAGTACTGGTGTTCCTGTTGATGCTGCTGGCGCTGATTGGCACCAAGGGGGCGCAGGTCAATTTCATCTATTCCTGGCTGGTCACGCCGACAGAGATGTTATCCGCCTTCAGCGGTTTCTACGTGGAGATGGGCAACCTTGCCAACTTTTTCTACCTGGCGCTTGCGGCGCTGGTGCTGGGGATCCTGCTGTCGATCGTGTACGGGGTGGCGGCGACCTTCGGGCGCTTTTTTCCGGCGATTTTGTATGTGGTGCATCGTTGCTATTACTGCATTATGCGCTATATCTGGATCGCGGGGATCGTCTTTCTCATCCTGGGGACCTTGCCGTATGTAATCAATTACCTGCATGACCTGAAACTCGAAGGCGGAATTCTGGCCACGCTCGGTGGTATCCTGTCGGGCATCTGGTCTTACGTCCGCACCAGCTCGACCAGGGCGCCCAGGATCAAGATTCCTACCAATCTTATTGTCACGGTCGCGGCGATACTGCTGATATACGGCGTCCTCATCCTGGGCTATCTGGCAGGGGATTATCTGTTGAGTCGCTCTAATGTCATAGTCGACCAGTTGTCTACCGTCCCGTATTCTTTCTGGTTACTGCTGGTACCTTTATTATTCGGCTTGATTATCAACATTAACTTCATCACCATGCACGGATATTATCGTGACCGACTGATGGAGTTGTTTTTGCCCGATGTGGGCCGTCTCCGCGATAAGGGCGGTGATCGTTTTGCCCACCAGGCCAATATCGGCAAGGTGCAGGACATCTGCAATTATGAGAACGGTGCGGTTGGTCCTTATCACATCATTAACACCAACATCCTGTTACCCGGATCAGATATCCCGAAGTTCAAGGGACGCGGCAGCGATAACTTTATTCTCTCGCCGCGGTTCTGCGGCAGCAGTGCGACCGGTTGGCAACCCTCCACCCGGTTTATCGGTGGCAAGATGACCTATTCCTCCGCCATGGCGATATCCGGGGCGGCCGTCAATCCCAATACCGGCGCCAACGGTAAGGGACCTACCCGCAATCCCCTGTTGTCGCTGGTGATGTCCTTGTTGAATCTGCGCCTGGGCGTATGGGTGGAAAACCCGGCCAAAAAACCCCGGCCGGGATTCCTGCCGCCGGTGCTGCACCAGCCAAACCTGTGGATCCCGGCGCTGTATGACAGCTTTATGCCCTATGGACTGAATGAAAAATCCAATTATGTCGAACTGAGTGATGGCGGGCATTTCGAAAACCTGGCAGTGTATGAACTGATTCGCCGCGAGGTCGATATCATTTTTGTCAGTGATGCGGCAGCGGACAAGAATTTTGGCTTTACCGATCTGGCCAACCTGATTGAAAAGGTACGGTTGGATTTTGGTGCCCAGATCGGGATTGATATCGATCCCATGGTGCCAAAGTACGATGAGCAGCGACCTTACGGTCTGAACTACTTTGCGGAAAAGGGCTACAATATCGGCACCATCAAATATCGCAGCGACAAGAGCGGTGTGCTGGTCTATGTCAAATCCACCATTACCCGTAACTTGCCGGCCGATATCTATTCTTACAAGCACAGCAATGATGCTTTTCCCGATGAACCCACCAGTGACCAGGTTTTCGATGAGAACCAGTTCGAGGCCTATCGCGAACTCGGCTATCAACTGGCCAAGACAATGATTCGAGAATTACCCGATGATGTTCAAAAAAACATGATACTGACCTGAATGGACAGTTGCTTTATTCAATCGGTTTGAGTAATTCTGGCATGTTATTGTGCACGTTATTTACCGAGGCGGACATAGGTCAGCTGATGAAGTTCTTGCCCTTGTTAACATAGTCGGTGTTGATTGAACCAGGCCGTATCTTCATATGGCAGGTAGCATGAAACTGCTCATTTGTTCTTTTGCCACACTAGGCGTTATATTCGCTGTGATTCTGATTGCGGTTTCCATGGCGGGGGCCAACCGCCAGCGGCTGGAGAGACTCCGGGCCGCGTGTGGTCAATAAACAGGATTCAATGCCAGGGACAAAGCCCGGGGACGATCTCGCAGCCTGGTGTTTTATGTCTATTATTCTGAATTGTCAGTCCGGGATGAAGTTGAGCGTCAGGCCGTTGTTGCACCAGCGCTGACCAGTGGGGGGCGGACCGTCATCAAACACGTGGCCTTGATGACCTTCGCAGCGTGCGCAGTGGTATTCGGTGCGTGGCCAGACCAGTTTGAAGTCGAGGCTGGTTTCGACGGCGCCGGGCAGGTGGGTGGTGAAACTGGGCCAGCCGGTGCCGCTGTCATATTTCATGTCGGAGGTAAACAGGGGCAGGGCACAGCCGGCGCAGACATAGGTGCCCTTGCGCTTTTCGTCATTAAGCGGGCTGGTGTGGGCCGGCTCGGTGCCTTCCTCGCGCAGGATGTGGAATTCTTCCGGCGTCAGGATTCGCTGCCACTGTGCCTGGCTTTTGCTGATATTCTCGATCGCCGCCTGGCGTTCCTCGGCACTGAGCAGGATCCGTGGCGCGAGCAGGGTAAGCGAGCTAATGCCCGCCAGCTGGATGATGAAGCGACGTCTGTTCATGTCCCGGACCTCCCGCCTGGCCTATCCCGCAGCGGCGTGGCCAGGCGTTGTGTTGCCATGCGGATTTTATTTAAAGCGTATTGATGTAGACAGGCGAGTTGGGGGTCGCTTCCGTGGCGGATGGGGGCAGCGGAATAGTATGGTGGCGCTGAGCGGACCTGGACCCATGCAAATTCAGGTGCTCCCTGTCCATTCGCCATCCCGGCCCGGGCGCCCTACGCTGGTACCCGACTCTGGGCGCTAACCGCAAGCGGGTGGGGCGCATCCGGGGCACGTTGAATGAATAAACCGGTTCCTGGCCCGCCAGGCCTTATTGCGTTTTGTATAACCCGATTTTTCCAAGGCAGAGGTCGGCGGTGAATTCCCGGCCGATCGCCACCAGGCCGATACGCTCCAGCCGGGCGACGTCCAGGTCAGTGCTGATGCGGTGGGGCTGGAAGTCGCCAAAGGGCAGGAAAAGCTGTTGCCATCGCGGTGTGGCACTAAAGGTGGCGCGATAGGATTGCCACGGTAACCAGATATCCGCAGTGCGCAGGTGAACGTTGTACTGCTCGCCGTTGCCATAAACCTCGAGCATCAGGCCCGTGTAACCCGATACATCGCGGCGAACTTCATCGGGCAGATCCAGGGCCATCTGGATAAACCCCCCGTTGTTCTGCAGGCTGACGTCGCCGCGCAGGCGCAGGCAGGGGTGCCCTTCAATCGCCTCGGCGGTCAGCTGGCCTTGCGAGACCCCGCCCATCACGCCGTCAGTGACCAGGCGCCATTGATTGCCGGCACTGGCGCGTCGATCGCCGGTGTCGCGTGTATCGATCATGCTGATCTTTTGTTCGGCCATCAGGGTCACCGGGTAGTAGAACAACAGCATTGCCAGAATGGCGCAACCGTTGCGGGTAGTGAGGGTCATTACGTTTGCCTGCGACAGTCAATGGGATTTTGCACCATCGAGACGGTCGGGTGCTGAACCGAGGGCGGTGTCCGGTTACAGGTCGCGTGGATCACACTGACGCCGAGTCGATTCACCAGGAGTTCGACAAAGTTGCGGCTAATGCCGCCAATGATCGCGATTTTCATGGAGTCACCGGATTATTTATCCTGTGCGCATTGTGGTTGAGGCCTGGCAACGTAAACAGGGTCAGTTCATTCTAAACAGTTATTGACCGGCGGTGTTACGCTTTGTTCCCGGTTAAAGCGGCTTGTTGATGAACCCATGACATCATTAATAGTAATAAGACCGGATCGAGATGGGGATAACGCATCGAGAGAGATTAAAGTCTATAGCCCGGTCCCGATAGGGGGCGATTTCATCGGCGACTCAATATAGCAGGCAGGGTGCAATAACGAAGTGTATTGCAGCAAACCGATGACGGTGAGTAGGACGCAATCTGTACCGTAGGGGCGCAATGATGCCAATTGTTGCAGGAATGTTACCTGCTTGAAATAATCGTCAGGTTCTATATCGTAGTGTTTTTTTAGTCTTTTAGGTAGGGAGCATGTTATGCAAGTCAGCGAAGCGGTCCGTGCACGACGCGCCATCAAATGGTATGACCCGGATCATCAGATGCCGGAGGAGACGTTTAACAAACTGATGGAGCACGCCATACTCTCCCCGACGGCGTTTAATATTCAAAACTGGCGTTTTGTGCGGGTGCGCGACCCAGAGCAGCGCAAGGCGATTCGCGCCGTGGCCTGGGATCAGGCGCAGGTGACCGAGGCCTCGGAGTTACTGGTACTGTGCTTCGACAACAAGGCCTGGGAGCACGAACCGCAACGTTACTGGCAAAAGGCCCCGCAGGAGGTCCAGGATATGCTGGTCCCGGCAATTGATGGCTATTATCGAGATAACCCGCAGGTGCAGCGTGACGAGGGCATGCGTTCCTGCGGCCTGGCCGGGCAAACCATCATGTTAATGGCCCAGGAGCTGGGCTATCAGACCTGCCCGATGGACGGCTTTGATTTCGATGCCGTGACGAACATTATCAACCTGCCAGCCGATCATACCATTGCCTTTATGATTACTATCGGTAAAGGCATCAAGGATTCCTGGCCGAGGCCGGGGCAGCTGCCGCTGGATGAGGTGATGGTGACCGATCGTTTTGCATAAGAGAATACGGGTTACCCGGTTTCATTCGGGCACATGTGTCAGAGTGAAACAGTCCGGCCGCCGGAAGTTCTCTGACAATATGCGACGACAGAGGGGTTTCCTGGCTCGCATAGCGGCAATGTAAAGAAATATTTTACGTAGCCGGGACAGGAACAGACTTTGTCAGTTTATTGGCTATGTTTTGTGAAAGTGTTCCGGTTTTATGCCTTACAGAATACCGGGCTTCGGTGGAGTGCAGGAATGCGCCAGTATTAACAGGCCAGGATAGAGTCGGGAATTACAGCCTGTCGCTGACCGGATGAGTCGTGTGCGTCTGTAATCGCCGTGCATTGTGTCAGTGTGCTACACAAGGTGCCTGTTTCACCCCGTCCCGCTGTCTGCCAAAACATGTTGCCAGCGGGACAAAGCCCTCATTAGTGTAAAGAAAATTTTTACTTTATTCGTAAGTGACTCTGGCACTGAAATTTTTCGTCTTTACAGACGTGCGAGAAGAGCGTGCCCAGTTCGGATGGCATGGTGGTTGCTCCTGTGACAGGGAAGGCAATCAACCGAACTCAAGGAGTCTGAATTATGAAATTTGATAAAAAATCATTGCTGATCGCGCTGTGTAGTGCGGGCCTGTCCGCAGGCATGGTGGCCAATGTGTCTGCCCAGGATGGTTCCGGTGGCTATCAGGGTGGAGGTGGCGCCCAGCAACAACAGCAGCAAGGCGGCGGTGGTGCCGGCGGCTATCAAGGTGGCGGTGGTGCCCAGCAGGGTCAACCGCCGGGTCAGCAGGGCCAGGCGGCCGCCGCGGATGTCGATGACAAGTCGCTGAAGAAGTTCAAGGATGCTTTTTCTGAAGTCAACGATGTACGTGAGTCCTTCGCGGGCAAGCTTGAAAATACGGAAGACCCGGGAAAGGCCCAGAAGATGCAGCAGGAAGCACAGAAGGAAATGCAGGACGCGGTAAAAGAAGCCGGACTATCGGTTCAGGAGTACAACCAGATCTTTGCCGCGGTTCAGCAGGACCCGGAACTGCAAAAGGAAGTACTCGGTAAATAACCGACCGGCTTGCTTCTTCTCGTGTTGTTACTGACAAAATGCCCCGCCCGAGCGGGGCATTTTTTTGTCAGGGATAGTTAGCAGTTGGCATATTGCAGATAGCAGTTGCAACAAAAGCGCCGGGCGGGCAGGCAGATCCGACGAGGCGCAAATTAATCGGCGGGTTCAAGGCGTAACAATGAACCGTCGCTTTCATCGGTTAAAACCCACAACAATCCGTCCGGGCCCTGGCGTACATCACGGATACGCTCGCCGCGCTCGGTTAACAGTTTTTCCTCTTTAACCACCTTGTTGTTTTCGATAACCAGTCTGGCCAGGTGTTCGTGGGCCAGGGCGCCGACGAAGAAGTTGCCCTGCCAGTCAGGGAAGGCGTCACCGGTGTAGACAGCCAGCCCGGAGGGGGCGATGGAGGGATCCCAGTAATGGACCGGTTGTTCCATACCTTCTTTATGCGTGATGCCCTCGCCAACCTGGGTACCGCTGTAGTTGACGCCGTAGGTGATCACCGGCCAGCCGTAGTTGTTGCCGGCGTCGATGATGTTCAGTTCATCGCCGCCGCGCGGGCCGTGTTCCACCTGCCAGATCACGCCGGTGTCGGGATGCACGGTCATGCCCTGGGCATTGCGGTTGCCGTAAGTGTAGAACGATGGTTTGGCCTCCTTGCGATCGACAAAGGGGTTGTCGTCGGGGATGCGGCCGTCGTCGTGCAGGCGGTGAGTGCCGCCGGCGTGATCGCTCAAATCCTGGGCGCGGGGCTGGGTGCCGCGATCACCGACGGTGAGATACAGATAACCTTCTTCGTCGAAGACCAGGCGTGATCCGAAGTGACGGCCGGTATTCCCGGCGGGCTCGGCGATGAACAGCACTTCCACGTTACTCAGGCTGCCGTCCTGGTAACGGCCACGGGCCACATGGGTGGTTGCCTTGCCGTTGTGTTTCGCCGCGTAACTCATATAGAGCCAGCGGTTGCTGGCAAAATCCGGGTGCAGGGCGAGATCCAGCAGCCCGCCCTGGCCGGTGGGGTGGATCGGTGGCAGGCCGCTGACGGTCTTCTCCAGTAGCTTGCCGTCGCGAAAGATCCGCAGGCGCCCGGCGTGCTCGGTAATCAGCACATCGCCGTTGGGCAGAAAGGCCATGGACCAGGGGTGACTGAGGTCGTCGGTCAGCACTTCCACCTGGTAGGCGCGGGATGGATCGGTACCATTGGCGGCGTTACAGGCGCCGAGGAATAACAGGCTCAGGCTGGCGAGAAGCAGGTATTGGAACATGGTATGTTTCCTCTGGCTTGATGGTTGTCTGGCACTGGATGCCGGCCCCGGCTTAGAGCATGCCGGGACAGGCTCTGCGCCGGCATGACGGCGGTTCGGTTCCTGTTTTATTCGACATGCATAAGTCCTTTATCGTCATTGCGGGCAAGCCGGCGGCACGCCCCGGAATCCAGACTGAAAAAGCGGAATGCCGGTTCTCATTGTAGACGTCCTGATCGATAAGACCTCGTCTATGGTGGCGGGTTTCATTGATCTGGTGTTAATTCCCCTCAGGGCCAGGTGATCTCGAGGCCGGCATAAGCGCGGCGCTCGGCGCCCGGCTCGTAAAAGCGATCGAAACTGGCGTTGATGCGCAGGTTGCCCAGATATTCGCTGTCGAACAGGTTTTCGATACCAATGACCAGCCGGGTGTCATACTGCAGGTTGGAAAACTCCCGACCCAGGCGCAGGTCGGTAACGGTTTGCGAGCCGACTTTCACATTATTGGCATCGTCGGCATAGCGGCTGCCGATATGCTGGGCCGAGAGGCCGGCAAACCAGCCGTCGTTGAAGTCATATTCGCCATCGATAAACACGCTCCAGTCGGGCAGGCCGGGTAGATCGTTGTCGCCGGCGTCATCGAAACGGGCATCCATGATCGTCAACGCGCCGGCCAGTTCCAGGCGGGGCAGGGCTTGCGGCCACCAGCGAGCACCCAGCTCAAGCCCGTCGCGACGGGTGCGATCGGCGTTGCGGTAAAAGGTACGCTCATCGGTCGGCGCTGCGCCGGGATCGTCGTCGACGATGATCTCGTCTTTGACCCGTACCGTGAACAGGCTGGCTTCCAGTTGGTAATGGTACTGACGGGTACGCAGGCCGACTTCGAAGCTCTCGCTGTACTGCGGTTCCAGCCCCCGTCGAAAACCGCTGCCGTCGGGGTTGGCAAACTCGGTAAAGGTGGGTGCCTCGAAACTGGTGGCGAACTGGCTGAAGGCGTTCCAGTGTTGATTGAGCGCATGACTGTAACCCAGGCTGTAATGGGTCTCGCGATACAGGCGCTCGCCCGAGTTGTCGATGCCACCCGGTTGCAGTTGGTCGTCGATGGCCAGTTTCAGGCGATCGTGACGCAGGCCGAGGATCCAGCGCCCCCGTTCATTGAGTACCGGGCCGGCCAGTTGCAGCCCCAGGCCGGTGTTGCGCGCCCGTTCGATCTGATCCAGTGCCAGGTCGGTGCTGATCCCGCTGCGGCACAGATAGGGATCGAGATCGGTATTGCGACAAAAGCGCTGACGATCGTCGCGCTGGGCTTCCAGGCTGAACTGGGTATGCAGGGTGAGTTCGCCGAGCGGGCGCTGATAGTGCAGCGCGCCGCCGAGGATGCGCCGATCGTAACGGATCAGACTGTCGCCGGGAAAAGGCAGTTGCTGCTGAAAGTTGCGTTCGGTGAGCCAGGTCTGGACGCGCAGTCGATGCTCCGGGTCCGCAAACTGCTGCACCATGCCCAGCGAGGCGATGTTCTGATCCACCTGCTGGCCGGCATCCATGCCGGCGGCCAGGGGAGCGGCCTGATCGGGATCGCTTTGCCATTCCTCATAGGTGAGCCCGCCGGGATCCTCGGCCAGCGGGTTGTACAGGTGATTGAGGATCGCAAACCACTGGCGATCGCCCTGCTGATAATCCAGGTGCAGGCTGGCATTGCGCCGCTCGACTTCGCTTTGATCGCGGTAGCCGTCCTGGTTGAGCTGGGTGGCGGCCACGCGAAAAGCCCGTTGCCCGGATTGGTGAGCCAGTGCTGCATGGCCCCGGCACAGGCCAAAGCCGCCGACCTGGGTCTCCGCCCGGGCGGGTGCCTTGTTGGGGGAGACCGAACGGTAATCGAGCAGGCCACCGCTGCCGTTGCCGTGCAGCACCGCGTTGGCGCCGCGCAGGACTTCCACGCTCTGGATGGAACCGGGATCGATGGCGTCGACCTGCGCCTGGCCGTCGACCGTGGTCAGCGGAATGCCGTCCAGTCGGACCCGCACGCCGCGAATGCCGAACGGCGCGCGGGCGCCGAAGCCGCGGATCGACACGCGCGGGTTTTGCGCGAAGTTGTCGCGGTTCTGAACCAGTACGCCCGGCGCCAGGCTCAGGGCATCGGTCGGTTGCAGCGGCGCGCGGCCGTCGCGGATGTCCTCCTGATCGATCAACGTCACGCCACTCGGTGCTTCCTGCCAGCGGGTCTCGATCAGCGGTGCGGTAATGCGAATGGTTTGAAGCTCATCGCCCTGTTGCGCGATCAGCGGCGCGGGCCAGATCCAGCCGGGGGTCATCAGCATGAACAGGAGCAGCGGTCTGGGCATAAACAACACAACCGGGGAAGCCGGGGATGAGCGTGGCAGCGTAGCAAGTCTGACTGGCAGCGGCCAGCACGACGGGTTAACGAAAAGTGACATGATCGTGCAACAACATCACAGACTGCCGGGGTTTATCGTGGCTGTCGCAATGGGCGGCTTTTCCTTTTAATATAGTCCGTTCACTGGCACGGACGGTCCCATGCAACCCATCGTTTCGATCGACAACCTGTCCAAGGTCTACGGCAACGGCTTCCGGGCGTTGAAGCAGGTCAGCCTGGATATCCAGCCGGGCGAGATCCTGGCGCTGCTGGGGCCCAACGGTGCCGGCAAAACCACGCTGATCTCGATCATCTGCGGCATTGTCACGCCCAGCTCGGGCACGGTCACCGTGGATGGCTATGATATCCGGCGCGATTACCGCCAGACCCGCAGCCGCATCGGCCTGGTACCGCAGGAACTGAGCCTGGGCGCGTTCGAAAAGGTGTGGCACACCATGACGTTCAGTCGCGGGCTGTTCGGCAAGCCGCCCAACCCGGCGTATATCGAGCAGGTGCTCAAAGACCTGACCCTGTGGGAAAAGCGTAACAACATGCTGATGACGCTCTCCGGCGGGATGAAACGCCGCGTGCTGATCGGCAAGGCACTGGCGCATGAGCCGATGGTGCTGTTCCTGGACGAGCCGACCGCCGGGGTGGACGTGGAACTGCGCCAGGAAATGTGGGCCCTGGTCCACCGGCTGCGCGCGGCGGGTGTGACTATCATTCTGACTACCCACTACATCGAAGAGGCCGAGGCCATCGCCGATCGCGTCGGGGTGATCAGCAACGGCGAATTGCTGGTAGTGGATGACAAACAGACCCTGATGCACAAGCTGGGCAAGCGTCAGCTGGTGATCGATCTGGAAACGCCGCTGCGGGAGTTGCCGCCTGAATTGCAGGAGTGGCCGCTGGAATTATCCGAAAGCGGCGAGCAGCTGACCTATACCTACGATCCGCATCGCACCCATACCCGGATCCATGAGTTCCTGCAGGCCATCGCCGGCGCGGGACTGGTGATCAAGGACGTGCAGACCACCCAGACCTCGCTGGAAGAAATCTTCGTTAACCTGGTGAAGGGTAAATCATGAGAAGAAATAGTTGGCAGTTGGCAGTTGGCAGTTGGCAGATGGCAGATGACAGTCAGAAGTGGGGCCCTGGATCAGACGGAGCCGAATCTCCGGTATTAACAAGCCATCGGTTTGTGAAGAGGATGAATATCGAGGTGGGAGCGGGCTACGACCGCGAAAGCCGGGTTCTACCGAGGTTTGTGTCGCGCCCGTGGGGCGCTCCCACAATCAGCATGGCCGGGTCAGGTGTGCGGGGTGAGGTAATGACAGCCTGTGAGAGAGACGCATGAATATTTACGCCATACGGGTGATCTACAAACACGAAATGCGCCGGGCATTTGAGACCGTGGCGCAGAGTTTTGCCTCGCCGGTCCTGACCACGGTGTTGTATTTCGTGGTATTCGGTTCGGCCATCGGCTCGCGCATCGAGTCGGTCGGCGGGGTGGGTTATGGTTCGTTCATTGTGCCCGGGCTGATGATGCTGGCTATCCTCACCCAGAGCCTGGCCAATGCCTCGTTCGGCATCTTCTTTCCCAAGTTCACCGGGGCGATCTACGAGCTGCATTCGGCGCCGGTGTCGTTCGTGGAGATCGTCATCGGTTACGTGGGCGCGGCGGCGAGCAAGTCCCTGATCATCGGGTTGATCATCCTGGCCACGGCAGGTTTCTTCGTCGACATCCACGTGGCCCATCCATTCTGGATGCTGGCATTTTTGATCCTCACCTGTATCTCGTTCAGCCTGTTCGGTTTCATCATCGGTTTGTGGGCCACCGACTTCGAAAAGCTGCAGTTGATCCCGCTGCTGGTGGTCACCCCGCTGGTGTTTCTCGGCGGTACCTTCTATTCCATCGATATGCTGCCACCAGCCTGGCAGACCGTGACGTTGTTCAATCCGGTGGTCTATCTCATCAGCGGTTTTCGCTGGAGCTTTTACGAGATCGCCGATGTCAGTGTGGTGTTGAGCATCGGGATGATTCTGGGGTTTTTGATTCTCTGCCTGGGACTTGTGTGGTGGATGTTTAAAACCGGGTATCGGCTGAAACAGTAGCCATTTTTCGAAACCCCCTCTCCCCCGGCCCCTCTCCCCCTGAAGGGGGAGAGGGGAGAAAGAAAAAGATGTTGCGCCAGGTTAAGACAGAAATAATAGATTGGGATCGACGCTTTATTATGGGCACCAAGGCATAAAAACGCTGCAGCAAGGAGGCTGGCTATGACAAAGAAAAATGAAAAACTCCCCTCTCCCGCGGGCGGGAGAGGGGTTGGGGGAGAGGGTGCGACGCTACGCCAGCGCGCGAAACAGCTCCGTGCTAACCAGACCCCGGCCGAGGAACTACTCTGGCTTTATTTACGTGCTCACCGATTTATGGGGTTGAAGTTCAAGCGACAGAAGCCTGTCGGGAACTATATCGTCGACTTTGTCTGTTATTCACCGAAAATGATTATCGAGATCGATGGCGGTCAGCATGTTGAGCAGGCCGGGTATGATCGACAGCGTGATGCGTGGTTACAGTATGAAGGGTTCGTTGTATTGCGGTTCTGGAACAATGAGGTGCTGCAGGAGACGGAGGCGGTGCTGGAGAGAATTCGTCAGGCTGTGATTACCCTCTTCCCCTGAAGGGGAGGAGGGGAGTAGGCGCCCGTCCCCAGGCTACAGCGTGTGGCGTTTAAAGTATTGGTTGCCGTCAGAAGTCATTCGGATTGCCGTCGATAAAGCGCCGGTAGGTGAGCAGGATTTTTCGCTTGCCGTTGTCGTCGAGGGTGTATTTTTTGTACTTCCCATCCTCGTGCATGATCGGATAGCAGCTTTGCTTTTGGTTATAGGCGATGCACAGTTCGCCATGCGCATTCACCGACCACTGCAGTTCGCTCATGGGCTGGCCGTCGCGGGTGCCGCGCAGGGTGCCGTCAGGTGCGTGGTAGACGACAAACTCGAAGCCCAGTTTTTCATGGCGGTATTCGACGGTCTTGTCACTGAACAGGGTTTTGACCTGTTCGGCGTTCAGGGTTTCGGCGCTGACGCTGGGTGAGAGCATCATCAGCAAGGCCAGGATGGCAAGATAAACGGGTCTGGGAAGTGCATGCATGGTGATTTTTCCGGTTGAACGCCTGGGGATACGATAACAGGTAAATCGCAAATCGGAAATCGTAAGTCGGTAAGCAGAGCGGGATATCCGGGTGGAGTGGACCCCGGGTCGCGCCGGGAGGGGGAAGGCGTCCGGTTAATGCCGGCTATTTGCACCGGCCGCGTTTGTGGCTAGACTTTGACTTTACTGATTAATCTGCGGGGGCTGTCGTGTTGCGAAAGATTATCCGGTCAAACTTTGCTTTATTAAGTGTTGTTATCACTTTCCTCCTGGCTCCGGTCGGCGTTCTAGCCGAAACGGTCAAGGTAACCCCGCTGGGCAGTCACGACGGGGAGTTTTGCAGCCGGGACCGGGCGCTGGTTTTCGAGGATCCAAACGGTACACGGATTTTGTATGACGCCGGGCGCACGGTAGCGGGAGCCAAAGATGAACGTCTGGGTAACATCGACGTGGTGCTGGTCTCGCATCTGCACGGTGATCACGTGGGTAACCAGCATATCAAGGAACGTAATACCGGCAGCTGCGCCCAACCGGACACGCCGGTGAATGTCCTGCCCAATACCAACAGTGTGAATATCGCGCTGGCAAAGCAGGCCGACATTATCACGGGCAGCGAGATGCCGAAGTTTTTTGCGAACAAGTTGAAGGCGCTGGGCGGGGATCCCGCTGCCTCGAAACTGGTGCGCTTCGGCGGATCGATCAGGGCCGGCGGCGTGACAATCACCACGGTACCGGCGGTTCATTCCAACGGGATCGCCGGGGCCATGATCGACGGGGAACTGGGTAAAATGCTGGAGGCTTCCGGTCTGACCGCTTATGCCGGGCCGCCGACCGGCTATGTGCTGACCTTCTCCAGCGGCCTTGTGGTGTATCTGTCCGGGGATACCGGTATCACGGCCGAGCAGGAATTGGTGGTCCGCGATCACTACGGCGCCAAGCTGGCGGTGATGAACATCGGCGATACCTATACCACCGGGCCCTCCGAGGCGGCTTACGTGGTGAATGAGATGATCCGTCCCAATAGTGTGATTGCTTCGCACGCCAACGAGGCGGCTACCCGGCAGGGCAATGTGATAGCCGGTACACGTACGGCTACCTTTGTTCAGGCGAGTGATATACCAGTCCATCTGCCGCTTAGCGGGCGTACCATGGGATTCGACCGCAATGGACACTGCGTAGACGGTTGTTGAGTCAACAGTCAAAATATTTTTTACCAAGGCAAAATGGCAACACAGTGACCTGCGAGTCAATTTGTGTCGGTCACCGGGTGGCAGATTCTATGTCTTTATCTTGCGGCGGACAGGCAATAGTGTGGTTTATTTGTAAAGCGGCATTATATTGACAAGTATATATTCTTCTGTTGCCTGTTTATCGAATCAGTGTAATACCAGGTCGCATGTTTACAAAATAGTGTTACATGCCAGCAGATACGTTGTATTTTAAACAAATATATTTATTTTGGTAGAGTCTTTCTCGAGCCGATATGTTGATTTTTATCTCAGTTCTTAAGGTTGAAAAAACCGACAATTATTCAAATAACCAATGCAACATATAGGCTTCGCCTATATGCCTCGCATATCTGAATATCCAGTTTATAAAAAATCGCGTAGAGTAATACGACAACGGGTTGCATGCGTTATACTTTATTTGTCGCCCAATTGTATTGGCCGGGAATTGTAGGGCGTTTAAATAATACAAAGTTTCTCGAAAAAATTATAAACCATCAATCTGTCGGCAACAGAGGATAAGGATGTCGGGTATATTTCGACTGAAATACCGGATTGTTATAATTAAATTTATGGAATGTAAAAATATGTTATAAAAGGGATGATAATGAACGGTCGTATTTTTGTTTTTATTTTTGGGTTTTGTTTTATTCAAACATTGTTTGCGAATAATGTTCTGATTATGACCGCGCCTCCAGAGGAATCCGAGGCACACGGTAAACAGCAATATAAAATCACGGCTGAATATATCAGTAGCGT
>CAYOOC010000027.1:0-33891 GCA_964405505.1 uncultured Thiohalophilus sp.
CGATCCCGGGTTTGCGGGAGTTCGGATTCGGGTAGGGTACGGGCCTGATGGATTGCTTCGAGCAGCTGGTCAGCGTAATCGCGCACCACCGATTCGGGCAGTCCGCGAATGGCGGCCAGTTTACCCGGCTTGTCGGGTAGCCGTTGTGCCAGGTTTAACAATACATCGTCACTCAGAATCCATTTGCGGGGCTTATCCAGTTTTTGGGCGCGTTGTTCTCGCCAGGTGGCCAGACCCTGCAGGGCTGCCAGTTGGCGAGGCTTCAGTCGGCCATGACCACTGACCCGTTGCCAGCTCTGTGCCGGGTCGTTCTGGTACAATCCGGGATCGGAAAGCGCGGCAAAGTCCTCCGTCAGCCACGCTTCGCGACCAAGCTTTTGCAGGCGGCGGTCAATTTCCGGATAGAGCTGCATCAGGTAGACCACATCATCGGCGGCATAAGCCAGCTGTTTATCAGAGAGCGGGCGCTGGGCCCAGTCAGTCCGGGCGTGAGACTTGTCCAGTTGCACGCCGAGGAGTTTCTCCACCAGTGCGCCATAACCGATCTGGTCGGCAAAGCCCAGTAGCGTTGCGGCAATCTGTGTATCGAATACCGGTGCGGGGATCCGACCGGTCAGATCGTAGAATAATTCCAGATCCTGGCGTCCGGCATGCAAAAGCTTGAGAATGTCGGGGTCGTATAATAATTCAAACAAGGGCTGCAGGTGTTCGAGGCGCAGCGGGTCGAGAATATAGACCTGATCCTCGCTGGCAATCTGGATAAGACACAACCTGGCGTAATAGGTTTTTTCGCGCATGAACTCGGTGTCCATCGCCAGCACCCGACTGTGGTGCAGGGTTTCGCAGGCCGCTTCAAGTTGCGGTATAGTCTCGATATATTGGTATTTTGACATGGGTGATGACACTACCAGTTCCGCCCGATATTATCTACTGAATCACATGCACTTACATGCAGACAACAGACGCAAAGCGGGTGGTTGTAATGAGTAACCGGTTATTGGCCTATGCCAGACCCCTGGCGGCGCGTTTCTGGGAGATCTGTCTGCTGCGCAAGGGGCCGGAGGATGTGCCCTATTCGCCACCTTTGCTGCTGTTGTTGTTGCTCCTTGGCTATGCTGTCGACAATCTGCGAATCAATCTACTGCTGCCCGGCGTAACTGCCGGACAACTGGCTGGCATTCTTCTGCTGCACACCCTGCTCATGTTATCGATAACGGCCGGCTTGCTGGCACTATTCGGTTATCGTGCCCGGGTCGTTCAGACGTTAACGGCATTGACCGGAACCGGAATAATTCTCTCGCTGTTGATGTTGCCGCTGGATTTTATCACCCGCCAGAATCCGCAAAACTTTACCATGGCTTCACTGATTATCATGGCGGTACAGATCTGGAGCCTGGTGATTATCGGGCATATTCTTACTCATGCCCTGTCGGCTCACCGGCTGACCGGTGTTATTATTGCCATCGGCTATCTGATCCTGGGATTGGCAGCGTTCAATACGCTGCTGCCAGAAGTAAACTGAACTTAATCCGGAGCGACACTGGGTCACCCATGCATATTCATATTCTCGGCATCTGTGGCACGTTCATGGGGGGCATCGCCATTTTAGCCCGTCAACTGGGTTACACGGTGACCGGTTCCGATGCCAATGTCTATCCGCCCATGAGCACCCAGCTCGAAGAGCAGGGGATTACGCTGATGGAAGGTTATGAACCGCAGCATCTTGAGCCCCGCCCCGATTGTGTCGTTATCGGTAATGCGCTGTCACGCGGTAATCCGGCAGTCGAATATATCCTGGACAGGGGGATTTCCTATACGTCAGGGCCACAGTGGCTGGCGCAACACGTACTTTCCTCTCGCTGGGTACTCGGGGTCGCCGGAACCCATGGCAAAAGCACTACGGCCAGTATGCTGGCCTGGATGCTGGAAGCGAACAAGCTTGAACCCGGGTTTCTGATCGGCGGGGTGCCGGCCAACTTTGGCGTCAGCAGCCGCATCGGCCGGGAACCTTTTTTCGTGGTGGAAGCCGACGAATACGACACCGCCTTTTTCGACAAGCGATCCAAGTTTATCCATTACCGGCCGCGTACCCTGATCATGAATAACCTGGAATATGATCATGCGGATATCTTTCCTGACCTGGCTGCCATCCAGACCCAGTTCCATCATCTGGTACGCACCGTTCCCGGCAACGGTCTGATCATTACTAACCCTGCAAGTCCGGCATTGCAGGAAGTGATAAGCATGGGATGCTGGACGCCGGTGGAGTCCATCAACCGTGCCGATGGCTGGTCAGCGAACCTGGTCCATGAAGATGGCTCGGTATTCGACGTACAGTTTCAGGGCAGGGCGCAGGGGCGCGTTGAATGGGCACTGTTCGGCCAACATAATGTGGAAAATGCACTGGCCGCAATCGCGGCGGCGCGACATGCCGGTGTGCCGGCCGCTCTGGCGATTGAGTCGCTGAGTGATTTTCGCAATATCAAACGGCGTATGGAGATTCGTGGCAGGGTCAACGGTGTGACGGTGTATGACGATTTTGCCCATCATCCTACTGCGATTGCCACCACACTCAACGGGCTGCGCCGCCATGTGGGCAAGGCGCCGATTATCGCCGTGCTGGAGCCGCGCTCCAATACCATGCGCCTGGGTGTGCAGCGCGAAGCCCTGCCAGCGGCGCTGGAACAGGCGGACAGTGCAATTGTTTTACGCCCGGCTGGTTTGTCGTGGGATATGGCTGCTATATTTGAACAGGCCACGTTGCCGATCAGCGTGGTCGACAGCACCGGGGATATTCTCGAGCATATCCTGCAACAGATTGATGGCGATACGCATGTGCTGATCATGAGCAATGGCGGGTTTGAGAACCTGCATCAGCGATTACTGGAGCGCCTGCAACAGGGTGAGTATGTCCAATAATATCAAGGCTGATCATTATGTCCGAATCGGTTAAACGCCCTGTCATACTGGCCATGACCGGCGCCTCCGGGGCACCTTACGCGCTGCGCCTGCTGGAGTGCCTGCTGGAGAAACAACAACCCGTGTATCTGCTGGTTTCCAAAGCGGCGCAGATGGTCCTGCAGATGGAGAGCGAACTGGATATTCCCGCTCGCCCGGCGGACATGCAGGCCTGGTTTACTGATTACTATCAGGCAGACCCGAAACTGCTGACTGTATTTGGTAAAGAGCAGTGGACCGCCCCCATCGCCAGTGGTTCGCACCATGCCCGCCATATGGTGATCTGCCCCTGCACGACCGGCACACTCGCGGCCGTGGCCAACGGCAACAGCGATAACCTGATCGAACGGGCTGCGGATGTGATGCTCAAAGAGCGGCGTGAATTGATCATGGTGGTACGGGAAACGCCCCTGTCAGTCATTCATCTGGAGAATATGTTGCGCCTGTCCCGCGCCGGGGCCACCATTATGCCGGCCAATCCCGGGTTTTATTATCAGCCGCAGAGTGTTTCGGACCTGGTCGATTTCGTTGTTGCACGAATTCTGGAACACCTGGGTATCGAACAGTCCCTGACCCGCTCCTGGGGCGAGCCTGTTCCCGAATGAGTCGCATGAGCGGGCAGTAACTCGATGAAAATCACCCTTCCCCTGTTTCCCCTGAACACTGTTCTGTTTCCCGGCGGCGTGTTGCCGCTGCGTATTTTCGAGCCGCGTTATCTGGATATGGTAAGCCAGTGTTTGCGCTCCGATTGCGGTATTGGTGTGGTGTTGATTCAGCAGGGCCAGGAGGTCGGCAAGGCTGCCGAAACCTATAATGTCGGAACAGTGTGCAAGATCCGCTACTGGAATCGCCGCCCCGATGGCATGCTGGGGGTGACACTCGAAGGTGAGCAGCGTTTCAGTATCCTGTCACGCCAGATAAACAAGAACCAGTCCATCGAAGCCGAGGTGGAACTGTTGCCGGAAATTATTGGTGGTTCACTGCCCGATTCACAGCAGTACCTGGCCCGTATACTGGACAATATCCTGAGCCAGCTGGATCCGCCCTATTCAACCATGCAGAAACATCTGGATGACGAGGAGTGGGTGGCTTCACGCCTGATAGAATTGTTGCCGCTGGATATGCAAGCCAAACAGCGTTTACTCAGTGTCGATAATGCCAGCCAGAAGCTCGCAGAAGTAGCTGCGGTATTGAAACAGCAGCCCGGAGATTGAAAACCCAATGCCGGGTTATTCTCTGTCCGGCTATTGTCTCGACTTTTCTCTTAGCAAGACAATTGGCAACGAACCGGCTTCGTGCCGGGTTGTCAGGGTCTGGTTAGTCAGATCACCGAGGAAACTGTCCAGCGCCCGATTGAAATCGTCCGCTGTTTTAAGATATTTGAGTGGCCCGATACGCACTGTTTCGAGATAGGCCACCTCGCCGACCCACAACGGGACTTCCCGGGCATTATGTTGTACGAACAGATCCGATTGCCACAGTCGCACGGTCAACAGTCGCTGCATTTGCTCGTTGAATCGTACAAAGAGCAGAGTTTCATAGCGCCCTTCATGCAGATGCGGGATGACAGGCAGCTCCTCGATCGGCGTGGAAGGCCGCAACCAGCCGCGCCAGTGAGACTCGCCGCGGTGTTGCCAGCCCAGGTCTTTCAGGGTGGTGATGATCGCTTGCCGGTTTGCGGCCCATTGCAGACTAAGCGGGTACTTTTGCTGTTGTAGTAGATCGGACCGATACTGTTGCAGTGCCTGCCAGCCGGTTTGTTGCCAGCCTGTCATGCTCAGGCGGTAATGCCGGGTTGTTTCGACCGACTCCGGGAGCCCCTTGTCCAGCTGGCTTGTCGGATAGGCCACCAGCAGGATGAAAATCAGCGGGATGGGATAACTCAGAGTTTTGAGGGGTAACGGGGTTGATTCGATATGGCGCCGATAGCCGATGCCCAGCAGGCCGACCCAGATCAATCCCAGTAATATACCGCCGAGGATATCACTCAGCCAGTGAATGCCAAGATAAAGGCGGGCAAAGGCGATCAACAGCACCAGTGACGCACTGACAACATAGACACTGATGCGCAACATTGTTGGCATGTTGCGCGTCAACATCACGGCGATAAAACCGTATATCGAGGTAGCGATAGTAATATGCGCACTGGGGAACACCAGGCTGGAATAACTGGCGGTGATATCCGGGCGCGGGACATCAAATAACAGTTGCAGGGTGTGGACCACAATCAGGGGTAAGGCCAGGGCGGCCAGGAGATGCCAGCCAGCCAGCCAGTTACGATACAGCGCCGTCCAGACAAACAGGATCAGGGTCAGGATGGCAAGAAACAGATCATCGCCCAAATGACTGAAAAATAACATTACCCGATCAATGGGCGGGTTATGCAGTTGTTGTAACTGAAAATAGACCAGATCGTTTAACCCGAGAATCAGCGAACGTTGCGTCAGAAATTGAGACAGAGCGGTAAAGGCAACAGCGGCCAGTAATAACATCAAGGCCAACAGCGTCAGAATTCGCATTTCGGGATGCTGGGGATCGATCAGGGCCGCGGGCACCCGGCCTATCAGGGGATGTCGGTTAATCCAGTTAATGACATTGCTGAACAGAGTGTCAGTGCGCGGCACCAGAAAATAATAGAGCTGGCGAATGAACCAGAAGAGCAGCCACAGCAGTAACAGCAATATGATCAGTAACAGTGAAAGGCGTCCGGCAAACTCCGCGGCCAGCTCCAGAGACAGACCAAAGGCCATGCCGGGCAACAATACGATCGGCCCCCATAACAGGGCTGAGCCAACGTTGGTCAGAATGAAGCGCCGGCGTGGCATGGCGAGCATCCCGGCGATAGCGGGAATAATAGGGCGCACGGGGCCAACAAAACGACCGAATAGAATGCTTTTTCCGCCATGCCGATGAAAGAACTCGACCCCGCGTTTCAGCAGGCCAGGCCGATTGCGGAACGGCCAGATATTATAGAGTTGTTTGTGATAATGGCGGCCCAGCCAGTAGCTGATACCGTCCCCGGCAATCGCCCCGAGGATGGCGGCTGTGACCGTCCAGCCATAGTCCAGGTAGCCGGTGGTGATCAGCGCACCGAACACCACCATGAAAAAAATACCCGGTATGATCAGTCCGATGACAGCCAGCGATTCACTTAGCGCAATGGCAAACACCAGCACGGCCGCGCTGACCGGATGCTGGCTTAACCATTCGAATAACTGAACAAAACTGGCCATCGACATAGGCGGGATAATACCTGAAAAATCTGTCCGGGAGCCCTGCTACGTCGGCAAAATATGATGTCAGGACGGGTTGCCAGGAACAATCTCACCACCAAGACGCCAAGAATATATTTCATTTACTGCCCGCTTTCCCTGGCCGGGAGCACTACTAACCGCAATATGAAACTTGGTGTCTTAGTGTCTTGGTGGTAAGTATTTTACCGGTCAGAGAGATGCGAGCACCTTCTCGGCCGCGTCCAGCGTCGCCTGGATATCCGCTTCGCTGTGGGCGGCGGAGACGAAGCCGGTTTCAAACGCGGCCGGGGCCAGGTAAATGCCCTGTTCCAGCATGCCGTGGAAGAAACGTTTGAAGCGCTCCATGTCGCAGTGGCTGACCTGATCGAAGCGGGTGATGGGATCTTCATCCGTGAAGAAGTAGCCGAACATGCCGCCGGCCTGGTTGGTGGTCAACGGGATGTTACTGGCTTTCGCGCGTTGGCGCAGTCCCCCGGTCAGCTGGTCGACCCGCTGACCGAGGCGTTCGAAGAAGCCGGGCTGACTGATCAGGTTCAGGGTGGCCAGACCGGCTGCCATGGCGATCGGGTTACCGGCGAGGGTCCCGGCCTGGTAGATGGGGCCCAGCGGGGCCACCTGTTCCATGATCTCGCGTTTGCCACCGAAGGCCCCGACCGGCATGCCGCCGCCGATCACCTTGCCCAGGGTGGTCAGATCGGGGGTGACGCCGAAGTATTCCTGGGCGCCACCGAGCGCCACGCGAAACCCGCTCATCACCTCGTCGAAGATCAGCACGCTGCCGTGCTGGTCGCACACCTCGCGCAGGGTCTGCAGGAAGCCGTCCACCGGCGGGACACAGTTCATGTTGCCGGCCACCGGCTCGACAATGATGGCGGCAATCTCATCGCCCAGTTGGTCGAACGTTTCCCGCACCTGCTCGCTGTCGTTGTAGGTGAGGGTCAGGGTATGCTCGGCCAGCGAGGCGGGCACGCCCGGCGAGGTGGGTACGCCCAGGGTGAGCGCCCCGGAGCCGGCCTTGACCAGCAGTGAATCGGAGTGACCGTGATAGTTGCCCTCGAACTTGACGATCTTGTCCCGGCCGGTAAAGCCGCGCGCCACACGCAGCGCCGACATGGTCGCCTCGGTGCCGGAATTGACCATGCGCACCATCTCCACCGAGGGCACCAGTTCGCACACCTTGTCGGCCATTTGCGTTTCCAGTTCGGTGGGGGCACCGAAACTCATGCCGTTGTGCAGTGCCGCCTCGACCGCCTTGATGACCTCGGGGTGGTTATGGCCGACGATCATCGGCCCCCAGGAGCCGACATAGTCGATGTACTTATTGTCGTCCTCGTCAAACATGTAGGCCCCTTCGGCCCGCTTGAAAAACAACGGATCGCCGCCGACGCCCTTGAAGGCACGGACCGGGGAATTCACCCCGCCGGGGATGTGTTTCTGGGCGGCAACAAACAGATCATGCGAACGGGACATAACGCGATTCCTTCAATTATTCGAGAGTGACAAATCCGATAACAGCCCGAATGATAACCAAATCCCCGGGTTGACGACAGGGGCGGTTATAGCAAGCGAGGTGGAAGTAACGCAAAGGACGCAAAGGCGCAAAGAACGCCAAGTAAAATAATCTATCCAGAATTATCATTGTTTATCAAAAATGGTACGTCGCAAGCCGGTTTTTAGAATAACTCCCTTTGCGATCTCTGCGTCTTTGCGTCCTTTGCGTTTATCAGGCGATCTCACTATATAACCGCGTCAGTCGAAGCAGCGGCTCAGGCGGCGGGCGGCGGCTTCGATGTCGCTCTGGCCGAACAGGGCGTTGACTACGGCCAGCATGTCGGCGCCGGCGGTATGCAGCTGCGCGGCGTTGTCGGGGGTGATGCCGCCGATGGCGGCGATCGGCAATTCGAGCTGCGGGCGCGCCTGTTCGAGCAGCGCCAGCTCGGCCTGCGGGGCGTCGGGTTTGGTGGTGGAGGGAAAGAACCGGCCGAAGGCAACGTAGTCGGCACCCGCCTGTTGTGCCGTCAGGGCCCGGTCGAGGCGGTTGTTGCAGGAGACGCCGATGAGTCTGCCGGGACCCAGCTGATCACGCGCGACGGCCAGCGGGGTATCGCTCTGACCCAGATGGACCCCGTCGGCGCCCACCGCCAGGGCCAGTTCGGTATCGTCGTTAATCAACAGCAGCGCGCCCTGTTCGTGGCACAGATGGGCCAGTCGGGTCGCTTCGTCATGACGGCGTTGTGTCTCACCGGATTTGTCGCGGTACTGCACGATCCTGACTCCCCCGGCCAGGGCGGCCTGCACGGCGGCGAGCAGCGGCTCACCGGTGAGCCGGCCGTCGGTGACGGCATACAGCCCGCGCAGACGGGTATCCCGCATTATTCGTCGTCGCCCCGGGCCCAGAACAGCCGGTTGGGGATATGCTGGCCCATGCCGGGGCGAAAGCCCTGCTGCAGGGCGTGCCAGGTGAACTCCTGGGCCTCGTGGATGGCCGCGAAGGGATCGAGTCCCTGGGCCAGCAGCCCGGCGATGCCCGAGGACAGGGTGCAGCCCGAGCCGTGATAGGAATGGGGCAGACGATCCCAGCTGAAGCTTTCCAGCTGCCGGTGATTGGCATACAGATGGTTGTCGATGTGCGGCCCCGGCTCATGGCCACCGGTGATGAGCACGTATTCGGGGCCCAGATCGAGCAGCTCCTGGCCACAGGCATGCAGGGTGTCGGATTCGGGGGCGAGGCGCCGGGCCTCCACGCTGTTGGGGGTCAACACCGTGGTTTGCGGCATTAGCAGCGTCTTCATGGCGCTGACAATGGCCTCGTCGGCCAGCTCACCGCCACCGCCGGCTGCCAGCACGGGATCCAGGACCAGCGGAATATCCGGATAATCGGTGAGGATCGAATGGATCGCCTCGATCACCTCGACACTGCCGAGCATGCCCAGCTTGAACGCGGCGATGGGCATATCTTCGAGCACCCCGCGTGCCTGCTCGATCAACAGCATCGGATCCACCGCCTCGAAGCGCTGGGCCGACTGCGTATCCTGCACGGTCAGGGCCGTGATAATCGGGGCGGCATGGCCTCCCATGCTGGCGAGGGTCTCGATATCGGCCTGGATCCCGGCACCGCCGGTGGGATCCAGCCCGGAGAAGCACATCACCACGGGGATCGGAGACTCGGACATAATAGCAACCTGGACAAAATGACTGTAATCCAACGACATGGAGTCTAGCACGGACAATTCAAGCGATTCCTATTGGCCGGCGAAAATGCGATAATAGTTGATTCAAACAGTCAACGATGTAGTGGTAATCATGGAATACAAGCAATACATGTGTGTCGTATGTGGCTTTATCTACGATGAAGAACAGGGCCTGCCCGAAGAAGGTATCGCCCCCGGGACTCGTTGGGAAGACATCCCCGAAGACTGGCAGTGCCCCGAATGCGGCGTGGGCAAGGAAGACTTCGAAATGATCGAAATCTGAAAGATCGCAGAGGCGTCACTTTTCCAGGTAAGTTAAGTAACGCAAAGGGCGCAAAGACGCAGAGATCGCAAAGAAAATTATTAAAAAAGAAGCCCCGAATCTATGAAGGTTCAGGTTTTCAATCGAATCTTTTTGCACTGATTCGACTTGTCAGTACACATTCTATATGGTTTAAATTAATAACTTTGCGTTCTTGGCGTCTTTGCGCCCTTTGCGTTAATGTCATTTCCCTCCAGGCAGGGTGCCGGCCAGTTGTGCCAGCCAGGCGGTTTTGGCGGACAGCTCCAGTGAGCAGTTCCATTTGTAGGCCAGGTTGATCGAATCGGCCTGGGCGTAGACGCCGTGGCCGCGGACCACGGTGATCTTGTGCTGTGCCAGCGTGTCGGAGACTTGTTCCGGCGCCTCGGCCAGGTAGCTCTCGTAGCCGATGTTCAGCACCGGTACTGTGCCAAAGTAGTAGTTCCCTTCAAAATCCGGCGGGGTGAAGTCCTTGCCGTTGAGTGTCAGCGCCACGGTGTGGGGGCCATGGCCGTGCAACACCGCCCGGGCCTGTTCGTTTTTCTGATAGACCATCACATGCAGGCGCGCATCCAGGGAGGTACCCTCCCCCAGTGTGCCGTCGATATCACAGGCAATGAGTTGATCCGCTTCGAGGGTATCCGCGCAGGCCCCGGTGGGCGTGACCCAGATGGTATTGCCCTCGCGTACCGAGGCGTTGCCGCTGTGTGAATCGTTAATGCCGTACTGGCGCAGCCAGCGATAGTGGCGAATCAAATCGTCTTTGGGTGTCATGAATGAATCATCTTTAAGGCTGTAACAGAACTGTCAAGAATACATCGTATTATCTCCCGGAATCCGAATGTACCAAAACCGTAACGGGAGCAAGTATCATGATCGCTATTTTATCCAGACAAATCAATCGGCTGTTGCTGGTTGTGGCCGCCCTGTCGATGGCCGCCTGTGCCGCCAATACCACCACAGCGGAAAAAGACGACCTTCTGCTGGAAGCCCATGAAGACGGCCGTATCCATATTTTCTATGATAAAGAGACGTTTGCCGGGTTTATGCAAAACGGTGAAACCTCTTATCGCCTGACCCGGATTGGCGCCGGCCCCAACGGGGAAACGATCGTTTTCGGTCTGACCGGCGAAGACAAGAAAAAACGCAGCGGCATTCCGGCAGTGGAAATTTTTGATGGTAAACGTCAGAGCGAGAATTTTTATGGTGAGATGTATCGTCACGGCCGGATTTATGTCTTCGATAACTATCAGGATATGAAAGCCGTGCGTGATACCGGTCATGCGGCCTATTTTTATACCGAAATCGCCTCCGGCCCGAAGGGCGAAACCGTCATTTACGTCCTTAATAGCGATAACAAGAAAAAGAAGCCGGTTGATCTGATCAAGGCATTCAAGGAATTTCACAAAAGTTAAATTCGCCCGTCGTTTGTGGCGACAGACCCGGGCTCTTTCCGGCCATGATGGCCGCAGGGAGTCCGGGTTATTTTTTGTCTCCGGTTTTTGTAAGCGCCGGATGGTCGGGATCGGGACGGTCCAGATAGTAGCCCTGGGCCATATCGACACCGATATCCCGAATCATTTCCAGCGTGGCCGCGTCTTCGACAAACTCGGCGATGCAGATCTTGTGCAGGCCGCGGGCAACGCCAACCATGGCTTTGACAAAAGCCTGGTTCTCTGCATTGTTGGGCAAGTCACTGATGAACTGACCGTCGATTTTGAGAATTTCCACACCCAGGTGCTTGAGATAGGTAAAGGTGGAAAAACCGCTGCCGAAATCGTCCAGTGCGACCCGGCAACCGGTGCGGTGCATGGCTTCGATAAAGGCCTGGGCATCCTGCATATCGGTGACCGCGGCGGTTTCGGTCAACTCGATGATCAGCCGTTGCGGTTCCAGTTCATATTCTCTTAGCAGATTACGGATATATTGCGGCAGGCCGGGATCGTCGAAGGTGCGCCCGGAGACGTTAACCGCAATGGCGGATAAGTGCGGCAGTTGTGCCAGGGTTCGCACGACCCGCTTGATGACCCACTTGTCCAGGTCGACGATGGTGCCCGATTTTTCCGCGATAGGAATAAACTGCCCTGGCATATACAGCTGATCCGGATTGAGCGGATCGCGCATCCGAACCAGTGCCTCGATATGGCTGATACTGCTATCGCTGGTGTTATAGATTCCCTGGTAGTGCAATTCCAGTAAATCTCTTTCCATCGCCTGCACGATGCGCTGGTTCCAGGTCAGGCGGTCGACCATGGCCTGTGAGGTATCGCGGTCGGCGTCGTAAATTGCCCAGGTATTTTTGCCCTGGCTTTTGGCCTGGTACATGGCCGCGTCGGCGCGGGCGACAAGATCCTCGGTATCCAGGCCGTGATCCGGAAAGACCGCTACACCCAGGCTGGTGGTTATGCGCAGGTGCCGACCCCGAAAGCGAAACGGCAGGGAGGAGACCGCGTTGATGATGCGACTGGCCAGGGCGCTGATTTCGTTGTTCTGTTGCAACGCGGTCAGCAGCGCAAATTCATCCCCGCCGAGTCGGGCCAGGGTTTCGCCACCGCGCACCAGGGCCTGTACTTCATTGGCGATGCGGATCAGTACCGAATCTCCGGCACTGTGACCAAAGGTATCGTTAATGTATTTGAATTCATCCAGATCAAAATAGAACAGGGCAAAGCGGGCGTTGTTGCGTTGGGCATTGATTATGGACTGTTCCAGCTGCTCCTGAAAACGGTGGCGGTTGTACAGACCGGTCAGGGGATCCCGCTGCGCCAGATAGAGCAGTTGCTGGGCGGTCTGGCGCTCGTTGGTAACATCTTCATAAATCCATAGCCGGCCCAACACTCGCTCCTCGTTGTCGAGCACGGGATAGGATATCTGGGTCAAAACCCGACCGTCGTACAGGTCCAGTTCGAAGCGTTCGCTGATCTCGTGTGTATCCAGAACCTGCAAGACATATCTGGAGGCGTGATCGGGGCGCGCGAAGCGGTGGGTGGAGTGTTCCAGTACGTTCATCGTTTCACGATTCTCCAGCACCTCATCGTCGGGGATGGCCCACATGGCACGAAAAGCCGGATTGACGTACTCGACAACACGATTGCGATCCTCGAACAGGATCCCGATGTTCATCGCTGATAGCAACGCCGCCATGCGTCCCTGCTCGCGTTCGGCCACCAGGCGCAGTTCGCGTTGCGTCTGTTCCGACTGGCGCAGCTCTGCCAGCGCTTCTTCCAGTGCCAGTTTTGCCTCGATCCGGTCGGTAATGTCCTGCACCGTGCCGATGCCATAACTCAGCTCGCCCTGATCGTCAAATTCCAGTTCGGCATTCTCACGTACCCATTTGATGCGATCGTGAATAATGATTCGATGCTCGACTTCATAGCCGGCGCCGGCCAATGCGGCCTGCCAGTTTTGATTGACTATTTCCCGATCTTCAGGATGTACCGCATCCAGAAAAATCTCGTAGCTGAGAGTCTTGCCTTTGGGCAGGCCGAAAATGCGATAGGTTTCGTCGGACCATTCCAGAAGGTTCTGTTTGACATCCAGGGTCCAGCTGCCGATATGGGCGATTGCCTGGGCCCGGTTCAGGTCCCGCTCGCTCTTGCGCAGGGCCTGCTCCGTTACCCGGTGCTCCTCGATGACTTCATTAAGCTGGTCGTTGATCTCCTGCAACTGCCGGGTACGCGACTGGATGCGCTGTTCCAGTTGGCTGTTGAGTTCGAGGTAACGGCGGGTGGTTTCATTCTCACGCTGACGACTGTCGTGATTGATTCCCCGCAAAAACAGCCCGAGGCCAAGCGCGATGGTGATGGCGGCCAGTGCACGCCACAGTTGTACCGGTGTGCCGGTCACCTCCAGAAACAAGGTTTGTGTGGGCAGTACCAGCCCTATTCGCGGGTCGCTGGCAATCAGGGCGGTAAGAAGGCCATAGGCAATGAATCCATAGGCGACCAGTTTCAGTGTCCAGCCGGCCTGCATCCGGGTCAGGCTGTGATGATGCACACGTGCGTAGCCAAGCAGTCCCAGGGCGGTGAGTAAAGCCCCGGGCAGGCCGACGAACAGTCGAATGGCAGCATCCAGGCCGCTGGCTAACTGACTTGCCAGAAGGGTGAGTAGAATCAGGCCGAGTCCGGCGCCGGCATAGAGGCCGAGTGGGAGGGGATGTTGAACGACGGTTTGTGTATCGTTACTGCGAAACTGGCGACCGATGCGTCGGCCAAATTCAAACAGGGGCAGATAGGAGATCAGCAGTAGCCCGTTGTCCAGCCATTCTATGGCCGGGTGACGGGGTTGATAGGCCAGTTGCCACCAGTCAAGAAACTCCTTCAACCCGTGCAGCAGGCCGAACAGTCCGATCAGCCACAGATAGGGCGCGAAGCCCAGTGCTCGATCTTCCTTGGGCTGAAGTAAAACGACAAATCCGAGCAGCAGAAAAGAGAAACCGTAAACGACGTATATTTCGGCAAGGTGATCGGCTAGCAAACTCACAGTACGGTCCGTTTTTTTTATTGTTGGTAAGATATTGTTCAAATTTACCAGCAATATCCGGGGAAAGACAGGGCCGGTCATACGGATATTGCGGATCTGATAATTCAAAAAATCTGTCAGGATCGAACCCGCCGGGGAACTGGTGAAATCCGGTAGATGGACTATATTTAGAGTAATTTTCATCAATGCAGCCATCTTATGAGTGTAACCGCCGTCGATCTGGTCCGTGATGTCAAACAACTGGTGTCGTTGCCGGAAGTCTCTTTACGTATCAGTCGCATGACCGAACAGGGGGAATGCACGGCGGTGGAGCTGGGCAGGGTGATCAGCCAGGACGCCTCCCTCTCGGCCCGCCTGTTACGGATTGCCAACAGTCCGGTTTACGGCCTCTCCAGCCGGGTCGATACGGTCTCGCGCGCCGTTACGCTGCTTGGCCTGCAACAGATCCGCGATCTGGTGATCGCCACCACTGCAACCCGGGCGTTCGAGGGGATTCCGACCGATCTGGTGTCGGTGGAGGATTTCTGGCACCACAGTCTCTATTGTGGTCTGCTGGCCCAGGAGTTGGGTGAGGTGTCCAGTGCGTCACGTTCCGAGTCGTTGTTTCTGGCCGGGCTGCTGCACGACATCGGTCAGCTGGTGATGTTCTACAAATTGCCGCAACATATGCACTCGGCACTGATACGAACACTGCAGGTGGAGGATCCGCTGCCGATGTACCGTGCCGAGCGGGAGGTGATCGGTTTTGATCATGCCCAGGTGGGCGAGGCACTGGCGGAATTATGGCACTTGCCGAGCAACCTGCGTGAATGTATCGCGTTCCATCATGAGCCCGGGCGGGCAAAACTGTTTCCGGTCCAGGTGGCGCTGGTGCATGTGGCCAACAGTATTGCCTCGTTACCCTACATCGAGGAGAGCGAGCTGGATGACTGGAGCGGTATTGAACCGGCCGCCTGGCAACAAACCGGGTTGAGCCGTGAGAAGGTTTTACAGGCCTGCCAGCAGGCACGGGCCCATTTGCAGGAAGTCGAATCGCTTTACTTTAATCGATAAAGCAGACCCGCGTCACTCAAAAAGGTTTGGCGACTGCCAGTAACACCACGCCAATCAGAATCAACACCGGAAACTCGTTATACCAGCGGTAGTAGATGTGTGAGCGTGTATTGCGGTCATGCTTGAAATCGAGCAGTAATTTGCCGCAGTGAATATGATAGATAATCAGAATAGCGACCAGCGCCAGCTTGGCGTGCAGCCAGCCGCTGTCTTTGTAAGCCGCCCAGGCATAATCGGCCAGTAACCACAATCCCAGTAAAATGGTAATGATCGCCCCGGGCGTCATGATGCCGTAAAACAGCTTGCGTTCCATGATCTTGAACCGCTCATGGCTGACGCTATCTTCGGCCATGGCGTGATAGACGTACAGCCGGGGCAGATAAAACAGGCCGGCGAACCAGGTCACCATGAAGACAATATGCCACGCCTTGACCCAGAGCATGTTGCGTTATCCTTGAGCGGGTGCGTTGAGCATCGCCAGGATGCGGGTACGGATCCGTTCCATGTCCAGCTCGCCGATCTTGTGATGCACGATGCGGCCATTGGGATTGATCAGAAAATGGCTTGGTGTCAGTTTAACCTCACCAAAGGCCCGGGCGATGGCGCTGTCGATATCCAGCACGATGGGATAGGGAATATCTTTTTCCTCGCGCATGCGCATCACATGATTGGGTGGGTCATAGGCCATGGCCACCCCGATGATTTCCAGTCCCCGGGGGGCCAGATCGTGGTACATCTCGATCAGGTGCGGCATCTCCTTGATACAACCGGGGCAGGAGGTGGCCCAGAACGTGACCAGGACCGGCCGGCCCTGCTGTTGCAGTTGCTGCAGGCTGAGGCTCTCCCCCTCGACATTCTTGAAGCTGATGTCGGGCGCACGCTGCAACCCGGAAGGGCTGAACCAGATCCAGGCCAGCGCACCGATTAACAACACAACAAATACAGCAATTAACGTATCACGGGTTTTCATGTTTGACCTTCGGGGGATCCTGTTTGTGCAGATAGGCTTCAGCCAGGGCCATATAAATCGGCCGGGGACAGACCAGGCTCGAGACGCCCCGGGCAATCAGTGCTGTGGCCATCAGCGGCAGCAGCATACCCGAATTGTCCGTCATTTCCATCACGATGACAAAAGCGGTGATCGGGGTCTGCACCACGCCACTGAAATAGCCGACCATCCCGAGCATCACCAGTGCCGCCGCGGGCAGATGAGGCAACAGCAGTGCCAGATCCGCGCCCAGTCCGGCCCCGACCGAGAGCGAGGGGGCGAAAATCCCGCCGGGAATGCCACTGAGATAGGACGAGAGGGTCGCCAGCAATTTCCACAGCGGAAACAGCAACGACGCCTCGCCACCGTCCACCAGGGCACGTGCCTCGATATAGCCGGTGCCGTAACTCTGGCCGTTGGAGAGGAAGCCCAGCACGCTGATGAGCAGGCCGCAGACAAACGCCACGCGCACGGGATAACGCCAGGCCAGCGGCGCAACGCGGCGGGAGCCCTGAATCAGGGCCGTAGCGAATAGCCCGCCCAGCAAGCCCCCGACGACGCCGCAGAGGATCACCGCCAGCCAGGCGCCGGACAGGGGCAATGTGGCGTCAGTGCTGCCGAAATAAGTATACGGGCCGAGGATCATCAGCCCCGTGATCCCGGCCAGCACGACAGCGATGATCAGGGTCCCGCTGCTGCGCTGCTCAAAGGAGCGGCTCATCTCCTCAATGGCAAACAAAATGCCGGCCAGCGGCGTGTTGAAGGCGGCCGAGATCCCGGCGGCGCCACCGGCCAGGATCATCGCTCGTAGCAGATCCTGGCCGCGCAGCGGCATAGGGGCGAAACGGCGCAGGGAATACATGAGCGAGGCGCCGATGTGTACCGTTGGCCCTTCGCGGCCGATGGACGCACCGCAGAACAGACCCAAGGTGGTCAGCACTATTTTGGCCACGGCCACGCGCAGCGACAGCACCTTGTGTCGCAGGGCGTGCTTGCGCATGGACAGGGCGGCAATCGCCTGGGGGATCCCGCTGCCCTCGGTCCCCGGGAAAAAGCGCCGGGTCAACCATGCGATCAGCGCCAGTCCGGCGGGGGGTAGCAGGTAGGTCAGCCAGGGGCGCTGCTGATGCAGGTGGTGAAAGGTTTCATCGGCGGTGCCCGCCGCCAGCGCGAACAGCGCCGCCACGGCACCGACGCTCAGGGCGCTGCCCCAGAATAGCAGCCGCACTTTCCATTTGGTCAGGGTAAAGAGCTTCTGTCGGGTGCGTTTGAGATGCCGAAAATCCATGCGCACCGATTCTAGCATGACCCTGTCCCGGCGCGCCGACGGAACCGCCAGCAGGAAATTGGCGCAAAAAACCGCAAAAAACCTTGACCTTGTGAAATGTAGGGAATAGGGTGGGAATCCCTTAGGGGAGTAACCGCCAAGCCTTAATAACAATAATCAAGCACGATCCAACTCAAGCGGCTTTTCAGCCGCTTTTTTATTTGTCGCGGTACAGACCACAAAGGCGTGCAAGGTTGAGAGATTCATCACGTATCAGCCTTTTCGTTTATCCCGCCAGCACTTATCATTACCCTCCTTGCATAACCGGGTTGGAATCATGATCAAGGCAGGTATTGTTGGCGGTACAGGGTATACCGGGGTGGAGTTGCTGCGTCTGCTGGCGTTGCATCCGCAGGTGGATCTGCGCCTGATTACTTCCCGTTCCGAAGCCGGTCAGCCGGTGGCGGACATGTTTCCCAATCTGCGGGGTTATGTCGATCTCGCCTTCAGTGACCCCGATCCCGCGCAGCTGGCCCGGTGCGATGTGGTGTTCTTTGCTACACCGCATGGCGTGGCAATGAATACCGCCGCCGAGCTGCTGGATAAGGGCGTGCGGGTGATCGACCTGGGTGCCGATTTTCGCATCAAGGATGTGGCGGAATGGGAAAAGTGGTACGGCATGGCCCACAGCGCACCGCAACTGGTGGCCGAGGCGGTCTACGGGCTGCCCGAGGTCAACCGCGAGGCGATCCGCGAGGCGCGGTTGATCGCCTGTCCGGGCTGCTATCCCACCGCGGTGCAGCTGGGATTTCTGCCGCTGATCGAGCAGGGGCTGGTGGACATCGGGCAACTGGTGGCCGATGCCAAGTCGGGCGTTAGCGGGGCCGGGCGCAAGGCCAATGTGGGTGCCTTGCTGGGCGAGGCCAGCGAAAGCATGAAGGCTTACGGTGTGGCCGGCCATCGCCATCTGCCCGAGATCGTCCAGGGGCTGACCCGGGCAGCGGGAACCCCGGTGGGACTGACGTTTGTCCCCCATCTGACGCCCATGATCCGGGGGATTCACGCCACCCTTTACGCCCGGCTGACCGGCACGGTCAAGGGATTGCAGGCGCTCTACAGCGAACGCTATGCCGGCGAACCGTTTGTCGATATCCTGCCGCCCGACTCGCACCCCGAAACTCGTAGCGTCAAGGGCGCCAATCACTGCCGGATTGCCCTGCACCGCCCCGGTGATGGTGATACGGTGGTTGTCCTGTCGGTGATCGATAACCTGGTCAAGGGCGCCTCGGGCCAAGCTGTACAGAATATGAATATCATGTTCGGCCTGGATGAGACGGCCGGCCTGAATACAATTGGATTGATGCCCTAGGATGTACCGATGAGTCTGGTGGTTAAACCTCACCACCCGTGGAAAACGCGGGCGTTGTGGGCCCTGGCGGTCCTGTTGATGCTGGCCGGGGGCTATACCCTGTTCGATTACGGACGTTACCTGGCCGGTTATGACAGTGATGAAGCCAGCCGGGTCAAAAAAGAGCTGCTACAGGTCAAAAAACGGCTGGAAGGGGAGATCGAGACCCTGCGCCAGGAAAAGGCCCTGTTGCAACGGGCCCGGCAGATCGAGCGCCAGGCCTATGATGATCTGGACGGCACCATCAAGAACCTGCAATCGGAAATCCTGGAACTCAAAGAAGAGCTGGCCTTTTATCGCGGTATTGTCTCACCGCGAGAAGCCTCGACCGGTCTGCAGTTGCAAAAGTTCAGTCTCGAGCCCGGCGGTTCCGATCTCCGCTTGCGTTATCGGGTGGTGCTGACCCAGGTGCTGGGCAATGACAGGCTGGCCAGCGGCCGGGTACAATTGGAGCTGGAGGGGCTTCAGGATAGCGAGTCCAAGTCTTTGACTCTCAAGGATGTAACCGAGAATTCTGTCAACGAATTGAATTACCGCTTCAAGTATTTTCAAAAGCTCGAAGGGGATATCCGCCTGCCGGATAATTTCAGCCTGTTACGGGCCACGCTGCGGATTTTGCCCCGGGGCAGTGCGCGTAACAGTATCGAAAAAACCATCGACTGGTCGATTGAGGAGAATAAATAGCATGTGGGGGAGTAACAAGAAGCCTGGCCGGACGGCACAGATCGATTCGTTAATCGGCCAGAACACCGAAATCCGGGGCGATGTCATTTTCAGCGGCGGTTTGCATGTGGATGGCAGCGTCAAAGGCAGCGTGATCGCCGAAGAAGGCGAGGAATCCCTCTTGACTTTGAGCGAGCGGGGCACCATAGAGGGAGAAGTGAAGGTGCCCAATGTGGTGGTCAACGGTACGGTCATCGGCGATGTTCACGCGCCCGGCCATGTCGAGCTGGCCGCCCAGGCGCGGGTACACGGCAACGTCTATTACAGCCTGATCGAGATGGCGATGGGGGCGGAAGTCAATGGCAATCTGGTGCACAAGAGTAGTAACCACTCACGTACAACCCCCGACAGCGGCTCAGAGGATTCTTGATTAAAACCATCAGGAATCGCATAATAGGCCCTGTAGATATCAATCCTGGTGGAGAGACATTATGAGCAGCACAGCAACCGAGACAGCAACCGAAATTCCCAGCCCGCTAATCTTTACTGACTCCGCGGCCGACAAGGTCCGGCAGCTGATCGAGGACGAGGGCAACAACGATCTGATGCTGCGGGTGTTTGTCACCGGTGGCGGCTGTTCCGGATTCCAGTACGGTTTCACCTTCGAGGAAGACGAACAGGACGGGGATACCCGGGTGGAAAAAGGCGGTGTCACCCTGCTGGTGGATCCGATGAGCTTTCAGTATCTGATGGGGGCGGAGATCGACTACAAGGAAGACCTCTCCGGTGCCCAGTTCGTGATTCGCAATCCGAACGCCACCACCACCTGCGGCTGCGGTTCGTCCTTCGGCGTTTAATCCCGGCGTCGTCCGCACCTCACCTCAAAATGGCATGACTTAAAGTCATGCCATTTTTGTTTGCGGCGGACAAAACCGGTCCCGCCTGTCAGCGGCTTGCCAACTTTTCTGTCGCCCTTGCCGATGTCCCGGGATTTTTTTGTTATTCTTGGGGTAACGCACTGTTTTTAAATTCAGGGAGTCTTCCATGAGTGAATACCTTCCGGGGCTGGCCGGCGTTCCTGCCACCAAATCCAATATTTCGGATATCGACGGCGAGAAAGGCATCCTCTCCTATCGCGGTTATCCCATCGAGGAACTGGCCGAACACAGCACCTTCGAGGAGACCACCCTGTTGTTGCTCGACGGGCGCCTGCCGACCCGCTCGGAGCTGCAGACCTTCAGCGACCAGCTCAAGGACAACCGCCGCATCAAGTTCCATACCCGCGGCATGATGAAAAATTTTCCCAACACCGGTCATCCGATGGAGATGTTGCAAACCGTGGTGGCCAGTCTGGGGATGTTCTATCCGGGGAATGACTGTTTAACCGGTGGCGATGCCTGCGAGGATGTCAATTACATCCACAACATGTCGATCAAGATTATCGCCCGCATGGCGCCGATCGTCGCCATGTGGCAGCACATTCGCGAGGGTTACGATCCGGTCGAATCCCGCGACGATCTGAGTCATGCGGAAAACTTCTTGTGGATGCTGACCGGCAAGGAGCCGGACCCCCTGCTGGCGCGGATCATGGACGTTTGCCTGATTCTGCACGCCGAACACACGATCAATGCTTCCACCTTCGCGGTACTGGTGAACGCCTCAACGCTCTCCAGTCCCTACAGTGTGGTCGCCTCGGCAATTGGGGCCTTGTCCGGCCCGCTGCACGGCGGTGCCAATCAGCGGGTGCTGGAAATGCTGGAAGATATTGGCTCCCCCGAGAACGCCGAGGAATACGTGGACAAGCGGCTGGCCAACAAGGAAGTGATCTGGGGCATGGGACATCGCGAATACAAGACCAAGGATCCGCGTGCCATCATCCTGCAAAAACTGATCGACCAGTATATGGAGACCAAGGCAGGCAATGTCAGCCCGCTGTTCGATATCGCCAAGGCGGTGGAGCAGGTGTGCGAGGAGCGCCTGGCCCACAAGGGCGTCTATGCCAATGTCGATTTTTACAGTGGTATTCTCTATTCGGAGATGGGCATCCCCGCCGATCAGTTCACCGCCATCTTCGCCATGGCCCGCTCCGCCGGCTGGCTGGCGCACTGGCGCGAACAACTGGCCGATAACCGGATCTTCCGTCCCACCCAGGTCTATACCGGCGAGCCGGTGCGCAAATACGTCCCGATCGAAAAGCGCTGACGAAAAGCGCGCCAGCGCTTTTCTCAGGGCCGAGGGCCGAGGGACGAGTAACGAGGAAACCGGAAGCTCTTTTTATCCCTGTTCTTTGGGGCAGGTGTTTTACGCTGTTTAGCTATTACCGATGTGGGGTCATGAAGGATTTCATTTTCAAGCCTTCGTGTCTTGGTGTCTTCGTGGTGAAGCTTTTCCTCGTCCCTCGTTACTCGTCCCTCGGCCCTTTCCCGGGGTATATCCCTCCCAACACCACCGGATGCGAGGCGCCCGTGACCGAGGGCAGGTTGCCGGGCTGGCCGTTGAGGGTTTGCCGGGCGAGCCAGGCGAAGGCGGCGGCTTCGACCCAGTCGGGATCGATGCCGGTTTCGGCGGTCGTGGTGACCCGGGCCGGGGTGAGCAGTTCTTCCAGGCGTTGATACAGCTGGCGGTTGTGGACGCCGCCGCCGCAGATCAAGACCTCGTCCACGGATTCCATCGTCGTCTGTAACGCCTCGGCAATGGTGCGCGCGGTCAGTTCGCACAGTGTCGCCTGCGTATCGCGGGGCGCCAGATCTGAAAAAGCAGCCAGGCGTGGTTGTAGCCAGTCCAGGTTGAAGTATTCGCGACCGGTGCTTTTGGGGGGCGGACGCTCGAAATAGGGTTCGTGCAGCAGCCGCTCCAGCAGGCCGGGATGGATGTGGCCGCTGGCCGCCCATTCGCCATCCCGATCGTAACGCTGGTCGAGGTGTTGTCCGATCCAGGCATCCATCAGCCCGTTACCGGGCCCGGTATCGAAACCGATGACCGGCCGGGTGGGCTCTGCCGGCAACAGGGTCAGGTTGGCGATGCCGCCGATATTTAAAATGGCCCGGTTCATATTCGCCTGGCGAAACACAGCAGCGTGAAAGGCCGGGACCAGCGGGGCGCCCTGACCGCCGGCGGCCATATCACGGCGACGCAGATCGGCAACCGTGGTGATGCCGGTCTGCTCGGCAATGATGTTGGGATCGCCGATTTGCCAGGTGGTGGGGGCGGGACCCGCCGGGTAGTGGCGCAGGGTCTGGCCGTGGCTGCCGATGGCGGCCACCTGATCGGGCCGCAGGGCGGCCTGGTCGAGCAGCCTCAAGGCGGCTGTGGCAAATAATCGGCCCAGTTCCACATCCAGCTGCATAGCGATGACCAGTTCATTCTGACCGGGGGTCTGCAATTGATAGAGCTGCTGGCGAATGGGATCCGGCAACGGGTGACTGTGGTGGGCAAGAAGTCGGGGCTGTTCGTCAAAGGCCAGCAAGGCGGCATCGATTCCGTCCATGCTGGTTCCCGAGATCAGACCAAGGTAATAGGTTGTCATGCGTGCATGCTATGCAAAACGGCGCTGGCCGGCAAATCCTGAAGCGGCCGGTTCAAAGTGCGGGCCGAGGGCGGGGCTGTTCTGTTCTGTCAGTTGGTGTGCTGACGCTTCTTTGTGGTGGCTGAGATCTCGAATTGTGTATCCAGTTGTACAATCTCAAAGGCGCGCAAGATGGTATCACTGACGTTGATCAGACGGATCTGACGCTGGTTGTTCCGGGCGTGTTTTTTCAGCAGCAACATCATGCCCAGTGCCGAGCTGTCAATGTAACGGGTGTTCTGGAGATCGACGGTGATGAGCTCGGTGGCCGGATCACAGCCGGTATAGGCCTGACGAAATTCGCGATAGAGTCGATAGACCAGCTTGTCGCCTATCCGGATGATACATTCCTTGCCGTTATTGACGTGCTCGCTGGATACCGACATGACGCCTCCGGGCGGTTCAGTTACCACACAATTCGCCATTCAATTGTGCGGTAATAACCATTCGAACGTCAAGGTTAAATATGAATTCAGTCTAAACCGGGGTCGGCAAGGAACTATTGATTCAGCGCCAGCATGGCCGGTCGGGCGGCGTCCAGCTGGGCCAGGCGCCGTTGGGCTACCTGTTTGAATTCCATCTTGTAGGCGGGTTTGATCGGTTCGGCTTCGGGCAGCTTGACGGTGAGCGGATCCCGGTGAGTTCCGTTAACCCGGAATTCGTAATGCAGATGCGCGCCGGTGACGCGCCCGGAGCGGCCGACAAAGCCGATGATCTGGCCCTGTTTGACCCGGCTGCCGACCCGCAGTCCGCCCTTGAACCCGGACATATGGGCATACAGGGTGCTGTAGCGGCCGCCGTGCTGCAAAATGATGACCCGGCCGTAACCGCCTTTCCAGCCGCGATACACGATTTTCCCATCGCCGGCGGCCTGGATCGGCGTACCGGTGCGCGCGACGTAATCAACCCCCTTGTGCATGCGCATCCGGTTCAGTACCGGATGATGGCGTTTGCCAAAGCGCGAGCTGATGCGGCGAAAATCGACCGGTGTGCGCAGGAAGGCCTTGCGCATGGAATAGCCCTCGGGCGAATAGTAGTCGCTGCGACCTTCTTTATCGGTATAGCGAATGGCGTGTACCTGGCGACCCTGGTTGACGAATTCAGCGGCAATGATCGGACCGTCCTGGACTTTCTCGCCGTCCAGGTACTGTTCTTCATAAATCAGGGTGAAGTGATCGCCGCGGCGGATATCGAGGACAAAATCGATATCCCAGCCGAAGATGGCGGTCATTTGCATAATCAGTCCATCATCCAGGCCGGCGGCCTTACCCGCTTCATAGAGGGACGTTTTGATGACGCCGCTGCTCTGGGTCAGGCGTCGATCGAGTTCATGTTCGATTATTCGCGCGGCGAACTGCTCATCGGCCTGCCGGGAAACCTGCAGTGATTTGAGCCGCGAGATATCAAAGATCATCTGCTGGACCCGCTGCTGTTCATCCAGCTTGAAGCGGACGATATCGCCGGGATGCAGGGCATTGAGATTGCGGGTAATACGTCCCAGCTGCATGATCTGGTGCAGTTCCCGGGCCGGAATGTCGTGGCGTTTGAAAATGGCGGCCAGGCTGTCCCCGCGACGAACCGTGATGCTCAGCCAGCTCTCATCGGGGCGCGCCATGGGCGGTTGTTCCCCGGACTCCGGTTTTTCGGATTGATGTGAGCCCAGCGGATTGTGATCAAATCGGGTCGGTGTGACGGAGGCGCTGTCATCGGCGGCGGGCCGGGCGAGCTCCAGCGGGATCGTGATCTGCGCGGCGGGCAGGGCCCGGCTCAGCGCATTGTCCGGCGTATCATTGCGCGAGGCGGCCACGTCCGTGGAGAGAAAAGCCAGCAGGGTGCCGACGGTGGTCAGCACAACCAGCACGACGATCGTGTGTAAATACGACCAGCGGGGCGCCCGGCGGCGCATGGGCTGCCCGAGGGACTTGTAATCTTTTGTTAAGAATGTGTTGTAATCCACGGAATTATCTTAAATTTTTATAGTTGATTCTAAGATAGCCTGATTCCCGACCAGCGTCAATTAACCAGTCCACAAATTTGAGTCACCCGGCCCCCCGACGCCGCTCGGCAGAGATGAGGGCCATGGGGCAATATGGTAATCTACGCAGCCTTTTTCGCACAGGATAAAAGTGACCGATGAGCTCGATCGATAAGATGTTGGAACAGATCAAACGTGGGGCCGACGAGATTTTGATCGAGTCGGAACTGATCGAGCGACTCAAGAGCGGCCGCTCCCTGCGGATCAAGGCCGGTTTTGATCCCACCGCGCCGGATCTGCATCTGGGGCATACAGTACTGATCAACAAACTGCGCCAGTTCCAGGATCTGGGCCACGAGGTTCTGTTTCTGATCGGCGACTTCACCGGCATGATCGGCGATCCCACCGGCAAGAGCGCCACCCGGCCGCCGCTGAGCCGGGATGAGGTGATCGAAAACGCCCGCACCTATGAGCAGCAGATTTTCAAGATCCTCGATCCCGAAAAAACCCTGGTGATGTTCAACTCCAGCTGGATGGGTGAGATGAGCGTCGTGGACCTGATCCAGCTGGCCGCCAAACATACCGTGGCGCGGATGCTGGAGCGGGATGATTTTCACAAACGCTATAAAGACGGTCAGGCGATTGCCATTCACGAGTTTCTCTATCCGTTGATCCAGGGCTATGACTCGGTGGCGATGAAGGCGGATATCGAGCTGGGCGGCACTGATCAGAAGTTCAACCTGCTGGTCGGGCGACAGTTGCAGGAGGCCTACGGCCAGCCGCCGCAGATCGTGCTGACCATGCCGATTCTCGAGGGGCTGGATGGCGTACAGAAAATGTCCAAGTCCCTGAACAACTATATAGGTATCAACGAACCGCCGGACGAGATGTTCGGCAAGATCATGTCGATCTCCGATGATCTGATGTGGCGTTATTTCGAATTACTCAGCTTCCGCCCGCTGGAGGAAATCGCACAATTCCGCGAGCAGATCACCGCGGGCAAGAACCCGAGGGATATCAAATTCCTGCTCGGCGAGGAGATCGTGGCCCGTTTTCATTCTCCACAGGCGGCGAAAAAAGCACAGGAAAATTTTGTCTCCCGCTTTCAACAGGGTGCCATGCCCGACGATATATCCGAAGTAGAACTGGTCGCTGTGAACGGCACACTGGCCATCGCTAACCTGCTAAAACAGGCTGAACTCGTCGGTAGCACTTCTGACGCATTGCGCATGATTAAGCAAGGGGCGGTTAAAATCGATGGTGAACGGGTATCGGATCAGCGTCTGGAAGTGCCGAGCGGCACAACCCATGTTTACCAGGTTGGCAAACGCCGATTTGCACGAGTGACCGTTACCTGAGAAGCGGCAGTAGCTGTTTTCCTCGTTACTCGACCCCTCGTACCTCGTCCCTTTTCCACAGGGCGCAGTCAAACTTGATGGCGAGCGTATCAGCGATCAAGCACTGGAACTTCCTCGTGGGGCCTGCCACGTTATTCAGGTCGGCAAGCGCCGATTTGCCCGAGTGACCGTTACCTGAGAAGCGGTAGTAGCTGTTCTTCCTCGCCACTCGGCCCTTTTATTTCCAGGTGGGCAAACGCCGTTTTGCTCGAGTGACCGTTACTTGAGAAGCGGCAGTAACTGCTCTTCCTCGTCACTCTTACCTCGTCCCTCGTCCCTTTATCGAAAGGGCGGTTCACCTGAGTTTTATTACCACGAAGTCTCGAAGACACGAAGTATTTCGTGCCCCTTCGTGTCTTGGTGTCTTCGTGGTGAAGCTTTTCCTCGTCCCTCGGTACTCGGCCTGTTTGCTATAGGGACATACCGCCTTTTCAGATCTTCATCCTTTGACCATACTGACAGATAGCGAGGCAGGCTTCGGTTGTGGATGAACCTGTCCGATAGCGGATACAGGCATGGCGCAATTCCTCGTGGTTGGGCCTGTCAGGCTGAATGGCAATGGAACGGGTACGGCGAGAATGTTGTGCCTCTTGTCCTGTACCGATGACTTGTCATAGAGCGGGTCGACCCGAGGAATGCAATGCATCTGAGATTAACCGCTTTGTGCTACTGGCTGCTGTTTTTTCCTCTCGTCTTGTGGGGAAGCGTCGCTCAGGCTGAACAGGCTGTTCGGGTCGGCGTATTCGATAATCGACCTGTCGTGTTTCAGGATGAGAGCGGCCAAATTACCGGGATTGCCATCGACGTTCTTCAGGATATTGCGCGTCAGCAGAACTGGCAGCTGAACTACCATTATGCCCCCTGGAATGATCTGCTCGAACAGCTGGAAGCCGGGCAACTCGATATTCTGGTCGGGATTGCCTACAGCGCCGAACGCGCAGAACGATTTCATTTTACCTCGCAGACTTTGATGAACAACTGGGGTGTGGTTTATCAGGCCAGTGGCGAGAATCTCAGTTCCCTGTCCGATCTGGCTGGACAACGGATTGCGCTGATGGAACAGAGCATACATAGCCGGCGTTTCGATGAACTGATGAACGGCTTCGGTTTCGACTATATCCCGCTACCGGTGCCGCATTATGGCGATGTAATGAACGAGCTGGAACAGGGCCGGGTGGATGCGGGGGTGATAAACCGGGTCTACAGCCTGCTCAATGAAAGCAGCTACAGCGTGAAACCGACCAGTATTCTGTTTAACCCGGTTCAGGTCCGGTTTGCCGCACCTGGGCAGGTTGCTTCGCCATATCTGCCGGTGATTGATGCCTATCTGAACGAAGCGAAAAAACAAAGCAACTCCCGCTATTACGAAAGCCTGCAAAAATGGCTGGAGAAGGAACAGAGCGAAGCAGCTGTGCCGAAGTGGTTGTGGCCCGCGCTTGGGGTTATTGCCGCCATTTTATTACTCAGCGGGTTGTATGGTTATCTGCTGCAAACCCAGGTCCGATCCCGTACTCGAGATCTGGAGGAGGCGGAAGTCCGTTTCCGGCAGTTGGCCGAAGCGGTCGATGCGGTGTTCTGGATGACCACGCCGGACTGGGAGCGGTTTCTGTATATCAGTCCGGGCTATAAAAAGATCTGGGGTGACGAACCTCAGATTCTGTACAACAACCCCCGTGCCTGGTTCGAGCGTATTCATCCCGAGGATCAGGGCTGGCTGCGCGAAATCATGCAGGATAAGCAGAACCAACTCGAATCGGAATATACCTTTCCGGAATACCGCCTGATCGACAAGTGGGGGAACCTGCGCTGGGTATCTGCCCGAATTTCCCCGGTTTTTGATCAACAGGGAAGTTTGATCCGGATTGCCGGCATTGCCCAGGATGTGACAGACCAGCGCCAGACTTATCTGAAACTGCAGGAAAGTGAACAGCGTTTCAGAACCAGTATTGACCATGCTCCCGAAGCGATAACAATTCTGGATGTCGATAGCGGGAAGTTCGTCGATGTTAATAAAAATGGCGAACGACTGTTCGCGTTAAAGCGTGAACAACTGTTGCAATCGGGCCCCGCCGAACTCAGTCCTCCTTGCCAGCCTGGCGGTCAGTCTTCAGATAAGCTGGCCCGCCAGTATATTTCCCGGGCACTGGCGGGTGAAACACCAGCATTTGAATGGGTACACAGGGATTCGCGAGGCAATCTGGTCGATTGTGAAATCCGCCTGGTCCGGTTGCCTACAGAAGACCGGAGACTGGTCCGGGGTAGTATCACCGATGTCACCGAACACAAGAAAATGCAGTCCCGGTTGCAGGAAAGCCGGGAAAGATTACAGACCGTGGTTAACAGTGCGCCGGTGGTGTTGTTTGCGCTGGATGCCCGGGGGCGTTTTACCTTATCCGAAGGGCAGGCGCTCAGTGTGCTGGGCCTAAAAGGCGATGAAGTGGTTGGTCAGTCGGTGTTTGAGCTATACCGCGATAACCCCGAGATAATCGATGATATTCAGCGCGCCCTCAGTGGTGAAGCCTTTCAGGTAGAGCGGCGAATTGGTGATATCTATTTCGAAATCCACCACTCGCCGACTTATGATGAACAGGGCCAGCTGAATGGCTGTATTGGCGTTGCTGTCAATATTACCGAACAAATCAAGGCGCGCCAGCAGCTGGAAAATCAGCAGCAAAAACTGGAGCTGGCCCTGGAGACCGGACAGGTCGGGATCTGGGACTGGGATATGCGTGCCGGTACGGTCGAATGGTCATCCAGCCTCGAGCACATGTACGGGCTTGAGACAGGGACTTTCAAAGGCCATTTCGAGGACTTCGCCAGGCAGGTCTATCCGGGCGATCTCGACAAAATTACCGCCGCTGTCGATACCGCGGTTAAAAGCCGCAAACCCTTCAAAATAGAAAACCGCATTGTCCGCACCGATGGCGAAGTGCGCTGGGTCTACAGCCAGGCCCGGCTGCGTTATGACGAACAAAACAACGTCATTGGCATGCTTGGAATCAGTACAGATCTGACCGAAGTTAAAAAAGCGGAGGAAGCGTTACGTTCCAGCGAGGCCCAGCTGGCCGAGGCGCAGCGCATTGCTCATCTGGGAAGCTGGCAGCTGGATATGAAAACGCTCAAGGCCGTCTGGTCTGACGAAGAGTTCAGGTTACTGGGTTATCGTGTCGGTGAAGTCGAACCCTCGCTAGATAACTTCAGGGCACGCGTGCATCCTGAGGATGCCGAAACAGTCGGGGAGGCCATGCAACGGGCAGCAGGCACGACGGATGGTATTTTTGAAATCGAGCATCGGGTCAGTCATCCGGATGGTGAAGTGTTGTATGTGCTCGAGCAGGGGCGGGTCAGTTTTGATGAGCAGGGTGAGCCGGCAGAATTTATCGGTACCACGCTGGATATTACCGAACAAAAACAGACCGAGCAGGAACTGCTGCGTCATAAATTCCATCTGGAAGAACTGGTGCAGGAGCGTACCGGTGAATTGCAGCGCATCAACCAGGAGCTGGAATCTTTCAGCTATTCCGTTTCACATGATTTGCGTGCCCCGCTACGTGCGATCGACGGGTTCAGTCAGGCTTTATATGAGGATTATCAGCAGGTGCTGGATGAAACCGGCCTGGATTATCTGAACCGGATACAACGGGCGGCTGAAAATATGTCGCATCTGATCGACAGCCTGTTAAAGCTCTCCCGCCTGACACGCAGTAAATTTCAGCGGGAGAAGGTCGACCTGAGCCAGTTGGCCCGGGATGTCTGTGAAGAGCAGAAACAACTCTGGGAGGCTTCTTCAATCGAGGTGGTGGTCAAGCCGGGACTGGTTGTCTATGGGGATTTACAGATGTTGCGTGTCATGCTGACAAACCTTGTTAACAACGCGATCAAGTATTCGCAAGGCAAGTCACAGCCGAGAGTTGAAATCGGCACCCGCCAGGGAGAGGATTCGCGAACCGTCTTTTATGTCGCCGATAACGGCGCGGGCTTCGATATGCGTTATGTGGACAAATTATTTGGTGCTTTTCAGCGTTTACATGGCAGTGATGAATTCGAAGGGCTGGGGATCGGGCTGGCAACGGTGCAACGTATTATTCACCGCCATGGCGGACGTATCAGGGCGGAGGGGAGTCCGGACAACGGGGCGGTATTTTATTTTGTGCTGTGAGGATTGAGGCTGCGGGGTTTTTCGCTATAGTCAATTTAGAGCATCATCGGTTATGGCGCGAAAAAGTGCAGGAGATGCGGTGAATCTGAGTTATGAGGCGTGGGGAGGGGGGGTGACAACCAGGCGTATTTTGCTTGTCGAAGATAACCCCGACGATCAGGCGCTGGTGCTGCGGGCGCTGAAGAAAAACCACATGGATTCAGAGGTCGCCGTGGTCGATGACGGTGTAAAGGCGCTGGAATACCTGTTTGCCGAAGGCAAATATCGCGACCGCACCGCAGAAGCATTGCCAACGCTGATGTTGCTGGACATCAAATTGCCGCGGCTTGACGGCCATGATGTGTTGCGTCAGTTGCGCGCCGACAGCCGGACCCGCCATCTGCCCGTGGTGGTGATGACCTCCTCATCGGAAGAAGCGGATATCCGCAAAAGTTATGAGCTGGGGGCCAACAGTTATATCCGCAAACCCGTCGACTCTGGCCAGTTCACCTCAACCGTGAGCCAGCTGGGCCATTACTGGCTCAACCTCAACCAGAGTCCCTATGCCTGATTCCCGGGAGAAAAAAGTCACCCTGCGCCTGTTGCTGGTGGAGGACAACCCGGACGATGCGGAGCTGATACTGCGCGTCCTGCGCAAGGGGGGCTACCAGGTCGATTACACCCGGGTGGACAATGCCCCGGATTTAACCCGACAACTGCGCGAAGCCGACTGGGAGCTGGTGCTCTCCGATTATGCCATGCCGCACTTCAACGGGCTGGCGGCGCTGAAACTGGTCAAGGAACATAATCCGGACATCCCCTTCATTGTTATTTCCGGCACTATCGGTGAGGAGTTAGCCGTCGAGGCGATGCGCAAGGGCGCGCAGGATTATCTGATGAAGGATAATCTGACCCGTCTGTTGCCGGCGATCCAGCGCGAACTGGCGGACGCGGACGAACGGCGCGCGCGACGCGCGGCGGAACAGACCCTGCGCCATCAGGCGTATCACGACCTGCTGACCGGGCTGCCCAACCGCTGGTTGTTACGCGATCGTATCGAACAGGCCTTTGCCTATGCGCACCGGGAAAGCCATTCGCTGGCGGTGATGTTCCTCGATCTGGATCGCTTCAAGAATCTTAATGACACCATGGGCCATATCGCCGGCGATCACCTGTTGCGGGCGGTGGCCGAACGGCTCAAATCGGCGGTGACCCCGTGGGATACGATAGCCCGTCTCGGGGGGGATGACTTTGTGCTGCTATTGCCCGATGTAGGCCGGCCGCAGCAGGCCAGCGACAAGGCGGATGCCTTGCTGCAACTGTTCCAGACCCCGTTTGTGCTGTCGGGTCAGAATGTCTATGTGGATGCCAGTATCGGGATCGCCATGTATCCGGAAAACGGACGCGATGCGGACAATCTGCTGAAAAATGCCGAGGCTGCCATGTACTACGCCAAGGAGCAGGGACGCAATAACTTCCAGTTCTGTACCAGCGGGATTCAGGAAGCCACCGTCACCCGCTTTGTGATCGAAAACGAGCTGCGCGAGGCGATTAAAACCTCGCAACTGGTGCTTTACTACCAGCCCCAGTTTTCCCTGCGCAACCAGGGGGTGACCGGCCTGGAGGCGCTGGTGCGCTGGAAGCACCCGCAGCGCGGGCTGGTGCCGCCGGACAAATTCATCCCGGTGGCCGAGGAGACCGGCCTGATCATTGCCCTGGGCGGCTGGGTCATTCAGCGGGCCCTGGCGGACCTGCGTCGCTGGCGCGCCCTGGGGTTAGAGGTGGCACGGCTGGCGATCAATCTCTCGGCCCGGCAGCTGTTCCACACCCAGACCCATGACATCCTGCAGCAAAGCCTGGAAGGCGACCCCGGCTCGGCCCACATCCTGGAGCTGGAGATCACCGAAAGCGGCATCATGCAGGACCCCGAGCAGGCCGTCCAGACACTCAATGCTTTCAAGGAGTTAGGCGTTTCGGTGGCGATTGATGATTTTGGCACCGGTTACTCCTCGCTGGCCTATCTCAAGCGCTTTCCCATTGATGTACTGAAAATCGACCGCTCCTTTGTCCGCGATATCGCCGTGGATGATGATGACGCCGCTATCGTGCGCACCATCCTGGCCATGGCCCAGGCCCTTAACCTGCAGGTCATCGCCGAGGGGGTGGAAAGCGAGAATCAACTCAAGCTGCTGGCCGCCCTGGGCTGCAGCGAAGGCCAGGGCTACTATTATGCCCGTCCCATGCCGGGCGAGGCGCTGGAAGCCTTTTTACACGACAACGCCCCCGCCAGCCCGGGTTGAGATCAGCTCGTCGCGACCGAAAATCACACCCCTGACAGCGGCATGTAATTTTTTTTACACATTTGGTCCAAAGGGTGTTGACCGGGGGGCAAAGCTACGTATAATGCGCGCCTCCTGAGACGGCAAGAGGGCGGAAACGCCCGGCATACAAAGGATTCCAAGGAATTAGTCCTTGACGCGAGTCCCGAAGAGATGCAAAATTGTCGGTCTGCTCTGGCCGAATGTCAGAGGTGCTCTTTAACAATTTGATCAGGTAATTTGTGTGGGTGCTTGCGTCGATGAGGCTTTGCCAAAAATGTCGATGTAAGCAATCACGTCAAACCTAAAAGCAGTAATTTAGCGTTTTGGCTAAGGATTGCTCTTCATCGCAAAAGGTTTGGTTGCACCTAGCAACCGAAATGATTGAACTGAAGAGTTTGATCCTGGCTCAGATTGAACGCTGGCGGCATGCCTAACACATGCAAGTCGAACGGCAGCAGCAGAGAGCTTGCTCTCTGGCTGGCGAGTGGCGGACGGGTGAGTAATGCATAGGAATCTGCCCAGTAGTGGGGGATAACCTGGGGAAACTCAGGCTAATACCGCATACGACCTACGGGTGAAAGTGGGGGATCTTCGGACCTCACGCTATTGGATGAGCCTATGTCAGATTAGCTTGTTGGTGAGGTAAAGGCTCACCAAGGCAACGATCTGTAGCTGGTCTGAGAGGACGATCAGCCACACTGGGACTGAGACACGGCCCAGACTCCTACGGGAGGCAGCAGTGGGGAATATTGGACAATGGGGGCAACCCTGATCCAGCAATGCCGCGTGTGTGAAGAAGGCCTGCGGGTTGTAAAGCACTTTCAACAGTGAAGAAAAGCTTAAGGTTAATACCCTTGAGTCTTGACATTAACTGTAGAAGAAGCACCGGCTAACTCCGTGCCAGCAGCCGCGGTAATACGGAGGGTGCAA